>JAGBXW010000090.1 GCA_017629095.1 Treponema sp. | reverse complement strand
GGTGTTGATAACATCGTCCACGTCTTCCTTAAACAATTCCACAAAGGAGTAGTTCTCCTGATTGCGAATGCGACCGATTCTCTCCCGATCCAGCTTACAAACCTGCATCAAAAGGGTAATCAAATCTCTGGTGTACACACGACGGTTCTTTCCAATGCCGATAAAAACGGTGGCTGCATATTCTTCGTCAATAGTTACTCTGCGGGGAGCGGGGCGCTCGGTAATGGTGGGCTCTGGGGTGTTTTCCCGTCGTACTTCCTCCTGGTGCTGGCGGGGAGCAGGGCGCTCCTTTCTGGCTCCACGATCATTTCCCTTGTTGAATCCCTCGGTGCGGCTCGAATACTTGCTACCGCCCTTGAATCCCTGACATGCCTGCTTTGCCAAGTAGGCTGCCACGTAGGTTCTCAGTGTAAAGGGAACATGTTTTTTAAACAACTTTTTCATGTCTGTTAGAAGCACAGGATCTTCTTCTGTCTTTACCTTGTTAATTGCTTCTTCCAATACAGCTACAAATCGTTCTTCGTTAAATGAGTTGTTACTAGGCATCTTTTTCTCCAATAAAAAAGTCTGGGAGCGATTCATTTGCTCCCGCATCGTCAAAATCTTCTGTGGCTAGTATCTTTCCCTTGGTATCCAGGATATAGCCACCGCCACTGCTGACAAAACCAACTCGTGTCAGACAGGTCTGTAAAAAAACTGGAATCACTAGGTCTGCAAGGATAATCCAACGGATTCCTTTTTCTTGTAATTGCAGTACACCCTGCTCCAGTAGTTTTTTCCCGATTCCCAGTCCCCGATATTGCTCCAGTACAAAAAAAGAGGTTAGGAGCACTGTCTCCTTTACGTAAGACGGATACAATATAGCTTCAATACATCCGGCAAAATCACCACCTACGGTTTCTGCCACCACAGAGAGAAATGTTTTTTGCTCTCCCTTGGTTTTCTTTTCCTGCCACAGGCTGGATAGTACCAAGCCAATTTCTCCTGGCCATTGGGCTTCCCGCTCTGACATAAAACTGTTGGCAGCAAGGATGAGGTTTTCTTCATCACGAGTAGCGTCGTATTCTCTGAAGATAAAATCATCCTGTAAAAGCTCTTCATTGTCTTCCGGCTCTTCACCTAATTGCTCTAGGCCGTACACTTCCCTCAACTGGTTATACCACTGGGTAATATACCTGGTCATTTCCTCTTCTCGGAAGGAAAACCATTGTTTTTCTCCCTGAGGATGGGACTTTAAAAGATTCTTAAAATTCTTAAACACCCCCTTTCCCGAAAACAGGACGGAACGGAGCTGCCGTTGCAGGGCGGTATTCCGTACCACAGCTACAAAGCGCTCCATCATACGAAAGCCGTTGGCGGGCTCCCATTGCGGTAATTCCACGTATCCTGCAGGAATTTCATCGTCTTGAAAGGAGGCTATATCCTCCAGCCTTCCGGAGTGGAACTCAAGAACGTAGGTAGTGTTCTGATCCTCCAAGGCAAACATAATTTGATGAATAATCTCCTGGGATAGCGAAAACATCATAGATTAAGTATATCAGTAAGATGGAGTTTTGAGAATAGTCTTTTTTGATGGGGCGAGTAGAGGAATGGAAGTACGGTTTTGCGGGAGTGGGGGTCAATCTGGATATTAAAAATGGTAATTTTAATCAAAATGGAGGTACAGGCGTAGCGAGTTATGAAAATTCGTGGATGTTTGCAAAGAGTGATGATGATAAGTTTTGAATTGGAATATCTGGTCATGCAAGTGGTTTAAGTACCGATTATATGATTGGTATGGAGGGGTCAAATATTGGACTTTCGACAGGTGCGTATATTTTTAAAGCTGGAGGGTCTATAGATATAGTTCTTGGAAAGAAGAAAATTAAAATTGGAGGAGAAGTTATTGCAGTTGAAAATAGGTGTAGATTTTTTATTAGGTAAAAATGGTTTTAAATTAGGGTATTCGCTTGGGTATGGTAACGGTATAAGTATCATTTGGGAGGATGTAGAATGAAAAGATATAGTATAGAATTTAAAGTCAACATTATTTGTTGTTTTTTTATTTTTCTTGCACTCATACTTCTAGTAATTGAAATTTTATTTAGTAAAAAGATAGGAGGAAGTGCATTCAATGGATTTATTGATACTGTAACAAATCAATACTATGTGAAGGATATAGAAGGAAATATACGAGAAGTTTCTGAGGGTGTTTGGAGAAAGAGCTATAGGCTTGGAGTAGTGTTTTTTATCTCTGCAATCTTAGGAACCTTGTCTATCTTTTATTTATATGCCAGATATAGCTTTTGGCCAACATTTATTGATAATATCATGAAAACAGTAAACTTCTTTAAAAAAAAAGATAATAATCACAATTGTTCCGATAAACTGATACCTTTTACCTTCCTCCACCAAGACCACCGCCTAGGTCTCCATCACCTACAGCTACGATGCCGAGAACCGGCTGGTAAAGACTTGCGGCGACACTGGTGTTGGTGTAGAATATGCGTATGACAGCAACGGCAACCTGCTGTCACAAACCAGTTCTTTGAAACATTCCATTTATGAATACAACCCGCAGAACCGCATGGTTCGCTCACGTGTGGTGGACGATGAGGCACGGACGATAGCCAGCACACGGTACGGCTATGATGTCCTTGGGAGAAGGACGCTGGTACAGGGTAACGGTGCAAGAGGCTGTGATGTCTTGCCCCTTGTCCGCTAAAATCCACCTCTTACAGTAATCCTTGTACTACATCCAGCGGGAGGTTTGTTCCTTGGGCTACTTGTTCTGAGGAAAGACCCATGGAAAGAAGATTTTTTGCCGTCTCCAGCTTGTTCTGGTAGGCACCACGTTCTATGCCTTGTTCTATGCCTTGTTCTATGCCTTGTTCTATGCCTTGTTGGAGTCCAGCTTGGAGTCCAGCTTCATGGCCTCTATCGAACCCATTTTCATATGCATCGTATTCTAGATCAGCCATTTTTAGAGCCAGTGTCATGAACGACCTCCTTTCAATGGAATTATTTTTCAGTGTGGTAATTTTGCTGGAAATCTCTTGTGTTAAGCTGGATTCAGCAACACCTTCCTGCAAATAATGATAAAATGCTTGTAACTTCTGGTCAAGGGCTGAAAGTTGAGTGGCCTTGGTATTTAAAAATATTCGAAGAGAGCCGTCCTTTAATTTGAGCCCTTTATCCTCGTTACAGATGTACTGGAAGGTGTAACGGGGAAAATCCCTGTCAAAAGGATCGAATGTACAGATGAAAATGAGGATGTTTTCTGGTAAATCTCGATACTTGGTTCCAGTTGAGGTGGTGCTTACGTCTGCCACGCTTTGGTAATAACGACTCCGTTTGGGAAGTTCCTTCTTGTGGCCAGTTTGAACTTCTACATTAATAATGCGGTTCTCATCCCGCAAGAACACGTCCATAATGATTCGCATGGAATCTGGGTCGGTTTTATGTTCATCTTGTGCTGAAAGGTAGCGTATCTTTCCAATCCGTATTCCAAGAATCAGTTCCACCACCTGACGACAAATATGTTCATCGTGCATCACCCGGGAAAAGATAAAATCATCGGTAAAAGTCAAGCTTTCCCACTTTTTCTGCAATTCCGCTTCTGTTAGCAATTCTTACCTCCAATAAAAATTCTTTACATATATATTATTAGTTTGAAAATCAAATTTTTGACGGATTTCCAGAAAAAAGTTTGATAAAATGAGAAAATAATTGCATACAACTGGTTATGATTCTTTACCATTATGTCATTTTGTGTCATTTTATATTTTACGATGAGAAGGAAGAGTAAATCATTGTCACAAACCAGTTCTTTTACAACTACGGCTACCGTGACTATAGTCCCCAGACCGTGCGGTTCACTACAGTGGATCCGATACGAGATGGGGCCAACTGGTTTGCTTATGTGAACAACGACCCGGTGAATTACGTGGATTTGCTTGGACTGCTTTCTAGTGAACCTGAAAGAGGTTTCTGGTCAAAGGCCTTGGATGGTGTCCAGGCTGGATTGGATGTTGCAGGTCTTGTTCCCGGTGTGGGAGAAATTGCCGACGGAGTAAACGCCCTCATCAGCCTTGGCCGTGGGGACGTAACCGGAGCAGCCCTTTCCGCCGCCTCCATGCTCCCAATTGTGGGTGATGCCATTGGCAAGGGCGGCAAGATTGCACGGGCTGCCATTAAGCACGGGGATGAAGTTCTTGAGGCAGGGACTAAGCTTCTTGATGATGTTGACAATGCCATAAATGCAGCGAAACGACACACACCTGATGAGCAGGCTCTATCTAGTCTCGCAAAAGAAGCAAAAAGGAATGGAATAACAACCCAAGAGGCTGATATTTTACTCGAGTGGGGGAGGGAAATTGACCCTAACGATACTAAGGGATTAAAAGGACGTGACGACCGAGATTCTGTTCATTGGAAAGGTGGTAGTCATATCCATGTTGGAGGACAAGATCATATTCCAGTTAATAAATAATTTTTAAGTATTTAGGAGTATAAACTAGCGTTATGGATAGGAATGACTTTTTTATTGTACGAAGTCCTCTGTCGTTGAACATTGGACAGTTTAAAGGAATTGATGGATTTGTATCTCATACATGGTCAGAGACTGCTACAAGAATAATTGTTGATGAAAAGAATTATTGCGTAGAATCGACCCTTGGATTTGATGTGGGAGTCTTTGATGAGAATGGGTATTGTTATTCTTCTATTTATCAAGAGATTCTAAATTCCAATGTAAATATATTTCAACAGTTTTATAATCAGTTAAATGAAAATTTACTTTTTCCTGATTATTATACAGCACTAGCATTTCTACAGTATCATAAAGCAAAAGAAGAAGAGGGCTTTGATGTCGAATGGACAAAAATACTTCGGATTTATAGAATAAACAATGTTCTCGACTAGTATCTTTTTAACATTTTGACTAATTCTTTGCGTGCTTTTCCCCGCCGACCTTGCCACGGCTGATCTGGCGGTACTTGAGGCGGCCACACCCGCTGTGCACCGGGAGGAGTACCGAAAGACGGTTGCGGCGGGGAACCGAGCCTAACCCCGGAAGGAGGGAGTGGTACCAGCACGACAGCCTTGGTCGGATTACCAGCGTGGTTCTGGGGGAGACCTCGGACAAGACAACCGCCCAGCGGCACACGGAGTACCGCTACAGCCCGGAGGGGCGCAGCGTGGAGGTGGTGGAGGGCGGGCTGTACACCGCCACCCACAGGCTTGACGCATGGGGCAACATCGTGGAGACCACCGACGGGGAGGGGAACACCACCAGCCGCCGCTACGACAGCCTGGGGAACCTTGCCGCCGTCACGGACGGCCACGGCAGGGAGACGGCCTACACCCACAACGCCCTGGGGCTGGTGGAGTCAATAGTCCACCGTGACGGAACCACCACCACCTACCAATACGACCATCTGGGGAATGTGACCAAGGTGACCGACAGCCTGGGGACGGTGGCCGCCTACACCTACGACGGTGGGGGGAGGCTCATACGGGAGACCGGCCGCCCCGGTGTGGACAGGAGCTACCGCTACGACGAGCTCGACCGCATCACGGAGGTGCGGAGCGGCGGCCAGGTGGTGGAGCGTTACAGCTACACAGACCGTGGCCGCACCGTCACGGTGACGGACGGGAACGGCAGGGACTACGCCTACCGCAAGGACGAGTTCGGGCGGCTGGTGGAGGAGGAGAACCGGCTTGGAGGAACCCAGGGCTACACCTATGACGGGGAGGGACAGCTCCAGACAAAGAGGGACTTCAACGGCGGCACCACCACCATGGAGTACACGGCAGGAGGTACCACCAAGACCATACGGTACGCCGACGGCACCACCGAGACCTTGCGCTATGACATGGCTGGCCAGCTGGTGCGTGCCACCGGCAGCAGCGGGACGCTAGGCTATGAGTACGACCGGGGCGGCCGACTGGTGCGGCAGCATGACGAGGCCACCGGTGAGACCGTCACCTACGCCTACGACAAGGCGGGCAGGCGGATACTCATGGCAGGGGCTGGGAGGGAGACCGCCTACCGCTACGGCAGGAACGGCGAGCTGCTGGAGGTGAGCGACAACAGGCAGCGGCTGAGCGTCGCCTACAAGTATGACGTGATGGGGCGTGAGACGGAGAGAATTTTCGGCAACGGCGTTTCCCAGCACACCGCCTACGACAAGGCAGGGCGTGTAATCCTCATCACGGAGAAGAACGGCAACAACCTGCTGCTGCGTGGGGAGGGCTACGTGTACGACAGCCTGGGCCGCCGCAGCGCCACGGTGAGCCACACCGGGGCGGTGACGAGGTACGAGTACAACAGTGCAGGGCAGCTGGCCAAAGTGTACTACCCTGACTCGCCGGAGCTGAGGGACTTGCAGGAAGAGGAGGCGAGGCAGCACGGCCTCTTCTGGCAGGAGAGTGTCAGCGGCCTCTCCAACGGCCACCTGTCCACCGGCGAGTACACCGAATTGTCCCGGCTTTTTGTGTGGATGCGGAACGGAGGCGGATTCCTGCCCACAACCCAGGTGTTCAGGACGGAGAGCTACACCTACGACGCCAACGGCAACCGGGCTACCAAGACCACCGCCTACGGCACGATAACCTACAGCTACGATGCTGAGAACCGGCTGGTAAAGACTTGCGGCAACACTGGAGTTGGTATAGAATACCAGTATGACAGCAACGGAAACCTGCTGTCACAAACCAGTTCTTTTATAACTACGGCTACCGTGACTACTCACCACAGACCGTGCGGTTCACCACGGTGAATCCAATCCGGGATGGCAGCATTGAACATGATACAAGAATACAACAGAAACTAGATGAATTGTCTGCTAACGGAGTGAATATGAACAATGTGAGAAAAAATCAACAACAGGTGGATGCAAATGGAAACAAAGTTGGAACGAACAGACCAGATTTGCAATGGACAGACAACGAAGGAAAGAGGCACTATTGGGAAATTGACAGAAGCAAGTCAACTTCTAAAAAACATGGAGAAACCATTCGGCGGAATGATCCAAGTGGAATCGTACATCTTGAAATACTTGAATAAGGAAGGAGTTAGGTATGAGATTGGTATTTAATGTTTTCTTTGACATAGAAAACTATGAAGATTTTTTTTACAAAATATTGTTTCCTGTGACTGCAAGGTCGTTTCCTATTGAATATTACAAACAAGAAGATCTTCCTCTAATATGTGAAGATGATGATTTCTTGAAATATCAAAGTTGTACTTATGTACAAAAGAATTCCTTGGTAATTTTTTTGAATAATCTTAGAGATGGCAATTTTTTTCTTGTTAAGTATATTGCACAGACAGCAAACATAAGGGCAGCCCATATATATATCGATGATGAGAAACCGTATCCAGGATATTATTTAGCTTATTACGAAAATCAAAAAGAACGGGTTGTCTACAACATTAAAGAGAAACGTTGGAAATTCTATCATACAGGTGAGCCAGCCTTTTTTGAAGAGGGCGATACCTATGGAGAGAAACGTATTCCAGACAAATTCAATAAAGAGAAGATACTGTTGTTTTGTAAGAGAATGGGCATAAACCTTGAAGATGAGGATTTCTTTAAACCAATTGGTTCAGTTTTTTATATTCGCCGTATGTCTAAATAATTCATTTAGTCAGGTGTCATCCTTGGTATCACTCTCATCATCAGCTTTCGTCACTGATAACAGACAAAGAGGGACTTCAACGGCGGCACCACCACCATAGAATACACGGCGGGCGGTACCACCAAGACCATACGGTACGCCGACGGCACCACCGAGACCTTGCGCTATGACATGGCTGGCCAGCTGGTGCGTGCCACCGGCAGCACTGGGACGCTAGGCTATGAGTACGACCGGGGCGGCCGACTGGTGCGGCAGCATGACGAGGCCACCGGGGAGACCGTCACCTACGCCTACGACCGGGCGGGCAGGCGGATACTCATGGCCGGGGCTGGGCGGGAGACCGCCTACCGCTACGGCAGGAACGGCGAGCTGCTGGAGGTAAGCGACAACAGGCAGCGGCTTTCTGTGTCCTACAAGTATGACGTGATGGGGCGGGAGACGGAGAGAATTTTTGGCAACGGCGTGAGCCAGCACACCGCCTACGACAAGGCAGGGCGTGTAATCCTCATCACTGAAAAGAATTCCAGCAACATCCTGCTGCGTGGGGAGGGCTACGTGTACGACAGCCTGGGCCGCCGCAGCGCCACGGTGAGCCACACCGGGGCGGTGACCCGCTACGAGTACAACCTGGCGGGGCAGCTGGCCAAAGTGTACTACCCTGACTCGCCGGAGCTGAGGGACTTGCAGGAGCAGGAGGCCCGCCAGCACGGCCTCTTCTGGCAGGAGGGAGTCAGCGGGCTTTCCAACGGCCACCTGTCCACCGGCGAGTACACCGAATTGTCCCGGCTTTTTGTGTGGATGCGAAACGGCAGTGGCTTTTTGCCCACAACCCAGGTGTTCAGGACGGAGATGTACACCTACGACGCAAACGGCAACCGTGCCACCAAGACCACCGCCTACGGCACGATAACCTACAGCTACGATGCCGAGAACCGGCTGGTAAAGACTTGCGGCGACACTGGTGTTGGTGTAGAATATGCGTATGACAATAACGGAAATTTATTGTCACAAACCAGTTCTTTTACAAACGCTGTTTATGAATACAACCCGCAGAACCGCATGGTTCGCTCACGTGTGGTGGACGATGAGGCACGGACGATAGCCAGTACACGGTACGGCTATGACCCCTTGGGACGGCGTGCTTTGGTACAAGACAATAATGCTGCTACCTTGCGTACTTTGTACGATGGCTTGGGTTTTGATGTAGTCAAAGAATCCCCGGTGTATGCCAGTGGTGGATTTGTTGACACGTACAACACTGGAATCCAATACTCACCCGCTGGCAGAGCAACAGGTGAACGTTACCGCTACCTTGACGATGCAGCCACTGCCACCAGTGGAAAATACCAATATATAGAAGATAACGCTTACCAAACAGTCGCCAGCAGGTATGCTGGCGAGCGTACAATGCTCTACGCCAATGGCTCGCCGGTTGCAATTAACCGTTCCAGTGGTACACGTGGATATTTAGGAACAGACATACTTGGTAGCACACGTTCCGTAACTGACAACCTCGGTGTACAAGAAAGCTATTACGACTATGACATTTTTGGTAGCCCTGTAGCTGGTGATTTCACCACAGGTGCTGACTATGGGTATTTGGGCAAACCCTACGATAAGATTACTGGTCTGTACAACTACGGCTACCGTGACTACTCACCGCAGACAGTGCGGTTCACCACGGTGGATCCCATACGGGATGGAGCCAATTGGTTTGCGTATGTGAATAATGACCCGGTGAATTATGTGGACTTGTGGGGGTTGCTGGCTAGTGATGGGCAAAGGACTTCACTCCAAATCAGTGATAATCGAGATGATTTACCTGAGAATCAAATACCAACAAATCCATCGACGTATCATTGTGATATAATGGCATGGAACCAAGCTGTTTCTAATGGACAAGATCCTCGAGGACAAAATGGTGAAGCCCCAGATTTAAATGATATTAATGTAAATACATGGTTTAATTCCTTTCCAAATAACAGAAGCGATACCCCTGTAAATGATACAAGTGGTTATGTTTTTTATGATTGGGATAATGATGAGAATCAAGACCATATGGAATATTATTATACTACCTCAGAAACAAGTTATACAGTTATGCAGACAAATGGCATAACTACCCCTGTACCAAGGGAATATGATCTTACAGTTGATACCAATGGTAGTGCTGGACGTGGGACAGCAACATACGTACCTCTGAATAATCCATAGGAGATAAAAATGACTACAAAGAAAGAGATTTGTCTAATACTATTGTTCCTTTTTGTTAGTTCTTGTTTTTCAATTGATAAGGAAGTGACATTGGTTATGATTGACGGAAGTCAAGTGTCACTTACATATCCAGAAAATACACAAACGATTGTCCTCTTTGATTCCGATTTAAATAATCGACAAACGAAGTACATTTATGGATTGGGGCAGTTCCCATATCTGAGAACTCTGGAATTTCAATCGCTTGCATTTTTAGAATCCTATGATTTTCTTTCGGAGCTTTCCAGTTGCGAGGAGCTATACATCAATACAGGTCCTTTTTTTGACTTCAGTATTTTGAAAAGCATAAAAAACCTAAAAAAACTTGAGTTTCGAGGATATGTAACACAAGAACAGTTAAAAAGAATTAAAAGTGAGGGGATAGATATATCCTCTCTTACAAATCTTGAGGAATTTATATTCTCTCCTTTTGGTACAACAATTGATGTTCACATTAAAATATCGCAATATTCAGATGGATTGCTGATTAAACTACCATAAAAAGTCAGGGTGGCTTATTACAGAAAGTACCCCTACGGCACCGATAACCTACACCTACGATGCCGAGAACCGGCTGGTAAAGACTTGCGGGAGAGGCGGTGTTGGTGTAGAATACCAGTATGACAATAACGGAAATTTATTGTCACAAGCCAGTTCTTTTACAAACGCTGTTTATGAGTACAACCCGCAGAACCGCATGGTTCGCTCACGTGTCATCGATGACGAGGCACGGACGATAGCCTCCACACGGTACGGTTATGACCCCTTGGGACGGCGTGCTTTGGTACAAGACAATAATGCTGCTACCTTGCGTACTTTGTACGATGGCTTGGGTTTTGATGTAGTCAAAGAATCCCCGGTGTATGCCAGTGGTGGATTCACCGACTCGTACAACACTAGCATACAGCATACACCTGCCGGATATGCTACTGGTGAGAGATACCGCTACCTTGATGATGGACAGGGAACCAGTGAGAAGTACCAATACATAGAAGATAGTTCTTACCAAACAGTTTCCAGCAGATACAGAGGTGAGCGTACCATGCTGTATGCCCACGGCTCACCAGTAGCAATTAACCGTTCTAGCGGTACACGTGGGTATCTGGGTACGGATATTCTAGGCAGTACCCGCTCCGTAACTGACAACCATGGCGTACAAGAATCCTATTACGACTATGACATATTCGGCTCACCAATAACTGGTAACTATACCACTGGTTCTGACTATGGATACTTGGGCAAACCCTACGACAGCATCACAGGTTTGTATAACTACGGCTACCGTGACTATAGTCCCCAGACCGTGCGGTTCACCACGATAGACCCGATACGGGATGGCAGCAATTGGTTTGCGTATGTGAACAATGATCCAGTGAATTACGTGGACTTAGATGGCCTGATGGCTGTAACAGTTGTGGCTGGCACGGTTGCCACTGTTTCAGGTGGGACCATCATTGTCTTGGGTATTGGTACGGCTGTTGTTGTGGCGGATGCTCTGAGCGACGGGGCTGTAAGTGCGGCAATAAGCAATTTTGTTGATAATGTTATCGAGAAACGACCAGTACGAGATAGGGAGGGAAATCCAATTCCTCCTGGTAATCAAAGTCCTGGTCCGCTAGGCAAAAAAGCAAATGCTGGTCCTGAAAATGTTCCAGACCCCAGTAAATTGGGTGAGCCGGGATATATTCCCCCGGATAATGGCCCTGGAGGAAAGATTGCAGCTATTGCTGGTTTAGCAGCATTGGCATATGACAATAGACAACAACATCCAGAATTTCCTCAAATAAATCAGGAGCAAAACTCAGGAGTATTGATTTTCACAAATATAAACGCTGAGCAACGAAAGGAGAAGAGGGGAAAATGAGTAAGGGAATATTTTATCTTATTATCTTGACAGTTTTTTTGTTAGTCATTTGGGAAATCAATGAAATAGTTACTATTGGATTTCAGTATACAGGAATAAAAAGATTAATTACAATATTTTTTTGCTTCTGTATAATTCTGTTTTGGAAATATAATATGGTACTGGCTATGGTACTACTCTCGATATTACTATTAGCATTTGTTTGTATTTGTTTTGTTTATGGGCAATCTGTTTTTAATATTACATTTTTTGAAATGTTAATAATATTTATATATATGTTGATAATATTTATTCGAGCAAGAAAAAACGGGAAGTAACAAAGGGGGATTAACAGAGATGAAGAAATGTAATACGTGGTGGCAACCAGTGACATCAATAAGATATACACTTATGAAACAAATAAGAAGAATAAATGAATCCAACATGCTTGTGTTGGAAACTTGGAGGAACACATGAAAACATCAAAGTGCAGGGGAATCCTTGCCATGCTTTGCCTAGTCATGATTCTTTGCAACTGCAAGGCAGAGAAACGGCAGACAACCGTCCTTGAGACCTTCTCCCCCCTTGCACAGAACCAATTTTTTGAGACGGAAAAGTTGTCGGCAAAGAAACCTTGGGATTTGGCAATCTATATCAAATCAAATAATGGGCAAGACAGGCAACTGCTTACTACACTGGAAGGCTTTACTGGTAAGTTGTTTCAAAGTGAGGATGGGAAAAAACTTCTTCTCTCTGTTAAAGTTGAGGAACCAATCGATGATTATAAAGTAGACTTTCTTTACATCGATGGAAGTGCCGGAACACTGGAGCGTCTGTTCCCCGCTATTTCAACTTTTCAGTTTACTGCGGACGATACAGGAACAGCTGTCATAGCTGAGGGAAAACTTGTGGATGGCATTTTTACTAACTCAAATGATTACAATGGAATTATAACTTTGTACGATACAGGGAAGGGGAAAGCCGTTCAAGAGATTGACTTGGAAATACCTGAAATGTATACCTATATGGCCATCGGGGAAATGGATTACGATGCGGCAGAAAACAAGTTTATCATCCTCATGGGTGAAATGATGGATATTTATCTGGAGCGGGAGTTGTATTTGTCGGAAGACCGTAGCAAGATTGTACGCATGGAAAAGATAGACTATGAGCAACCAATTCCTAAGCCTCCCCGTAATCTAGAAAAAAAGTTTTCCCCCTTGCAGGAGGGGCAGTCACTTACATTTGATTTCAATGACAGAACAGGCAGTCTTCTGGTATCTGTCAATGGCAATGGGAAGAAAACCCCGCTGTACAAGGCCAACAATGTGGAGTCTGTGCAGGCAACGGCAAGTAGAGACAGGGTGTTTTTCCTTCACCGGGAGGATGATAGCAAGCGGATATGGAAGATAGATGGTGAGAAGGGAGAAATCCTCCGGCTGGATATAACGACAGACTTGTTTTCGTTGGATACGAAATTCGGAGAGTTCATTCTGTGCACTATCCCTGACTCGTCTGTTCCGATGGTGAAACTTTACCACACAGAAGATTTTGTCATGGATTATACATTCATCCCATCATCAGCAGGTGACAAGGTTGTAGGGATAGAGTACAAGGACAGTCCAGCACGCTTCATTGTCTCACTGGGACAAGGAGACCGGGTAACCTCCACGGAAGAGATTATCTTGAAATAAGTTTGAACATATAGATGCAATTCTTTTAAGGACTGACTTCTATTCTGCAAGGAGTCAGTCCTTTTTTTCATCAAATGCCCTGACCACGGCCACCTGTCCACCGGCGAGTACACCGAATTGTCCCGGCTTTTTGTGCGGATGCGGGAACTTTAGAAACAGTTGTAGATAAAAATGGTCAAAATTCTTATGATACTGTTGGGGCATCTTTAACGGTATCATTACTAGATTTTGGTGAAATAGGAGTGGGAGTTGAAAAAAAAGCAATAGCAAGTGATTCAGATAAATATTTTGACCATGTAAAAAATGCATGGGATGCGGAAACTGAAATAGTACCTGTTGCTAAAATAAATGTTAAAGGCAATTCTATATCAGGGCATGAACAAGATTTTGTAATCGGTATAGGGGGACAGATAGGCATAGGTGTAAGTGTCTGGGGCAATATTACAGAAGCGTATGATGTGATTAAGCAGACAGGTTCTTATATAGAGAGAAAAATTGAAAGGGTTATTAAATCTTGGTGAGATTTGGAGGTGATTTTATGCAATTAACCCAAAGTGAGAGGCTTAAGATGAGCCTGTTGTCAACTATTATTGATTCTCTATTTATAATTTTTACAATTATTATTGTACTGATTTTAATTGGGACTTACCTGAAAATATCGGAAGAAATATTTTTCATTATTTTAATCTGTGCATTCTTGACAGGTATCCTTTGTTTTTTATCCCTTAACTGTTGGATGAGGAGTCCCAGTTCTATCATTTTAGGATACAAGTTGGAAGCAGAAAATAATCAGAAATGGAGGATAATTATCTCAAATTTTCTTCATTATAGCCTATTATTTTTAAATGTGATTGTATATGAGGAGGATTTTCATGTCGCATTTAAACTTATAGGAATTGTTTCTCTCTTTGATTTGGTTTACCCTTTTTTTTCCACAGACTCTGTGTGGTTCACAGCTAAACTAATGAAAGTCAAAATTGTAAAACCTAAAAAGAAAGAACATGATAATGATGGAATTGTGATTTAGTTTATTACACCTACGATGCCGAGAACCGGCTCCTGAAGACTTGCGGCGACACTGGAGTTGGTGTAGAATTATGATATAGCAATAGCAGGAGATGAAAGCATGGAGTACAAGGTAAATTTTACATGGGACAGTGAGGCAGGGGTCTGGATTGCCCAAAGTGATGACATTCCAGGACTTGTACTTGAGGGAGGCTCTTTGGATGCATTGATTGAACGTGTTCGGTTCGCTGCCCCAGAATTAATCGCCTTGAACAAGGTTTCTGCAGCCAACTCTTTGTTCTTCAGTGTGGAACGTAGAGAGATGGTGCTGGCATAATGGCAGAATACGAAAAACAAGTCAGAAAAATCCTGTTGCAGAATGGTTGCCATTTCGTTCGCCATGGGAAAGGAGACCATGACATTTATTATAGCCCTATAACAAAACGGAATTTTACTGTGGATTCAAAGATAAAATCCCGACACACTGCAAATGCAATCATGAAACAAAGTGGTATCGAATACCATTTTTAACAGAAAGATGTATTAGATTCCCATCACTTACACCTACGACGCAAACGGGAACCGTGCCACCAAGACCACCGCCTACGGCACGATAACCTACAGCTACGATGCCGAGAACCGGCTGGTAAAGACTTGCGGGAGTGGCGAAAGCTTTTCTTGCCTTGACAAAGCTTTAAATTAGTTTATATTTTAAATGTGGAGGGTAAAATGACAGTAAGTTTAACTATACGTAATGCAGATAAGGCTCTTATTTCTGCATTGAAAAGTGTTTGTAAATTACATCCAGAGGCCCAAATGTCCATTAAAAAACACTACTCCTTGACAGAAGAACTGAAAGCCGAGCATCAAGAAATCCTAAACTCATATTCCCAAGGAACACTACAAACCTTTGACTCAATGGAAGAATATGAGGCTGCTCATGGTTTATAAAATCGCCACAACAAAGCGATTTGACAAAGAGTACGCAAAGCTTTCTCAAAATGACCGAGAACCAGCGAGTGTCTAGTAGTAATGAACAGCAGGTACGTCATTTCCCTCAGTGCCTGAAAAAAAAGTTTGCGTGAGGTGGAAACCCATGGTATCATAGAGATATGTCCATGATTACAACTATCCATGTTGATGATGCCCAGCACCTGTTTATTTTTCGGGCTAATCAAATACTAACGGTCAAACAAGATGTGCTCACTCCTCCTCCAGCAGAGATTTATCATAAATTCCTTGAATACCAACTAGCTTCCGATTGGTTTATAGAACGAGAGCAGGGCTATGCCACCATGCTACTGGAAGAAACTGCCACGGAGCCTGCGGGCTGCCACTGGGTGTTTATTCGTGAGGTGTTTTTTGCCAAGCATGACCTGGCTCCCTTGGTGGCCCGTGCCTTGGCATTGCTGAATTGGCGAAAGCGTTCCCGCTTCTGTGGCAAGTGTGGCAGCCAGCTCCACGACTCCACCGACGAAACTGCCCGAGTGTGCCTGTCCTGTGGCAACGTGTACTATCCCAGCCTGTCTCCCGCCATGATTGTACTGGTGGAAAAGGAGGGAAAGATTCTTCTTGCTCGCCACAAGCACCGCAATACCGACATTTTCACTTGTTTGGCTGGCTACATGGAACCAGGTGAAACCTTGGAGGAATGTGTTGCACGAGAGGTGCAAGAAGAGGCCGGTATTACCGTAAAGAATATCCGTTATGTAGGTAGTAAGAGCTGGCCCTTCCCAGATCAGTTGATGCTGGCCTTTCGTGCTGAATGGGAAAGTGGGGAGCTAGTGCCAGAAACAAGCGAAATCCACGAGCTTCACTGGTTTAGCCGAGATAATCTTCCTGCTATTCCATTGCGGGGCTCAGTAGCCCACGACCTGATAACTGGGGTGATGAAGTAAGCTGCAAGTAATTTGCATTAAACTTTATTAAATGCAAAAGGTACACTCCAAACCGAAGTGTACCTTTTTTTTATGCTTTAAATGATTGCAAGCCCTTAAAATCTAAGGTGACAAAGTAATCATCTACTGTTTCCTTTCGGCGGATTTGGACTACAGAACCATCTTCCCGTAGCAGCAATTCCCCGCAACGAAGCTTGGCATTGTAGTTAAAGCCCATGGCTCTACCGTGGGCTCCTGCATCATGGATAATCAGCAGGTCTCCAACGTCAATCTTGGGAAGCTGTCGCTGAACGGCGAACTTATCGCAGTTTTCGCACAGTGAGCCTACCACGTCGTAGGTTTCAGTTTTAGCTACATCTTCCTTGCCGCTGACTGTTACCTCATGGTAGGCACCGTACATACCAGGTCGCATCAAGTCTGCCATGCTGGCATCTACACCGATGTATTCTCGGTAAATGTGCTTTTGGTGCAATACTCGTGTTACAAGCCATCCGTAGGGGCCAGTAATGGGGCGACCACATTCCCAGCAGATTTTCAGTGGGGCAAGACCAGCGGGAACAATGAGCTTATCGTATACAGCCTTAATTCCTTGAGCCACGTAGTCATAGTCCACGGCTACCTGCTCTGGTCGGTAGGGAATACCGATTCCACCACCAAGGTTGACGAATTCCAAGGACACTCCAACCTGCTCTTTAAGCTCCACTGCCAGCGTAAACAACAACTGGGCTGTTTCCACAAAATAGTCGGGATTCAGCTCGTTGGAAGCCACCATGGTGTGGAGTCCAAATCGCTTTACCCCTCGATCCTTACAGATTTTGTAGGCTTCAAAGATTTGTTCTCGGGTTAAACCGTATTTTGCTTCCTCAGGCTTACCGATAAGGGCGTTTCCTTCCTTCAGGGGGCCTGGGTTGTAGCGGAAGCTAATAAGTTCAGGCAATGCTCCTAAGGCTCTTTCCAGATAGTCGATGTGGGTAATGTCGTCCAGATTGATGATATTACCCTTTAAGTTTGCGTAAATGTATTCCTTAGCAGGAGTTTCGTTGGAGGTGAACATTACCTCTTCTCCCGACATGCCAGCATTTTCTGCCAAAATCAATTCTGGAAGGCTGGAGCAGTCTGCCCCGCACCCTTCATTTTTCAGAATCTTCATGATGTAGGGATTGGGACAGGCTTTTACCGCAAAGTATTCCTTAAAAGAAGGGAAAATACTGAAGGCCTTGGTAAACCGACGCATATTCTCACGAATGGCCTTTTCGTCATAAAGATAAAAAGGTGTTTCGTAGCCTTGAGTTAGTTGTTCCAGTTGTTCTTTGTTTAGGGGAAAATTCTTTTCGCTCATGCTTTCCTCATTACAAATTGTCAAAGAAGCCCTGGGCCTTCAAGAGCTCTGCGTTCAGGATGCCACCCAAGGCAGCACCACGCTTGGTGTTGTGACTCAAGGCCACAAAGCGGATGTCAAAGACAGGGCAGCTTCTCAGGCGGCCAATGGTAACGGCCATACCCTTGTCATTTTCTCGGTCACGGCGGGGCTGGGGACGGTTTTCCTCGTGCCGCAGGATAATGGGCTGAACAGGGGCACTAGGCAGCTGCAACTTTTGGGGCAGGGCAGTAAAGCTTGTCCAAATCTTTTCGATTTCTTCCAGGGAAGGTTTTTTGTCAGCAGGCAAATCGAATTCAAGGCTTACACAGGCGGTGTGACCGTCAATCACTGGTACACGGTTACAATGAGCTGCAACTAAGGGGCCTGCTGCGTTAACAATCTCGTCTCCTTGTACGGTTCCAAGGATTTTCAGAACTTCCTTTTCTGTCTTTTCTTCCTCACCGCCAATGTAGGGCACAATGTTGTCAATCATATCAAAGGAGGGAACTCCGGGGTAGCCTGCACCACTGGTGGCTTGCAAGGTGGTGACAATCATTCGCTTTACAGGATACCCTGCCTGCTGCAGGGCAAAGATAGGCATCATGTAGGACTGAAGGGAGCAGTTAGGCTTTACGGCCACAAATCCCTTATCCCAACCGTGGTGCTTTTTCTGGGCGGCAATAATGTCTGTGTGGTGCGGATTGATTTCTGGAATCAACATAGGAACGTCGGGAGTCCAGCGGTTGGCACTGGCATTAGAAACGACAGGAATATTGGCGGCGGCATAGGCTGCTTCCAAGGCCTTAATGGCATCCTTATCCATTTCCAAGGCACTGAATACAAACTGGCACTTGCCCTTTGCAGCTTCTACGTTGGAGGCATCTTCTACCATTAAGTCGGCCACACTGGCAGGAATATCGCTACCAATGAGCCAGCGAGAAGCCACTGCCTCTCGGTATTTCTTTCCTGCAGACCGAGGAGAGGCTGCCACGTAGGTTACCTCAAACCAAGGGTGATCCTTCAGCAGATAAATATATCGCTGACCAACCATACCGGTGGCACCCAGCACACCTACAGTAAT
>JAGBXW010000089.1 GCA_017629095.1 Treponema sp. | reverse complement strand
GAAGAGCCGAGTCAAATAGTACAGAATTGCCCCGACTTAGAGCAATACGTGCAGTTTCTCAAACTCATAGATAAGGCAAAAGCAGATGGACAAGCACAGCCCCTCACAAGAGCTATTCGAGAGGCGGTACGTCACAACATACTAAAAGATTACTTGGAACGAAAAGGAGGTGAGACTTTGAGTATCCTAACAGCAGAATACGACTTTGATACAGCTATGGCAGTGAAGCAAGAAGAAGCTTATGCCATCGGAATTACCACAGGCCGTGAAGAAGGTATTTCCATTGGGCTGGAACGTGGAGCCTACCAAAACAAGCTAGAAACGGCTCAAAATCTTCTTGCCATGGGCTTATCCCCAGAACAGGTTACACAAGGTACTAACCTTCCGATGGATGTGGTACAAGGATTGCTGGCCACCGCTAACCAGTAGAGGTTTGTTCCCCCTAATTTACCCCCTCCATTCCACGTAACGAACTCGCCCCTTTTGTATGGCTTTTTTCAGGGATTTTTCTCTGGGAGAAAGGGTGCTGCCACCAGTTTTCACTTCGATAAAGAGCACCTCATCAATAAGGCCCGTCTTTTGATCTGAAACAAAGGCCACATAGTCTATGGGTTGGCCTAAAAACTTTGCGTCTCTCAGGTTGCAGGGAAAATCGGGAAACAGGGGAGCCAGCTGCTCCACCACTTGGCCAGAAATCACGGCTTTGGAGCGACGCACCGCATCCTTTCGGCTCCGTCTTTCTCTTATCTTGCCCACCAACCGCCCGATGCCCACCCCCAGCATACCGCACAGAAAGCAGGCTGCAAAAAACAGAACAAGAAGCCCTATCTCCATTCCAGTTATGTTAAGATTACGAATATATTCAAGCATTGTAACGTTCCAAGTCTTAATGATATATTAATAATGTAAAGAATGGTCAAGGTCTAGAGGTTTCAAAGGCTTGGAACTCCACAAGGAATCGAAAATCCTCGTGATTTAGGCCACTACCATTTGAGCATACAGGAGGAACTATGAAAAAAAATCGTCTTTTCTGCAGCATCCAGTCTTTGTTGATTGCACTCGTTTTTGGACTTATCCTTGCACCAGCCACTGGAGAGCAGTTCCGTTACAAATATATTGAAGGTGAATCTTATCGTATTCTTTCATCTGTTCAAGAAAATGTGTTCTTTAACAATGAGTTTTCCCACTATGCAGAGGTGGTAAACCGCATTTCCGCAAAGGTAACTAAGGTGGAAGGAACTTCCGCTCAGCATGAGGCGGTGTTCATGGTAACAGAAAGCACTAGCGGACGGCAAAACGAAATTCCTGTGTGGGGAGAAGAATATCCCAGCGTTTTTATGCGGGATGAATTTGGAAAATACCACATCGAAAAAAAATATTTTATGCCAGTAGTCCGAGATGTTCCTGTTTTCCCCGACAAGGATGTGCAGGTGGGAGAATCCTGGACAGCAGAGGGACACGAAGCCCACGACCTGAGACGGAGCTTTGACATTCAAGAGCCTTGGATTGTGCCCTTTTCTGCCCGCTACACCTACACTGGCACTGTGGAAGAAGAAGGCCGTACTCTCCACATTATTGAGGTGCGATACAATATTTACTTTGACAGCCCCCAGGTAAAAAACAAGGCCAGCCTCACTTCCGACCTGCCTGCCACCACTATGGGCTATTCTCACCAGACCTTGTATTGGGACAACGAAAAGGGAGCCCTTTCCCACTACAACGAGGATTTCCGCATTTTAATTGAAACCGTCTTTGGCAATACCTACGAATTCCAGGGAATTGCCCAAGCAGAAGTTACTGATTTTGTTACCCCTTCTGTGGACAAGCTTGCTGAAGTTCAGCAAAACATTGAAGATTTGGGACTTGATGATGTTTCCCTCCGCAAGGATGAAGACGGCCTTACCATCAGTATTGAAAATATTCAGTTCAAGCCTGATTCAGCCATTTTGCTAGATACTGAAAAGGTAAAGCTCAAGAAAATTGCCGATATTTTGCAACAATTCCCCGACAATGACTTAATGGTAAGCGGTCACACTGCCCTAGCTGGTACTGCAGGTGCCAGACTCAAGCTTTCCCAAGAGCGAGCAAAATCTGTGGCAGAATACTTGGTGCAGCTAGGAGTCCGCCACGCTCACCAAATCTTTACCCAGGGCTTTGGTGCCGAAAAGCCAGTGGCTCCCAACACCACAGAGGAAGGCAAGGCCCGAAACCGCCGAGTAGAAATCACGATTATGGACAGGTAGGCAAGAAATGAAGACAGTCTCACACAACAGCTTCAAAAAATGCTTGAAACTATTTTTTCTGGGAGTTTTACTGTGCGGAGGAATTTGCTTTTTGGCAGTTATAGGTATCAACTGGTACATTCTAGATTTCACCAAAGAATACATCTTTCAAGAGCTTGACCAAATCGATTCCCGCCAATGTGCCATGATTCTTGGTGCTCGAGTCTATGACAGCGGTAGTATATCCCATGTTGTTCGAGACCGAGCAGAAAGTGCCATGGAGTTATATCATCACGAACTGGCAGATAAGGTACTTATTTCAGGAGACCATGGCCAAAGAGATTATGATGAAGTAAATGCCATCAAAAACTACATCAAGTTGATGCATCACATCCCAGATCAGGATATTTTCATGGATCATGCAGGATTTTCCACTTACGAGAGCATGTATCGGGGACGAGATATTTTTCTTGTTAAGGATGTAATCATTGTAAGCCAAGGATTTCATCTACCAAGAGCGGTTTACATTGCCCGAAAGCTAGGATTAGATGCCATCGGTTACGAAGCAAAGGAAATTACCCCATTTTCCAAGGAAACCCACATCAGCTGGCACCTGAGAGAAGCTCTAGCCAGAGTAAAATCATTCTTTTTAGTGGCAACAAATGCACAACCAACCTACCTTGGAGACGTCCTTCCTATTACGGGCGATGGACGATCCAGCTGGGATTAGGAAAGTTTACCCCTTTTTCCCACAATTTTTCCTCAAATCTGCCAAATTTTCCCACTTGCAACCCTATAATAAAGGGAGAGGGCTTGAGCACCGATTCTCTCTAACGTATAATTACATTGTAATAACTGGAGGTACCTATGATTGTTTCAGTTGTTTCTATCGGTAATTCTCGTGGGATTCGGCTGCCCAAAATGGTTCTAGAATCACTAGCCATAAAGGATAAGGTAGAAATGGAAGTTACCGAAACAAGTATTGTACTAAAACCCCTACAAGAAGCTCCACGTCAAGGCTGGCAAGCGGCCTTTACACAAATGCATTTGCAGGGAGAGGATATGCTGGAGGACATTCCAACTGGGGAGGATTTTGAGTGGGAGTGGTAATCAATCAATATGATGTTTTTTTAATCAATCTTGATCCAACAATAGGTCATGAAATCAAAAAAACACGTCCTTGCTTGGTCATTTCTCCCAACGAAATGAATCACACCATCCGTACCATCATTATCGCTCCCATGACAACAAAATCACGAGGATATCCCACAAGAATACCAGTACAGTTTGAAGGAAAAACTGGTTGGATTGTCCTTGATCAAATCAGAACAGTAGATAGTCTCCGTTTGATAAAAAAACTGGGAAGTATTACAAAAAAAGAAATGGTTCAAGTAAAGGCTGTCATCAAGGAAATGTTGGTAGATTAAATCCCATCACAAAAATTTTCCCAGGATTTTTCCATGAACCTGCCAAATTTTCCCACCTGCAACCCTATAATAAAGGTATGGAAGATTTATATGTCTTTGATGAAGAAGAATTGGAGCCAGTGGAGCGGGATCCTGCAGTGGCTGTTGCCCAGGATGTGTTTGGTGTTCCATCCTTGTATCCCTGGCAGCGGCTGGTAATTGCCAACATCATGGAGTGCGAGGAACGATACCGTTCCCAAGCTTGTCCCCAGCCACACCAAGAGGCTGAAGATGAAGCTGCACCAGAAAATCCCTCAGAAGATGATATCATGAACAAGGGCAAGCAGGTAGTTTTGCTTCCCACGGGAGCGGGAAAATCCATGTGCTTTATGGTGCCTTCCCAGCTGCTCCATGGTAGAACCTTGATTATCTATCCTTTGCTGGCCCTCATGTCAGACCAGCTACGGCGAATCCAGCAGGCGGGGTTAGAAGCAGTGCTTTTCCGTGGCCAGCAAACACCAGAGGAACGAGCAGAAAATTTTCGGCGGCTAGATGCAGGTGCAAAAATCATCTTGGCAAACCCAGAGGTTTTACAATCAGAAAAGCTGCTAGAACGGCTGGCCACCTACAATATTGTTCATGCCGCCATTGATGAAGCCCACTGTGTTTCCGAGTGGGGAGACACCTTTCGCCCCTCCTACTTGAGCCTTGGTACCGTGCTGGAAAAACTGAAAATTCCCATTATCACCGCCTTTACTGCCACCGCCTCACCACCAGTGCTGCAGCGAGTTACAGAAATCCTTTTTGCAGGCCAGCCACCCTATCTGATGAAAAGCACCTCAGACCGCCAGAACATTCACTATTCTGTGGTGTATACTGGAATAAAGGAAAAAATGGCTCTCCAACTGGCCACCCAAGAACAGCGCCCCATGATTATCTTTTGTGGTACCAGAGCCAAGTCCGAAACTACAGCCCGCCTGTTCCGAGAAATTTTCCCTGCTGATGAGGTGAAATTTTATCACGCAGGCCTCACCAAGGAAGAAAAAACTGCCACTGAGCAATGGTTCTTTCCCCACAAGTCCGCCATTCTCTGCTGTACCTGTGCCTTTGGCATGGGAATTGACAAAAGTGACATCCGCACCGTCATTCATCTAGAGGTTTCCCCTACGGCAGAGGCCTATATTCAAGAAGCAGGACGTGGCGGCCGAGACGGCAGTCCCACCAAGGCCATTCTCCTGTGGTCTCCAGAGGATGAGGCAAAATCCCTGGCTTATAAAAAAGGAAGCCGACAGCGAGTTTTGGGAGATTTTGCCCAAGGAAACAACTGCCGCCGCCAAGTGTTGCTGGATGCTCTGGGCGGGGAAAAAACTTCGTGTAGTGGTTGTGATTTTTGTGATGCACAGGAGGCGGGTCGCAAGCTGAATACAAAGGCTCAAGATATAGAAGAAACCCTGCAATTTATCAAGAAAAACAGAAACAGGTTTACGGTGGAGCAGGCTGCCCATGAACTGAGAAAACGAGCAAATAAAAAAAATCCTGTAGCCATCTATGAGCCACAGGATTATATTTCACTCATTCATCAGCTGAAAAAGCAAGGTTTTCTTACCCTCAAAGGGATACATACAAAACGACTCACTCTTTCTAAAAAGAAGGACCTTAAATATCCTCTCCAGCAGCATCCTCAGCAGGTGCAGGAGCAGCAATAACCTTCTTCTTTTTTATCTTTGGTGGCTTTTTCCGATATCGCACCACATAATTTACAAAGTTCAAATAAAAAATCACCACCACAGCAGCAAAAATTACTGCTGGATTAAGGAGAACAGCTAAACTTGTACTCATAATTTGAGAGATACCCATAGATTTATTATCGGAACAGGAGACAAAACCTTGAAACATATCTATTTGAGCAAGCTTCTAGGCCTCATTCGTCATTGGCGACCTGTGAAAAAAATGTTATACTGTTAGCTATGAGCGAAATAAAAATTCCTACACGAAATGAAATTCCACAGAACGATAAATGGGACTTGAGTCAGCTGTTCAAGTCAGATGCTGAATGGGAAGCTGAATTGGAAAAAATCCAGCCCCTTTCT
>JAGBXW010000088.1 GCA_017629095.1 Treponema sp. | reverse complement strand
TGGCATCAGAAAAAAAAGACATTTTGTTGGATACCACAAAACTTCCCAGTGTGCCAAAGAGGGGAGCTGCCACCAGCACTGCCAATAGGGCATTTTTCATAAAGTTGGGTTCAAGCCAGCCAAAGGGAAGGATGGTATCAATGAAGGTATACCAAAAACTCATAGATAACAGGCTCCTTGTTCACCAAAAATATTACGGAAGGCTTGCGTGCTGTACACTTCCTGAGGCAATCCCTCTGCCACAATGGTCTTGTCTAGAATCACCACCTTGTTTGCATGGCGAGCCACCAAGTCTAGGTCGTGGGAAATCAGCAGGATGGTAATGTCGTGGGTGTGCCGCAAATCTGATACTAGCTGATAGAACATGGAAAGTCCTGCTCGGTCAACACCAGAAACAGGCTCGTCCAAAAGCAGGATATCAGGCACCGGATGAATTGCCAACGCCAGCATAACTCGCTGAAGTTCTCCTCCAGATAAATCGCACACACGACGACGGGCTAGGGCCTCTACTTGAGTAATGGATAAAACTTGCTGAACTAGCTCCAAATCTTTTTTGCGAGGAGGAAGCCACACAGGACGGCGGGTTAGGCTTGCAAGCACCAAATCACTGACAGAGACAGGACTATTGGCATCCACTGCCAGCTGCTGAGGTACGTAGCCAAAGCGAGGGCTGGAGGTACAGGCACAGCTATCCTTCATAAAGTGGATTTCTCCAGTATGAGGAATCTCTCCCAACAATGTCTTGAAGAAGGTTGTTTTTCCTGCTCCATTACGGCCGATGATGGCTGTAAGCTCTCCACAATGAATGTGAAGGTTTACCTTGTCTAGGATAGGGCCAGAAGCTGAGGTGACACAAAGATCTTGTATTTTGGTACAACACACATGGTGAGAACGCTGATTTGGATGACGCTCCTGGCAACGGGTGCAACCGTGATGGTCGCAAATATGACTTTTCAGATGGAGATTTTTGTGAGAGGAAGCACTTGAGCTTCCTACGGGTTTAAAGTGGAAACTGGAGCCATGGTGAGTTGGGTTACCAATCTTAGTTTTTTCTTCAGTTGCAAAATGAGACGTATCCTTTTTCATGCAGACTCCAGTGTTGTGATTTATTGCCAGGCTTCTGGATTAGAACGAGCTTCCAGTGCATCCTGAGATGCCTTGTCTAGGCTATGGAAGAAGTCTAAGCCTGTTCGTACTTCAACCTCATCTACAGGAACAACAAAGGCAAAATAATCTTCCTTGAGCTTTTCGTTGGGCATTAAGAAGGCAATCATTTCAGGCTTGCCATCCTTTCCTTCGGGAGCAAAAAGCACCTTGTAGTAGTATTCTGGAACTGCTACCTTGTTTTCCCCAATGGTGGGATAGCTGTCCTTTTCCAAAACTGGTCCACTAATAACATAAATGCTACCAAAAGCCTGTGTCCATTCTCGAACCTCTGCTTCCAAATCCTTCCAAACACCACGATTCAAGCCACCAGTCTGGGGACTCATATTACTCATATAGAAGGATTCACTCATGGTTTCTTTGCTATATGCCAGGTCTGCAGCAGGAGCCAAGTGTCCTCGGTCATAGCCAGAGCCCTTGTAGTCAGCCAAGGTGGCAGAACCAGTGGAAATCTTTGGGTCAGGACGAAAGTCATCAGTACGATTGGTAGCCTTTACCAGCTCATCTGTATTGATTTCGTAAGCAACCCATTCAGCCTGCTCGTATTTTTCACGGTAACAGAGACTGAATCCCAAATACTCGTGAATCTCATGGCTGTCGGAGCTGTGGGCACACAGGGGAATTTCAAGTCCCTGGGGCAAATCTCCTGCTAGCTGTGGAGTTGCTCTTTCAGAATCCTCTACCACCACTGAATCCTTGTATTCCCAAGGGAGGGCTTCTGGCAGGACAATACCTGTGTATTCATACACCAAATGAATCATTGTTTCCCGTGGACCAAAAAGATAGAGAAGGCCCACCACAACAATCACGATACAAAGGATGGCAACAAAGCCACCAGACTTCTTCTGCTGCTTCTTACGAGATTTGCTTGAAGTAGCCTTCTTTGCAGTAGTTTTACTACTAGACTTCTTAGTTGAGTTTCCCATGGGGTCAGTATAGCATAGGTTCAATGAAATTAAAAGCGGTGGAGAAAGCTAGGGAACCCACTGCCGCCTTACACTTCACTACGTTCAGAGGGCGGCGTCAGTAGGTGCCCCCCTAGCTTTCTCCACTAACTCTTTCGTTTATTGGGCTATACTTTGAATCGAGGAGTGGTTCTAGTGATTTTTCTTCTAGGGTTCTTAGGTAGGGAGCGACCAGCCGTTAGGCTGGGAAAGTTGCGAGTGGCGCAGCAACTTTAGCGAGTCTCGGTTGAGCTCCTGCGAAACCGCCTGAAGGAGCCCCTAAGCGGTGCTGGGGAAGGATGGGGTTTTAGGTAGGGAACGACGGCTGTAAGCCGGAAAATCGCGATATATTGAGCGATTTTAGCGAGTCTCACTTTTGCCCCGCAAAAGTGCGGAAAACCCCGCTTCCGAGTAGAGGGGTTTCCTCCCCCTAAAGAAACACCCATACCACAGGTGCCAGCACTGCCAAAAACAGTAGGTTGTATCCTGTGAATCGAGCCATAAAGCTTTCCTTACAGCAGCTTGCAGTGGAATTGCGATAAATATTGAAGGAAATCACACTAGCTAGGCTTGCAATTAAGGTGCCAAGGCCGCCCACGTTTACTGCTAAAAGCAATTCCTTTCCGTAATTGGCAAATCCACTTAAAAGCAGACTGGCTGGGACATTGCTAATAACTTGGCTCGTTGCAATTCCTGTTATGTAGGTGGCCAAGGGCGAAACCATGGATTTTGAAATCAAATCTGCCACCGCTGGAACAGAGGAAATACAACCTACAAAGACAAAAAATCCTAAAAATGTTCCTAAAAGTCCATAATCTACCATAAATAAGAGACGGGAATTGCAAATTGCAGCTATAAAAATCACCACCACCAAGGTGATTCTATAATCCACCAATCGAAACACTGTCAGTAAAGAAAGAACAAAGGCCACCACATAGAGCCAAAAACGAAAATCTTTTTTTACCGCAGGAACCTGGGTTTCACCCATTGAAGTAAGCTCTGGCATCACTTCTGTAGAAGAAGATTTCTTGTTACCTCCCACCAGCAGCAAAACAACTGTCAAAAGTACTCCAGAAGCAGCTCCAATAATCAAGGTGGCAGAAAAGAATTCCTTGGTAGAAAAATTATAAAACGAATATAAAAACAGGTTCTGGGGATTTCCCATGGGAGTGAGGCTGGAGCCAAGATTCGCGGCAATTGTTTCCAAAACCACTAGGGTGCCTGCAGGAATATTTCGCTTTTGGCATACTAAAATGGTTAGGGGAACAAAGGTCAGCAAAGCCACATCATTGGTAATAACCATGGAAATAAAGAACACTAAAAAAACTAAGATAAAATAGAGTAGTCTTGTGGTTTTACAGATCCCCAGCAATCGCACCGCAATATAATCAAGTAGATTGGTGGTACGAAAGGCTTGAATTACCAGCATAAGGCAAAAGAGGAGGGCAAGCACCTTAAAATCAATAGCCGACACAACCAATTCAACAGAAGGTTTTACTACACAAAGCGAGATGACCGCTAATGCTAGGGCTGCCACCAGCACAAAATCTTTTTTTAGCCAAGCAAGAAATTTCATGGTGGCTAGCATACTCTTTTTTTAACTGGCGTACAACAGTGATTCTCCCTCATTTTTCTCTTTTTCCGTGAGATTTTATCCATAACTTGAAAAAAGTCTGTTACCTCTGTATTATATATGGTATGTTGGACTATAGATTTATCAAGGAAAATATCCAGGCAGTGAAGGAAAATATTGCCAATCGCAATATGAATGCCGATGCCGATTTGGTTGTGGAACTTTTTGACAAGCGGACAGCTTTAGTGACTCAGGTACAGGCTCTGCAGCAGAAGCGTAACGATAATGCCAAGGCCATGAAGGCCAAGTTGGAGCCAGAGGAGCGAAATCGACTCATCGATGAGGGAAAGGCCATTAAGGATGAGATTGCCTCTTGCGAGAAAACCCTCAATGAGCTGGAACAGCAGCTGGAAACAGAAGGACGAAAGATTCCCAACATGGCTCACCCTGATGCCCCTGTGGGAGTTCTTGATACTGATAATCCTGAAGTAAAGCGGGTAGGGACTCCTACTGTCTTTAATTTTAAGCCAAAGGATCACGTTCAGTTGGCTCAGGATCTTGATTTAGTAGACTTTGACGCTGCCACAAAGGTTTCCGGAAATAAATTCTACTATCTTAAAAACGAGGCTGTTTTCTTGGAGCAGGCTCTCATTATGTATGCCATGAATATTCTGAGAAAGCATGGTTTTACTCCCTTTATCACTCCCGACGTGGCTCGTGAAGAAATCCTCCATGGAATTGGCTTCAATCCCCGTGGAAATGAGTCCAACGTATATGCACTAGAAGATGAAAAGGCCTGTCTTGTTGCCACCGCTGAAATCACCTTGGGTGGATATCACGCTGGGGAAATTTTAAGCAAAGAAAAGCTTCCCCTTTACTACTGCGGACTTTCTCACTGTTTCCGTCGTGAAGCTGGTGCTGCAGGCCAGTTCTCCAAGGGCTTGTACCGAGTGCACCAGTTCACCAAGCTGGAAATGTTCGTTTATTGCTTGCCAGAGCAGTCTGATGAGATTCACGAAAAGCTTCGTCTTATCGAAGAAGAAATCTTTACTGGTCTTGGCATTCCCTTCCGTGTAGTAGATACCTGTACTGGAGATTTAGGTGCACCAGCCTACCGCAAGTGGGACTTGGAAGCCTGGATGCCTGGTCGTGGTGAAAATGGAGACTGGGGAGAGGTTACTTCAACTTCTAACTGTACCGACTTCCAGGCCCGCCGTTTGAACGTTCGCTTTAAGGACAGTGACGGAAAAAATCGCTTTGTTCACATGCTGAACGGTACTGCCGTAGCTGTTTCTCGTGCCTTAGTGGCTATCTTGGAAAATTATCAGGACGAGGATGGTTCCATTACTGTACCACAGGCACTTGTTCCATTCTGTGGATTTGACAAAATTTCACGCTAAAGTAGGAGCTGGAAAATGAGCGACAAGGTGAACTACACCAAGGGAATATTTTACATCCTCCTTTGTATTGGTATTATTGCTGTAGGAACCGTACTAAAACTGACGGCGGAAGTGGTATTGCCAATTACCGTGGCTATATTCCTTGGGCTTGTTTTCCATCCTGTAATCAATACACTCCATACAAAGTTTCGTATTCCCACCATACTGGGCATTATCATTATCTTTTTGCTACTCTTTGTACTGATTTTTTTCATCGGTACATTGTTAGTATCAAGTTCAAAGGCAATTTTAACCCTCTATCCAAAGTATGAAGAGCGATTTCTTACCATATACGTAGCGGTAGCTGGGATTTTTAATCTGCCCTACGATAGTGATTTGAGCTTGTTCAACAATCTTTGGAACCAGTTAGGAGTGCGGAATGCCATTCAAAGTATGGCCGTAAGTTTTTCCAACAACCTCATTACCTTTGCACGAAACCTTACGGTGGTTGCTCTCTTTGTTGTTTTCTTGCTGATGGAGATGGGCTTGTTCAAAGCAAAGGCCATTGCGGCCCTTGATGGTAAGTCTCCAGGACGGATTACCCTCATTATGCGGGATATTATTCAGCAGGTAACAAAATATATTTCTGTAAAGTTTTTTATCTCCCTTTTGACAGGAATCTTCGTATTTCTTGGTACTTGGGTGGTAAATCTGGATTTTCCCATCATCTGGGGCTTCCTTGCCTTTATCTTGAATTTTATTCCAAACTTCGGTTCCATTATTTCTGGAGTATTAACTACCTTCTTTGCCTTGATTCAATTCTGGCCCAAACCAGGGCCTGTTATTTGGGTTGGTTTTTTGATGCTGGCTGTAAACATGATTCTGGGTAACTTTGTAGAGCCAAAGGTTCAGGGGCGTAATCTGGGGCTTTCACCCTTTATCATCATCATATCTTTGTCGGTATGGGGTTGGTTGTGGGGCTTTTTGGGAATGATTCTTGCCGTTCCCATGATGGTAATTCTTAAAATTATCTGCGAAAATATCAGCTTTTTGCAGCCCTTATCAATCTTTATGGGTTCAAAACCACCTACTGAATCAAAACACATTCTTCACAAGGAATCTGAATAGTTGTATAAGATGCTCCCTAGGTCTGAATGGTATCTTGGTAGGAAGATGCTATTTGGACTTACAAGCATTCTGTTTAAAATGAAAAAACCTGAGATATCACTCCTTTAAAGGATGATTTCCCAGGTTTTTTTGCTTTTGGCCAACTAAATTAAGTGAGCCGCAGCTGTAGCTTGAAAAACAAAGCTAATTAGAGATCAACCTTCCACAATCCGTGGAGATTGCACATCTCGTAAACAGCGATAGCCTTTTCGCCATCCTGCAACAAGAATGTAGCCTCAGGCTTTCCGTCGTGAGCCAATGTGCGGCTCTGGATTCCCATGTTGGTCTCCAACAAGATGAAGCTAATGTGGTGCTCTTCTGTCTGAGGATGCTCCACGCTACCTACAACAACAGTAACCTTGTTTCCTTCAACCTTAGCTACAGGAATGTGCTTTTCCTTTGCAGCATCAGTTACACCAGCTTCGAGAGCCTTAACTCCCTCAGGTGCTCCAGGGAAATCTCCAGGAAGACGGAACAGAACTGCTTTGCAGTCACCACAAGAAAGGAACTTTGTATTCTCACACATAATAAAAAACCTCCATATAAAAAATGTGATAAAAATCAAATTATTTTGATAGTATAAATATAATAAATATACACGCAGAAATCAAGGAAAAATCAAAAAAAAATTTAGCTTTTGCTAACTTTTTTCAAATCCCTACAAAATGCTCTATAGAAAGCGACTATTATTCAAGGATTCAAAGAGGAAACGCTGGTCTTCTGCTTTGAGATTTTCTAAACGACAGAGGGCACAGGTTCTGCCGTCATCACCTTCGAAAATAGTAGACACAAAACAATCTACTGTAATGGTACGACGAAGGGTATTAAAAGGGATTTGCAACAATAAGGAATAACGGACTTCTTGTTGCAATGGAAAAAGCCCTTTTTGTGTAGCAAAAATAATTTCTGCACTGCTGAGATAGAGCAATTCAAGGGGTTGCATTCTATCCAACAATGCTGGTGGAGGAAAATTATCCTGGGGTTCAGCAAGATAGCGACATACTGGTATGAGGGGAAGGATTTTTACAAGATCTTCTGAAGATGAAATCCCTTCAATGCAATAGACTTGGGCTTGGCTATTTCGATTATTTTCTTGATGGCCGCAGGCAAAGTAAAATCCACTCTTTAATTGAGCAAGACTATCCAATAACTCTAATTCTCCCACCATATCACGGGAGGTAATGCATCCGTCAAAGGGTAAAATCATGCCAGGCTGTACCCATCCGGCAGTGACTAAAAGTGCTTTGCCGGTAGCAACAAGTTTATCTCGTATTAGAGAAGGAGTATCAACTGGAGTTGCACCACAGAGTCCACGTAATCGTCCAGATAATTGGCTGTCTGGATTTTCTGGTAGGCAACGCCACATCCAGGGCATGAATAAGGGATAGCCATCCCGCAAAGAACAGACCAGTCGCTGGCCACTAAAGGCTTCACCTAAAAATACATTACAGGAAAAACCTGTACCAGTATTTTCTTCCAAATCTGCAATTCGTAAAATTTCTCTAGGAACTACTAAAGCAAGGGCTCCTGATTTTGTACAGGAAACTAAACTAGAAAATGACAGGCCGAGTTTTTTAAAATAAAATCTCAGAGTTACTTGTGTTCCTATGATTTCTTGTGGTAAAACATCGGCATCACTAAATAAAATAATTCCCTCAGGCAGGATTCTTACTCCACCTTGGCCTGTGACAAAAGAAAAAATCCTGTCTAGGTTTTGATTTTGTATGAGAGAAAATGGTACATTGCAATCACATAGATATGATATTACTAAATCTCGTTCGATTCCTGACAATACATCATTCATACACAAAATCTCCATAACGGATTTGCTCAATTTTCCATGAATCTTCCTGCAACAGGGTATAGAAAATTACAATCCAGCTTCCTTTTGGGGAAAGGAAAAGAACTGGCACCTCGTAGGTTTTATCTTTAATAGAAGGGGAGCCGAGATAAAATTTCTTTGCAGCTGGATAACTTGCTGTATCATGAAGATATATGCTCAACATGTACTGGCGACCAGAAAGAAAAGAAGGTGCTAAGGCAGAATATGTTTCTTGAAAACCTTCTTTTTGAATAGTTTGCCCTTGTTGGGAACTTTCTTTCTGGGATATATTTAAAAGTTCGGTACAAAAATCAGTGATAGCTGATTTGAGGGAGAGGGGAAGTTCTCGAATATCAATGCTTCCAAAATCGGGAACAGAGGGATAAATTACATCAGTGGCAGGGTAGGAAAGGACTGATGCTGCATTTACCGTGGATAAGCTTCTGCTGGAAAAATGAACAGAATCAAGAGCTTTTCTGTCAGAAATAAATTTTGGATTTAATGCTTCTGTCCATTGAATGTCTGCAAATCTATTTTTAAACTGATTCCGGAGGGTATTGGTGTAATCAATACCTGCTTCCTGTGTAGTCTGGTGATTGGAACAGGCAAAAAAGAGAAGCATTAAAATACATGATGGAATAGCCTTTAAAATAGACCTTTGCATTACACTATTATACTATTCATAAGGAAAACACACAAGGGTAAATTATTTTTCAGGTACTGATAGAATAAGTCGTGTTCAGTGCAAGATAATCAACGTTCTGTAGAATTAAATTGACAAAGTACCCTTGTAAATAAAAAAGCCGAAAACCACAGGGCTTTCGGCTTTTATATACGGCCCATAGACGAATCGAACGTCCGACCTGCTGCTTAGGAGGCAGCCGCTCTATCCTACTGAGCTAATGGACCAGACGCTGGCCTTTGGCCAGCTAAGCAGTTTTGCAGGCAAAACTGCGGGTTTTCTTCAGGGGTGCTGGCTTGGAACCAGCCATACAGTTTCACAAAGGAAAACTGTGGATTTACTTTATGCTAGGGGGATTAGCCTCGTTTTACAATAAGGATACCACCAAGTACCAGCAAGTGGGCGGAGAAAACCTTTAAGAAGGAAATAATTGAACCAAAACTGTTCAAAGCTCCCTTCAACAAGCCTCCATTTCCCAAAATGTCAACTAAAACGATAACTGCAATCCATACAATCATAATAATAATCAACACAATGTCTGCTAATTTTCCAACTCCCATAAAGAAACGAAGAATCAAGAAAATACCTGCTAAAAGTTCGCAGACACCAACGGCAATAATTACAATATTTGCAACATCGCCATTTAAAATACTGTATACTGCAGTTGCAACTTCGTTTCCACCTAAACCAGCTTGAAATCGGCCTAAAAAACCAGAGTCAAGTTGCAAGGTAAGAATTCCGCTAGCAATAAAGAAAAGACCAAGAGCTATCTGAACGAGGACGACACCAAATCCAGTAGAGCTTTTTGTTGCCATTAGTAACTCCTTTTTACCAGCTGGCTAAAGTAACACAACTGGTTTTGAATGATACACTATTATCGGTTCTTTTGCAATAAACTTAAAATTCAAAAGAAAATGGATTTTTTGTCAGTTGAGAAAAATCACCTTCGTTTGCTCCCCAAGGAATTATAGAAGGAATGCGATAATTAGGAGAGATGAAAATACCACAATCAAGACAATGATTGAAAAATTCACGATATCGAGACTGGGGCACCTTGGATAAAAGATAGGGACCACGGCGATCCCAGTACTTCTTTACCACAAAGTCAAACTTGCACCAATCCTTTTCACTGCGATTGGGGATTTCTGCAATCAGATCATAGATGGCTCTCGCTGTAGAAGCCATTACTGGTGGTAAAAGCACATCGGAAGGTGGGATAAACCGCCCTTCCATCTCTGTAAATGCCACCAAGTAATAACTTTTGATCCAAGGTAGGGGAGGAACCACTACAATGGCAGTTTGAGCCTTTTCATTGATTTCCATTACTTGCAGGGGAATTTCCTGCCAAGAGGTAAACCATGCCTCGTCTAACCAAGGTCTCCACCGAGGAACTCCCTTTTTTACCAGCCAGCTATCTAGGGTTAAGTCATAATCCTCCGTAAAGGGAGAGTCTGTGGCGTCAAGTAAGGGGTGTTCTCCCAGAGGAATCTCCGTCCAAAAGTTAAAGTACTGAGCCAAGGCTGTTTGGGCGGACACCAAGCTATTGTACCAGCGTACCTGGTGGTACTCTGGTAGTAAGGTTTTGACAGCCCGCTCCAATTGTGTTCCGTAATCTGTGGGAAAGGTACCAGTGAGACCTCGGTTCATGATATTCTTGAAGACGGTGCTGGCTTTTGAGCTACCCCATCCCAAGATGGCACGTCCTGCTTCCTGATACATATCCACTACACGGCGTCCTTTGCGGGTGTAGAGATAAGAACCTCGTGCCCGCTGGACGGTACCGTGTTTTTCTTCAAAATCAGCGCAATACCAGTACTGAGTCGTTTTCATGTTACAGGGCCGAAAGCTTTCCTTTTACTAAAGCCGTAGCAGAAGCAGGATTTGCCTTGCCTGCAGACTTTTTCATAACCTGACCGGTGAGCCAGCCCAATACGTTTGTCTTTCCGTTCTTGAAGTCTTCCACAGCCTTGGGATTTTCTGCAATTACCTGATCCACCAAGGACTCGATAACACTGGAGTCAGAAACCTGCTCCATTCCCTTTGCCTTGATAATGTCTGCTGGCATGGCTGCTGTCTCTAGCATTTCTGCAAAGACCTCCTTAGCCTGCTTTCCAGAAATCTTTCCCTCAAGAACTGCATCCACCAAGGAAGCAATATGCTTGGGCCCGATTTTCAGCTGGGAAATAGTAAGCTCCTGCTCGTTCAAGACTGCAAGGACTTCTGCCAAAATCCAGTTGGCCACCTTCTTTGGGTCCTTGGACAGAGCTGCTGCCTCCTCGTACCACAGAGAAAGCTCACGGCTGGCAGTAAGGGTTTCTACGTCAAAGTCACTGAGACCGAACTGGGCCTTGAGACGCTGGCGCTTCTGCTCAGGAAGCTCTCCCACCTTGTTTTGGGCAGACTGAATACACTCTTCTGATACACTGAAGGGCTTAATGTCGGGCTCCACCACAAAGCGGTAGTCCACAAAGGAGTTCTTTGTTCGCTGGATGACGGTTTCTCCCTTTGCCTCGTCCCAACCCATGGTATTCTTAAAGCCAGGATTGAATTCCTGTCGGTTTGTCTCGAATTCATGGAGCTGACGCTTGATTTCATAGTGACAAGCCTCACGAATGGCTCGGAAGGAGTTCAGGTTCTTGATTTCGGAAATGGGAGTCTGGTACTTCTTTCCATCTTCCCACACGGTCAAGTTGATGTTGGCATCGCAACGCATATTTCCTTCTTCCAGATTTCCCTTGGTAACGCCTACGTACCGAAGAATTTCCTGTACGGTCTGCATAAAAAGGGCTGCTTCCTCTGGAGAGGAAATGTCTGGCTTAGTTACAATCTCAATAAGAGGAGTTCCACAGCGATTGTAGTCAATGTAGCTATGGCTTCCCTCCAAGTGAAGGCTCTTTCCTACGTCTTCCTCCAAGTGGATGCGTTCTACCCGTACTCGGCGATACTGTCCGTCAATGTCACAGTTGTCGCCTTTAAAATTTACTGGGCGATATTTTTCTCCACCAGGCTGCTGCTCCTTGGGCAGGTGCTTGAAGGGAAGATCCACGTGACCATCGGCACAGAGGGGAACGTCGTACTGGGTAATCTGATAGCCCTTGGCCAAGTCGGGATAAAAATAATGTTTGCGGTCAAACTTAGTAAAGCGGGCAATGTTGCAGTTGAGGGCAAGACCAGCTACTGCTCCCAGCTCCACATAGCCCTTGCTGACTCGAGGCATTGCTCCTGGCAAACCGAGACACACGGGACATACACGAGTATCGGGCATACCACCGTAGCGGTTTTCACAGGCACAAAAGGCCTTTGTCTTTGTTAAAAGCTGACAGTGAATCTCGCAACCGATTACTACTTCATATTTTTCAACACTCATTTTCCACCTCCACAATCAGCCTTCACAGGAATTCCACAGCCAGGATGGTCATTTTCCCAAACTTGTGCAATTTGCAAAATCTTTGCCTCGCTGAACATGGCTCCTGCAAACTGGATACCAATGGGCATACCGTCTTTTGTTGCTCCTGCAGGAACGGAAAGAGAAGGAATGCGGGCTAGGTTTACAAAGGTGGTGAACAGGTCGCTGAGATACATTTCCAATGGATCGTCCACCTTTTGACCCAGCTTAAAGGCTGCGGTAGGACAGGTGGGACAGAGAATCAAGTCATACTCTTTGAAAAGCTCAGCCATTTCACGCTGAATACGGGCACGAACAGTCATGCCCTTCTTGTAGCAGTCCCCAGAGAACTGCTCGGAAAGTACGTAGTTTCCAATAACAATACGACGGCGAACCTCAGGACCAAAGCCCTCGCTACGAGTCTGAACGTACAGCTCATCAAATCCCTGGCCTGGATCTCGGCGGCGACCATAGCGAATACCATCAAAGCGACTGAGATTGCTGGCAGCCTCACTCAAGGCAATGACGTAGTAGCTAGCAATGGCTGCATCAAGGATGGGCAAATCAACTACGGTAATGGAAGCACCCTTTTCCTGGAACCAGTTGCGGGTAGCTTCAAAGGTAGCGGCCACATCTTCATCCATTCCCTTTGCCTCCAAGAACTGGCGGGGAACGGCAATTTTAAGGGCAGCCAGCTGATTTGCATCCATGGCACAAAGATTCTTTAGGGAATCAGCTTCTGGCAAGTCGGCACTGGTGTCGTCATACATATCCTGGCCGCTCATCACAGACAGGGGAAGGGCAATGTCTGCAGGAGTATGTCCTAGCAAGCCCACCTGATCCAAGGAGGAACCGTAGGCCACTACACCCCAACGACTTAAGACGCCGTAGGTGGGCTTAAGTCCATAAACACCGCAATAGCTTGCAGGAAGGCGAACTGAACCACCAGTTTCTGTTCCAAGGCCGAAAAGAGCTTGGTTGGCGGCTACTGCTGCAGTGGAACCACCAGATGAACCACCGGAAACATACTGGCGGTTAATGGGATTGCGGGTGGCTCCATAGACTGAGTATTCAGTGGAGGAGCCCATGGCGAATTCGTCCATATTACAGCGGCCCACAGGAATGGCACCTGCATCAAGAAGACGCTGGATAACGGTGGCATTGTAGGGAGCCACGTAGCCTTCCAAAATCTTACTGGCACAGGTGAGCTTATGTCCTTTAACAGAAATATTGTCCTTTACAGCGAAGGGAACTCCCAAAAGAGGCTTTTCCTCCAGCAGTTTTTTTAGGGCAGCTTCACCTTCTGCAGAAGCCTTGGCACGAAGCTCATCTGCTTCTTTTGCACGAAGGATGGCATCATCGTAAATCTCAAGGAAGGCATTAAGGGGCAACTCTGATTGTGCATCAGCCTGAAAGATGGCGGCAGTTTCTTCCACCAATTTTTCGCTAGTGGTGGCTCCCGCTGCCAAGGCTGAACGGACCCCTTCTATGGTCTGCATATTGAATTGTGACATGATTATGCTCCTTCCCCAAGAACCTTGGGTACCCGGAAGTAGCCATCAAGGAATTCCTCAGAAATCTTTTTAACATCAGGAATATCCAAGCCCTTTACCACATCATCCTCACGCAATTTATCTGATTCGGTGGCTGGGTAGGCATCGTAGGGATTTTCGTTGTGGGTAAACTCAGACAAAATATCAAAATATCCAACAATTTGGTCAACCTGCTCCCGCAAGGTGGTCAGGTTCGTACTCTCCGGTGACAACCGGGACAGGTACAGGAGGGCATCAAGGGTTCCCTCATCAATCTTTCGACTCTCACTGCTCATATTAAATCCTTATTCTATGAATAGTACTGCATTTTGGTGATTTGTTCAATAAACTTTTTATTTAGGAGGGGACACCCCCTCTACTCAGAAGCGGGGTGTTTCCCCTCCTAAAACCTCCCTTTCCCCCAGCACTGCTTAGGGGCTCCTGCCCCTAAGAACCCCGGATCCAAAATCAACTCCACTACTTGTCGGTAAAGGTGAGTTCTTCAATTGGTTTCATAGGTTCTCCTGATTTTCTTTACACATATATTATTCGTTTTAAACTTGGAGAATTTGTTTTTTTCACGGGAGAAAGTTGTATTTTTTTGTAAAAGTTTTCCAAGATGGAGCCTTTGGGGTAATAGCTCTTAGAACTAGTCCCCATCGATTCAGCAGTATAGCCCGATGAACGAAAGAGTTGGGGCAACAGGGAAATTCCGAGGCCAGGCGCCCTCTGAGCGAAGCGAAGTGTAAGCCTGGACTTGGTTTCCCTGTTGCCCCTTTCCCTTTCAATTCACCTATGCTATACTGCACCTCATGTCTTTACTTTCAGATAGCAAACGATACTGGCCCATTCTTATGGCCAATGCCCTCTACTACCTGTTTACAGGAATGTCTGAGTCGGTGATTGCAAAATATGTGTACGAGCTACTTTCTCCACGGCTGATTTCTCTTCAAACCGTTATCGGGTGGGGTGGTGGTATTGCCTTGGGAATTGCGTGGTCCCGTTTTGGTAAGAAAATGTTTCCCTTACTGATTCCTATTTTTGCCCTTCAGATGATTGCCAGTGTAATCTACTTCATCTATGCAGAAGCCACCTTGAACATGTTCATTTTCTGGGTTATCAGCATGGGTATGTACATCTTCTTTGGTGGATTGGCAGACAAAATCTTTGAGGGAGCCTGTGCTTGGTTCTTTAAGAAGTCGGAGGATCGCGCTTCCTTTGATAATCTGGAGGATATGGTGGCTTGTGTTACTGGTTTTTCTGGCTACCTTATTTCCATGATTTACGTCCCCAATCTGCGGATGGCAATTCTGTTTAACTTTTTGGCTACCTTTAGCTGGTGCTTGGGAGTGCTCATTTATAGCATTAGCCACAAGGGTGCGTTGGAACTGGATGCACCGCAACAGGATTTTACAGAACTTCCTGAGGAATAAATATCATGACCCGCAAGAAGACGAATCCTCAAATGCACCGATTTCAGCTTATAGATCGGATTCTCTGCGAAGAGTCGTATCCTTCTTTTAACTTCATCTTGCAGGAGTTACGGGAGCTGTTGCAGGACAAGAAGTTTTCAGAGCCAACGCTACGGCGGGATCTGCGGTACATGAGGAAAAATCTGGGGGCTCCAATCCTGTATGACAGCAAAAAGGATGGCTATTACTATTCTGCTCCCTTTAACTTTCCTCTCAATAGCCTAACGGAGGAAGAAATTATTCAGCTGGCCATTATTCAAAAGCTTGTGGATAAATACTCTGACTCAAATCCTGTTTATAAGAAGGCGGCAGATTTTATCGGGAGACTCTATCCTTCCACCAAAAATCTTCCCTTGCTGGATCGCATTGTGGTGGCTCGTGGGCCAAAACCTATTTTTGATCAGGATATTGTGATCACCTTGCTGTCTGCCTTGAAGGATAACAGGGTGGTGGACTTTATGTACCGTAGCTTTTGGGAGCCTAATCAGTCTCACCGAACTGTACTGCCTTGTCAGCTTGTGATGGACAATGGTCAAGTATACTTGTATGCTGCCGACGAAAAGAACCATGAGCACATTCGCCTGTACGATATTCACAAAATCTATGAGCTACAGGTTTTGCGGCGAACCTTTATTCTGCCTAAAAACTGGCAGTTTGTGGAAGACTTTGAGCAGGGGCGGTTTGGGCCCTTTCAGTATGATGAATCTTATGATTTTAAAATTGCCTTTTTTGGCCGAGTTGCCCGAAAACGAATTCATCGATTCACTTGGGCTGACGACCAAGAATTAGAAGAATTCCCCCAGGAGGAAAAAACCATCATGACCTTCTCTTCCTCCCAGTGGATTCCCATTCAGCAGTGGCTCCTTTCCTTTGGTGCCGATGCTATTCCACTAGAACCAGATTGGTTGGTGGAAAATTGGCGAAATGAAATCAAGAAAATGTCTGAATTGTCAAAAATTTAATGTATATTCTATCTCTATATAACTACTTATTTTAACCCCCCCCCCCCATACGGTACAGCTGTATCGATGAATGAAAAAAAAAGATAAAAAAAATCAATTTTTTTTTCATAACTATCATTAGATGATACCACTCATACTGTATAATGCACAAAATTATTTACTTTCTAAAGGAGATGCGTATGCAAAAGAAAGTGTTGCTGGTGGCTACAATGTTGGCCTTGTTTGTGTGTGGTGGAGCCTTTGCTCAGGAAGCAGAAGCACCTGCAGTGGAAAGCTCTAATGGTGGTGGAAAGCGGCCTCCCATGTATATTGGTGTGGAAATGGGATACAGTTCCATGGATAGTTTTTCTGCCAATTTCGATTTAGGAGAGGAGTTAGGGAGCAGTGTATCTGGGCATTTAGGTGGATTTGAAATAGTACCCTCATTTGGTATTGCACCATTTTCCAAACTCCCAGACCTAGCATTGGAATTCAATCTGCTAATGGACTTTATGAAATGGGAAGAGAAGATTACAGATCCGCTGGATGAGGAGAAAACAATAACCAATACCTTTAAGATCACTGTTATTTCACCAGAACTTCTTGCTGTATACACCTTTTGCGAAGGACCTGTACGTCCCTTCCTTGGTGCAGGTTTTGGTGTAAACATCAATTCAGCAAAGTATTCTAGTGGTGAGTTGTCTTTGGAGGCTAAATTGGGAGCTTCCTTTGCTCTTGTAACTAAGGCTGGTGTTGTGGCTCGAATTCCCAATACTAAATTTGATTTAGTATTTCTTGCCCGCAATAACGTAAATATCTCAAAATCTTTAGAGACTTCTGTGGCTGGTTTTACAGCTAAGGTTGATGACCTGCGCATGAACCTTTCCACAATTTCGTTTGCTTTGGGAGCTCGATTTAACTTCTAAGATTCATCCCCCTTTCGCCAATTCTTATGTGGTGGAGGGGGAGATGGCCTCTGGTTCTTACCGGGGCTATTTGTTGTAATTCATGGGCTGAGTCAATTTTGGGTCAGCTCATATAAATAGATATGGTTTGGGAGAGAGTTATAGCGACGAACCAAGCTATAAAAATTAAGGAGGAAGTCTATGACTTCAAAAGTAACTGCAAAATTACCGTTGGGAGTAGCATTTTCTATGTTGCTCATTTCACTTGCCCTGTTTGTTGGCTGTAAGCAAGATGTAGCTCCTCAAGACAGCTACACACCTCCAGGATACGGTGCTACAGTAGGCTATCTTACCGACACTACTTGGAAAAGTGGCAACGACACCATTAAGTTTGGTGCCGAAGGAAGCGTAACCGTCCCTAATTCCATGAAAACGGCGAATATAAACCTGCTAGGTAAAATTTTTTCCTTTGAATTAGGTGATTTCACATATTCAGCTTCTGGTACTATTTCTGCCAAAGTAAAGAAGGTGCCAAAGGACATTAGTGGATTGCTCTCAGAATTGCCCTCAGAGGGAGACATAGTTGCAGTTGCTACATTTAGTATAGGAACTACTCCTCCTAGTGGTACTACATCTTCTGGCGATGGTACATACGGCGGCTCAACTTCCGGCGATTACACTTCTGGTGATAAAAAAGGCGAATCTGCTTCCAATGGTACACAAGGTAGCTCAACTTCTACCAGTGGTACATATAGATACTATCAAATGAAAGTAAGTACAATGTCAGGAAGTGTGCAGTACTACACCATGGAAAATAGACCCACCAGCGGAGATAAGTTTGTTGGTACTTATTACAATGGACATGGAGTAAAACAAATTCAAATCAACAAGGATGGTACCTTTGTAAGTTTCACCTCAGGTGGAAAGGATATTTCCTATTGGAAAGACAACGATGATGGAACAATCTCTGTAAGCAGTGAGCCATTTACCAATAGTTCCATCAGCGGTACAAGTTCCACCTCTCCTACCATCTACTACCTCTATCCCCATGCTTTGATGGGCAGTGGAAATACTTATTACAAATAAGTTTGTTTTATCTGCTAGTTAGGCAGTTTTCCTAACTCTATGAAAATCCTTCTAACCCCGTTTGCAACTTCCCTGGCAGGCGGGGTGTTTTTTTAGGGAAAGGACAACCCTCTACACGGAAGTGGGATTTCCACACTTTCGCAGGGGCAAGGCGTGCAAGCACGCACCGAGACTCGCTAAAGTTGCTGCGCCACTCGCAACTTTCCCAGCCTAACGGCTGGTCGCTCCTTGCAGCGGTTTCGCAGGGGCTCAACCGAGACTCGCTAAAATCGCTCAATATATCGCGATTTTCCGGCTTACAGCCGTCGTTCCAACCGCCCCTTTGCGGGGGCAAAGGTGAGACTCGCTAAAGTTGCTCAATATATCGCAACTTTCCGGCTTGCAGCCGTCGCTCCCTACCCAAGAACCCTGGAAGAAAATGCTTGTGTACCAGCCCCATCTACCCAGCAGTATAGCCCGATGAACGAAAAACTCGGTGGAGGATGCCAGCGGGTGCCTACCGATGCCGAACTCTGAGCTTGCTCAGCGTAAGGCAGCGGTGGGCTGCTGGCATCCTCCACCGCTTTTAATTTCATTGAACCTATGCTATACTGCACCTCATGAAGGACTTCTTACTACCCGCTGATTTACAGGGGCTTCACATTCATTTTGTTGGAATTAAGGGAACGGGAATGGCCGCCCTTACGGAGATTCTTTGTCAGCGTGGGGCAAGGATTACAGGAAGTGATGTGGCAGACACCTTCTATACTGACCAAGTACTAGCTGCCTGTGGAATTACTGCTAGCCTCTTTAACGAGGCAAACATTACCGACGACCTTTTGTGTATCATCTATTCCTCTGCCTATAACAAAGATACTAACTGCGAGCTAGCAGAAGCCCATCGTCGTAACATTCCCTGCCTGCTGTATTCTCAGGCTTTGGGGCAGCTTTCTGCCCATGCCTATAGCTGTGGCATTGCAGGGGTTCACGGTAAAACCACCACCACGGGGCTTACTGGTACCATCCTTCAGCAGTTTGATCTGCCTGTACAGGTTTTGGCAGGAAGCTTAATTTCAAGCTTTGGTGGGTCAAAGCCACAAGACAGTCTTGGAAAACAAGGAAGCTGCACTCTGAGTCAGGGAACAGAGTTTTTTGTGGCAGAAACCTGCGAGTATCAGCGTCATTTTATGGATTTTCATCCAAAAAAAATCATTCTTACTAGCGTAGAAAGTGACCATCAGGATTTCTTTCCCACATACGAAGACATTTTATCTGCCTTTGTGGACTATATTTGCCTGCTGCCAGAAAATGGCCAGTTGATTTATTGTGCTGACGATGCTGGTGCCTGTGAGGCTGCTGCCCTCGCTACAAAAAAGCGTCCTGACATTCAGTTGCTTCCCTACGGTGAGACTGCAGAAGGAGCTTATAAGGTACGCTTTGGTCAGGTGGAAGCTGGTTGTCAATATTTTTACCTTGCAGGCTTTGGAGAGCAGGCCTTTCGGCTAGAAGTTCCTGGTCGCCACTTGGTACTGAATGCTGCTGCTGCCATTGCCATGTCAGTGGAATTGCTCAAGGTCCATGAGCCTTCTCTTACAAATGATGCCCTTGCCCAAAGGCTTGCTTCAGGTCTTGCCTCTTTTCGTGGAGGAAAGCGGCGTAGCGAACTGGTGGGTCGCAAGGATAAGCTGGTGATTCTTGACGATTACGCTCATCATCCTACTGCCATCAAAACTACACTAGAAGGCTATCGTGCCTTTTATCCTGGTTACAAGCTGGTGGTGGATTTTATGTCCCACACCTATACTCGAACTGCCGCCTTGCTGGAGGAGTTTGCCTCATCCTTTGGAGCTGCTGACCAGGTGATTCTTCATAAAATCTACGGCTCAGCCAGAGAAAATGCCAGTGCTTCTGGTGTGGATGGCACTACCTTGTACCAGGCTACCTGCAAATATCATCCCAATGTTCGCTATTACCAGGAGATTCTTGATGCTGCCCAGGATCTAGAACAAGAGCTTGTTCAAGGTGATCCGCAGTTTCCCCAAGGTATCGTTTTTGTCACCATGGGAGCAGGTGATAACTGGAAGCTCGGACGGGAATTGTGGCGTCGTCTGGCAAATGAAAAGTAAATATTCTTCCCTATACAAGGGATTTTAGGAGTGACACATGAACAGTATGACAGGCTATGGATATGAGGAATTGGTGGAAGAAAAGCTCTTTCTTTCAGTGGAAATCAAGTCCTATAATTCTCGATTCCTAGATCTTTCAATAAATCTGCCTTCAAGCCTTTCTCGCCTGGAGAATTTTTTTAGAGAAAAGGTAACTGCTGCTGTGGTGCGAGGTAAGGTTGATGTGTATATTCGGTTACGAGAAGAGGAGCCTGCTACACGAATTGTGGTAAACCATGAGGCTGTACAATCTTATGCTGCAGCAATTTCCCAGGTTTCCCAGATTTTATCTTCTCAGAGTCGTGAAGAAAATCATCAACAGGATTGTCTGCAAAAAGATGTAAACTCCACTCTTTCTTTTGTGCTGAACCAAGATGGTGTGCTTGTTTCTCACCGTGATTTCGATGTTGATGCTTACAAGGCCTTGCTGGAGCCTGTGTTTGATAAGGCTCTGGAGCAATTTGTGGCAGACAGAAGGCGGGAAGGAGAAAATCTCAAGGCTGACCTACAGGAAAAGCTTGCGGTTTTAGAAAATGCAGCCGCCTTCTTTACCCAGTGGCAGCCTCAGATGGAACATGCTTTTAAGGAAAACCTCCAGCGACGATTTCAGGAGCTTTTAGGTGAAGGCTACGACCAACAGCGGGTGCTTACAGAGGTGGCAGCCCTCTTGGTAAAGTACACCATCAACGAGGAAATTGTTCGTCTCAAAAGCCATCTTTCAGCCCTTGCTAAGGAGCTGGTGGATAATGCCACTCCCGGCCGCAAAATCGACTTTATCTGTCAAGAAATTAATCGGGAAATAAATACTATTGGCTCTAAGAACCAGTTTACAGAGGTGGGTGCCATGGTCATTACCGCCAAGGATGCCCTAGAAAATATCAGGGAACAGGCCCGAAACGTAGAATAAGGTTCGGGTATAGTTTCGGGGCCCGAAACGTAGAGTAAAGTTCGGGTATAGTTTCGGGGGCCCGAAACGTGGAATAAGGTTGAATATATCAAACTAAAGATTTAGTTCGCATATTTCTTAAAGTTCTCGGCCTGCTCAAACACTTCAGCATACACTTCATCAAATGGTTCTGGCGGATATCCGTTTTCATCAAGTAGAATCATAAGGTCTGCTTCCATTTCGGCCTTAACATCGATTCTCTGATCCCAGTCTGTGTAACGGGTTTTATCATCAACAAGAGCCTTTACTTTCTTTGCAAGGTCTTTCATTTTGCCGTTAGAGATTTTGCCTTCAAAATGGAATTTTTTGGCACAACTTACCAGAATATCGTAGAACGCTTTTTCTTCAAAACTGATTCCTAGTGCCTTGAATTTTTCTTTATCAACTTTTATATCATTGAGCAAATCATTCAACTGCTTTGTAACTTCATCAAGAACCTGAGTTGTAAAATCATCAATATGGCGGTTGTTATATGCTTCAACAAGTTTCTTCATTCGCTCAGAAAATTCCATGGCTTTAATCTTGTTCGTCTTTTTGTAATCTGCAATGACTTGTTGCAAAAGCTGCTGAAGGATTTTGATTTTTGTATTAGGTAGTGTAATTGAATTAATCTTTTCAAGATACTCAGGGCTGAACAAGTCGAAATTAATATTCTTTCCAACCTGAAATAATTCTTCTACACCGTCAGATTTGATTGCTTCATTAATCATCTGAGCTACATGATGATTCATTGTTGTAATATCAGGAGCATCGCCTTTTGTAAGTTTGAACAATACAGAACGAATTGCAACATAAAAGTTGATTTTATCTTTTTCACTCTTAGTGATTTTTTCACTTGAAGAACAAAGATTAAAAGCTCTTTTCATTCTGCGGACAGCTTCCATAAATCTCTTCTCAAGTTCTTCCGTGGTCTGTACAAACTCAACTGCACGATTCAAACATTCAAGTTGTTTAAGAGGGCTCCCGTTATAATAATCAGAAGCATTGAATTCATTGAACATTGCATCTATAACACTTATCTGGTCTTTTACAATAACAACAGCCTTGTCGGTATCTTCAAACTCTTCGTTTTCATCACCAGTATATTTCTTCAATGCTTCGTTCATTGCACGCTTGATACCGATATAGTCAACAATCAATCCTTTGTCTTTTCCTTTATAAGTGCGGTTTACACGGCTGATTGTCTGAATCAAAGTATGCTTTTGAAGTGGCTTATAGATATAGATTGTGTCGAGTGATGGAACGTCAAAACCTGTAATCCACATATCAACAACAATTGCAATCTTAAAGTTTGATTTTATGTTCTTAAACTGGCGGTCAAGTTCCTTTCGGTAATCACTATTCCTGAGAAGTTCAAATAAACCTTTTGTATCTTTTGCCTTGTTCTCGGTCATTACCATTTTGATTTTTTCTATAGGTTTAAAATCTTTATCGTCAAAGTCTTTTTTCTCATTCCATTCAGGGCGTAGTTCTACAATCTTCTGCCAGAGCTTATAGGCAATCTCACGATTTGAGCAGACAAACATTGCTTTGCCTTCAACAGTTGCTCCTTCTCGAACTCGGGTTTCATAATGGTCAATGAAGTCCTGTGCTACAGCTGCAACTACATCATCATCACCAATAATTGCATCAAGGTTTGCAACTGCCTTTTTACTCGCTGCAATCTGTGCCTCGTTTGCACCTTCGTCCTCGCACTGTTTGTAGTATTCTTCAATCTCACGAACTTTTTTCTGGTCAAGAATTACCTTGGCAGCTCGTCCTTCATACACAAGATTTACCGTAATTCCATCGGCTACCGATTCTTTCATTGTGTAGGCTTCAACAATATCACCAAAAACCTGGGTCATTTCATCAATTGGAGTGCCAGTAAAGCCAACATACGTTGCATTCGGAAGTGAATCATGCAGATACTTTGCAAATCCGTATTTATGCTCTACGCCTTTATCTGTAATTACCGTTTTTTCTTCTAGGTTATTTTGACTTCGGTGAGCCTCATCACTTATGCAGATGATATTTGGACGCTCAGAAAGCAGCTTTATATCCTCACAGAATTTCTGGATTGTAGTAAGAAATACACCTCCGCTTTTTCGTCCTTCAAGTTTTGTTTTTAATAACGCTCGGCTTTCAATACATTCAACCGTTTCATCACCAATATAGGTTTTGCTTTTCAAAAAGATTTTGCTAAGCTGGTCGTCCAGGTCTGTACGGTCTGTGATAACAATAATTGTAGGGCTTGAAAGTTCCTGAGACCTCATAAGCAGACGGCTCAAGAAAACCATTGTATAGCTTTTGCCGCAGCCTGTTGCTCCAAAGTAAATGCCACCTTTTCCGTTTCCTTTGGGACGGATTGCAGAACCAATACTTTTATACAAAGATTCTGCTGCAAAATACTGAGGATAACGGCAGATAATCTTTGTTTCCTTGTTGCTTGAGTCCGGAAAGTAAACAAAATCTTTTATAACAGCAAGAAGTCTGTCTTTACGGAATAAGCCTTTTACCATTGTAATAAGTGAACTTATTCCGTCACTGTCTTTGTCTGTACTTTCAACTTTTCGCCAGGCATAGAAGAATTCATAGGGACTGAACAATGATCCGACTTTATTATTCACACCATCACTGATTACAACAAAAGCGTTGAATTTGAAAAGCTCTGGAATATCACGACGATAACGAACAGTTAATTGCTTGTAGGCGTCTTCGATAGTTGTGTTTTCTTTTATGGCGGATTTAAATTCTAAAACCACCAAGGGTATTCCATTGATATAAACAATTCCGTCTGGGATGCGATTGTGTTCTCGTCCTTGGATTTCAAGTTGATTTACAATATTGAAAAAATTGTTTTCTGGTTCGTCGTAATCAATAAAATGAATCAAAACATCTTTTTGACTAGAATCATCTCTACGGAGAGTAACGCCTTTGTGTAAGATTTCTAAAACTGATTTATTTTCTTCGTACAAGGATGATGAAATATTTTTTATAGTATTTACTACTGTAGAAATTTCATTTTGGGTAATGTTTATGGATGAATATTTGAACAAGAGAAAATTTCGGAGTATATCTTCAAGAAGCACTTCTTTTTTGTCATGATGAAGCTCTGAACCTGCTATATGTGCGTAACCTTGCTTTTCAAAAAGTTCGATTATAGAAAGTTCTAGTGCGTGTTCATCGAATTGCATTTAATTATCAATCCCCTAGTTTTTTGTTTATTTCATCAATCCAATTTGTTTTATTATCTTCAAATCTTTTTAGAAAAACTCCAAAATTGGTTGATGCTTCTATTTTATAATCGGTTGCTAATGATAGCAAGTTCTTTTTCATTTCTTCGTAATTCTCTTTTGTAATTAAATTACACATTGCCTTTCGTTGTTCTTCTTTTGCTTTGTAATCTTGAATCCCTGTAAGTCTTTCAATCTCTGAAGCATTTTTGTTTTTATTTTGAGTTCGTAATTTAATATTTTCAAAATGCAATAATTCAACTTGCATAGTACAAGGATTTACAAAAATTATTACTTCATCAGCAGCATTATCAATTCCAAAAATATCATTTATTTTCCTTCTGATTAGCTCAAAATCATGATGTGGTTTTCTATCAGTATCACACAAAACCAAAACAATATCATAATTATCACTTTGATATCTGTCTTGATATCTTGCAGAAATATTTCCATTAGATTCTGCATTTACCAATGAAAAATCATAAACATCAGACCAAACATTTAGTTCTAAAAGTTTAGATATGTAATCAAATTCCTCATATCCTTCACAAATGAGACAAATTTTCTTTTTATTGTTTTTTAAGAAACTTGGTCTATTTGTCATTTTTTACCTGTAAAAGAGTTTCTATCATATCAGGATCTGGGATTGCACCTAAGACACCACGATTATATTTTTCTATTATGTCAGTTGTATCTCTAACTCCATCTTTCGCTGTAAAATCTGCTAAAGAATATAAGTAAACACCATCTTCATCCTTATGAACAAACCAGATTTGTTCTTTGCGGAAAAGTTTTTTACAATCCATAAGACTTACATCATGGGCTGTAAAAATAAGTTGAGCTTTATCGTTTAATTCATTATTAAACATGGAAACAATAGAACGAGTTAATTTAAAATGAATACTTGAATCAAGTTCATCAACAACAAGAATTAAACCCTTTTTCAAAGCACTTACAACATAACTTGCTAATGCGGCAATCTTTTTTGTACCTGTTGAATCAAAAAGTAAACTAGGAAGTGGAACTCCTTTATAAACAGAAGTAAGTCGTAAAGTATCTTCAAAAGATTGTTTTATTTGCATTGCAATTACGTCTTCAGAAGGTTTTTGTTCTGGAAGTGTAAAAGGAAGATTTTTTTCTTCATATTTGAAATCTTCTAAATCCAAATCTGCATTTTTTATAAAACTTACAATATCTTTTTGCAAAGAATCATGATTTTTTAACATCATAATAGTATTATCTAGTGGAATATTATTCATATCTACTATTACAATTCTGTTTGCAAAATTCATTAAAACATTTCTAGCTTCTTCCAAATATGGTAAAGTTGCAACATCAACAACATGAATCAAAATATTTTTTCGGCCCATAAGATGAATTGAAGGTTGTAACGAAGCATCTTTTGTATAAAATTTTTGATTTATAAAATCACGTTCAAAATATACAATTTCTTTAGAATTTCGGTACTGGTCGTAATCAATTCGTGCAAATCTTTCAAATATAAATTCCATAGTTTTTGTATCTAAACTAAAAGAATATTCCCATTCCTTTTCATCTTGAATAAAAACACAAGAAATTGAAACTACAGAATTATTAGAAAACAAATTAGGTGTTACATCACCAGGTTGACTTAAAATAACACTCCATAAGGCACGAATAATTCTTACAAGACAAGTTTTTCCAGAATTATTTGAACCATAAATACAAGCTGATTTTAAAACGCTATCTACAGATGTTTCTATTACATTTGATGATAATCGTTTATTTCGCATATCTGCTTTTAAAGAAAAACTTGTTTCTTGAGAAAAAATATAAGCGTTATTAAATTTTAAACTAACTAACATGATAATATAATTATACTACGATTTTTATTTTTTGTGCAATAATTTTACAGGGAAAATAATTTAATTACTGTTATTTATTTAGATTTTTTAAATTGTCTTTTATGGATTATCTTCGCTTGCATTTTCTTTCAGAATTATCTCTTTTTTACAAATAGTGCCTAATGGAAGAATTTCAATCTTAGTCTCATTAGTAATATCTAAAAAAATAATTTCATTTTCAAGTTTTTGAGATACAACACCTTTAGCAATTATTCTATCTCCATATATAACAACTCCAACAATATCTTCTCGATCATTTATTTTATAAAAACTAGTTTGTATTTCTGCTGATTTTTCTCCCAGTGTAAGTGAAATTGAAATAAGAATGAATGTAATAAACAATAAAAAGAGTGTCTTTTTTCCTAAAAAATTTCCAATTAATCTCAATTTCATTGCATAATCAATTTCATCAGATTCTCTTTTTAAATCTTCATAATCACTTCTTTTCTCAAATCGTGTCTGTTTTATATGATTGTAGAAAAAATCAAAAACAAATAATAGTAACAAGATAATTAAAACAAGATTATAAATATTCCTAATATTACATAAAATAACATTCGCTAATAATATCAAAGAAATAATTTCAATAAAAAAATAATTTATCATTTGCATTGTTCGTAAATTCTTATTTTTATATTTTCTAAAAAATGGAGAAAAAATATTCGACAAAAATGCTTCGATACCATATATACATATAAAGATAAGCATAATCTTTATGAAATTATTACAAACATTTCTACCATCAATCTGTATAACAGAAAAAGGAATATCATAATATTTGGCATATCCCATCTCAATACAATAAGTAATTAAAAATGCGTATAATGGAATAAGGAATACAATAAAAGTACTATCCTTAAAAAATTTATCTAGAAATTTTTCTTCTGTATTTGATTCACTTTGTAAATTTTCATTCTCCATAGCTTTTCTCCTAAAAAATACTTGTTACACATAAATTAAAACTTTTTTTTGTTCCTCATGATTATTATACCACAGTTTTTATTTCTTCATTCTCTTATTTTCAATCTTATTCAATTCTTTAAGTGTTTCAATGTAAGCCTTTTCTACAGAAGAAAGTGTTTTTACCTGATACTTTCTGTATTATTCCAAGATTTTAGTAGATAGAAATTTGTAGGTTTATTAGAAAAATCGGAATTTCCGATTTTTCTCACTACGTTTTCTTTTTCAAGTTCGCCCTCTTCAAAAATATTCAAAATATGCTCATTTATAGTTGAACGCGATTTTTCAAAAAGAGAAGCCATATCTTTAATAGTAAGCCAGACAGTTTCTCCTTCAAAATGAACATCAATAGACACTTTGTCATCTAAGGTCTTAAAAATTACAATTTCACCAGTTTTATTCTCTGCCATGTTTTTCTCCATTTATTAGGAGGGGGAAGTCTCCCCCTCGCACCCAAGATTGCCACACGGATTGGATTTTCCTATGGAAAATCTATAATTAGGAAAATATCTGACATTAATTTTTATCCATTTCTTACAACTAAGAAGCTAAATAATACAAAGAAGCTTCTTTTTGAGACCAATTTATTAGTTTAATGTCATAATTTTTAAAAGCTTCATTTACGGAACTTGAAATCAATTTATCAGAGTCATTTAAAACTGCTATTAATGTTGAGCCAATGGGTCTTCTTTCCTTTGTGTCAACCCATTTAAAAACCAAATTCATAGCATTATCACGATTTGTAGTAGAAAGCGTTTGAACTATTCTTTCAGGTGAGCTTTTGGACTTTGGAATACTAAAATCAAATTTATAATTAAATCCAGTTTGTCCAACAAATCGTACATCTGGTATATATCGAATATCATTAAAATCAAACCAATTTGTTACATCTTCTAAAAATAAATTTTGCACTTGTGGAGAAGCAACATAAAACAAATCATTAACAGCAAGCATTGCTTGTATAAGTTCATGTTTTTTTTCAGGAAAATCATTAGCATTTGTTTTTACAATTAAACTATCATTTTCTGAAAGTTGAACACCAAAACCATTAAGAGTTGTTTTTAAAATATCCTTTCTTCGAGGAGAATCAAGTGAACAACCAGAAAGCTCTAAATCATTTATAATATATCCATCATCAGTTAGAATAATTTCATCTTTTTCTTTTTTGGCATAAATTTGTAGATAATCATTGTGTCTATCAAGATAAGGAGTTGTTATTTCTGTCCAAGAATTACCGATATTTCTTGTTATAGTTTTGTCTTTCAACCATCTAAAATATCTTTCTATTAGTTCATTTATTTCTTTTTCATTCATACAAATAACCCTAAATCTATATTCGGTTTAGAAACTATATTACAATAGTCCATGAAAACCTCTAGGTAATCGAAAGCTTTTTTGCATGAAATAAATTCAGCAGGCAAAGGGTATGCAAATTTATCCCCATAACCTTCTTTATAAATATGTAGATGCGGACTATGTATTTCTTCCCCATCAGGATTCTTATGAGGAGCACTTCCGATATCTAAGCGTAATAATATTATAGTTTTTCTTGCTCTATTTTGATACGTTGTTTTTGAAATATCTACTCTAGATCTAGAAATATCTAACAAAAACTCTTCTTGTTTATTTTCGGAAAACAACGGTATAGAAATTTTTCCACCTAATTGTGGAAAAGAATATTTCTTAGTTTCAATACAATGCTTTTCTGTTTTTAACAGATAATCTATTTCTGCTTGTAATATTTCCATAATAATCTCCTCTACATATATTATAGCATAAAAAGTGAAAAGAATTATGAAATATTTTCTGCTAACTGTTGTTCAGCAAGTTCAAGTTTATTTGAATTTTCTTCCATATGTTCCTCAATACTATTTGGATATTTTTCATTCATATAATTTTTAAAATTTTCTTTTTCTCTCAACTCTTTGAATATTGGCCAAGATAATAAATCACTTTGAGACAACTCGGTATCTTTTGTTTGTAAAATTTCTAATGCTATGTCAAAATTTCTTTCTAAAACATTTTTACATAATAAAAATTGTGGAGTACATAAACTCCAATCTTGTTCATCTAATAGATTTTTTACTTCAGTTTCCTTTCCTTCCCACAACATACATTGAGCTTTATTTAAAGTAATCATTAATTTATTTGAAGAAGCCTTAAATGGTTTAAATGAATTAAGTGCAAAATCTAATAATTTTTCGGCTAACTCATAGTTATAATCATAAATTAAACCATATGCAATTTGATTTAAAACTATTTCTGATTTTTCATAATCATCTTTATACAAATGTCGCCATAAAATAATTGCAAGTTTTGTACCAATTTCTATTACACAATTAACAGAATTTTCATAATATTTAGGATCAACCTCCAAAATATCTCCAATTTTTGCAGTAGTTTCTATATTCATTTTTCTGCAATTTGTTATGTATGATTCATTAACTTTTGCATTATTATGTGTAAATAAATTTCTACGTTCTGTGATTTCCAAAAATTTTTTTATCAATTCTTTATCTTCATGAAGTTTTATGTTTAATTTTTTCTCAAACCATTTTAGTTGTTCATCATGAGATTCTCTTAAAATACTTTCTATTTCTTTTTCGATAATAAATTCTTTTACATCTTCCATTTTTTCATAATTCATTAATTGTTGAAACGACATAGTTTTTTCAGAATTATTTAACAGTTCTGTTTGTTTCAATAGAACAAGTTTTACTAAGTTTCCAATCAATGCATCATATTGACAAATTAGTGTTACAATATACATCCTTGGTAATACATTTGTTGCAACAATAAGTTTATTTAGTTCATTGCGTTTTTCATAAAATTCTGAATACACTGAATCTGGAATTGCAAATTTTAAAGAGTTTGCTGTTTCTTCTTCTACTTTGCACCTTGTCTTTATAAACTCGTTATAAGATTTTTCAACCTCTTGTAATTGTTTTGTATTTACAATTTGATTAATCAACATCGTTTCTTTTAACGATTGTATTTCATTAACCCAATTTTTCACTAATTTTTCAAAAGTCATTATAATTTCCTCCTAGAATAATCTTTAATTATATTCTGATTAAATAGATATTTACACATTTTATCAAATTTTATCTCTACTTTTTTTGTGTTTTAATTTCCTATTCAAATACGGCAATATAGAGTTCATTATGATTGCTCTAATTTTTCTATGTTGAGCTTCTGTGATATCAGATTTATTTGTTTTCCGAAACATTTTTAATAAAAATTCATAATCATTTTGTCCATCATAATTATTATATTTGTTAGGAATAAAAACATCTTCTGTATATAATTTTTCTAAGAGTTTTTTAGAGAAATACTTTGTGTTTAATTCAATTCGTTCATGTCGTTCTACAGCATGTAATAACGAGAACATTTGTTCCATAATTGAGATTTCTTCATTTAATTTTTCTCTTCCGAATTTTTTTATACAACTTGAACCTATAGGAAATAATATATTTCCATTGTTATCATTTCTAATCGTATAAAGGTATTTTAATCCTTCATGTTTACAAATACATTCAGAAGAACAAGTATCATCTTCTTCACAATCAAATATTTCCCATTCTTGAACAACCTCCTCCCAAATATCTGATTCAGAGGCTTCTATTACTGATTTTATTAAGTTTTGATAATATGATTTCTTTTCCATAAATCCTACATCCCACTTATCCGAGAAATTACTAGTTGTTTTAACTCTTGAAGTTTTACAAGCTCAGTATTATTATCCTGTATTGAACTTTGTATAATTTTTGAGTTTCTAACATAATCAGCAAGTGCATTATCATTTGGAATTCTCATTTTTATTTTTGATAATCCAGAAATTGTTAGTGCAGTTTGTGTTGAACCAATACTTATTTGTTCAATTTTGTTTTTGAACTGCTTACTGTTTAAGAAATCATAGATTATGTAATTTGAGTTATCCTTAAAATTCTTAAACCAGATAAGATTTCCATCCTTAAAATAGAACTTATCAGATTCTGTAACCATGTATGTATTCCCAATAGTTCCAACTGCAGTTATTAAGATATCACCTGATGCTGGAACTCCATATTTTTTCATTTTATCAGAATAAGATTCCTCTGTTATAAAAAGAGGATTTGAAATTGGTAATCCACGCCGCTTTTCAGTTATTTCTCCACCTCGATAAAAAGGGATACCTTCAGAAACATATTCATCAAAGAAAACTCTTTTACTTGATGTCAATTCAGCTAATTCAGATAAACTGGTTTCTGTAGAATCCTCTGTATTCCGCATCTCCTCAAACAAACACTGTGCTGTCTTTTCCAAATTTTCATTTATCTTCTGCTTAAGCTGGATGCGTTTTGTGATGGCGTTGTAGGTGTTTACGATTTTTTGTTGCACTTCAATTGCTGGAATTGGAAGTTCAACTCGACACATTTCGTCCCAATCAAAAATCTCTCTAACACTTCCATGAGATTTATAACGTGCGTATCGGTCAAATTCCGGTCTTGAAAACCAAAGCATTAAATATTCAGGCAAAAGTTTTGATGTATCAATAACTTCAAAAACAGTGTAAATATTAGAAACAAGTCCTTCGTCGTAATCTGTTAGAAGTGCAATTCCAATTTTATCACCACGTCGAGATGTATCTGGAATATAAGTAAACTGTCGTTTTTTTACTATTTTATACTTAGAAAAATCCGTTCCTATAGTATTAGCAATAGACTCAATAAAGCATTTTTCAACGCTAACACCTAACAAATGATTTACTTTCAAATCTGTATTGCGAACATCAACAAGTCTTATATATTCCCCAAGTTTTCTATATTCTGTTTTCATCTAGTTTTCACCTTCTGCTAGTTCTGGATGTTGCAAATAAAAGTTTGCCTTTTCTTTTTCAATTTCTAGTTTTAATTCTTCTTTTGTAGGCATATAAGGCATATATTTTGCCATAAAAATTTGTTTTGAGTCGTGAAGGACAGAATATCTTGCAATATCTTCATCTGTTTTTGAACAAAGTACTATCCCGATTGTTGGATTGTCATCGCTTTTCTTTTTTAAATCGTCATACATTCTGATATACATATCCATTTGCCCAACATCTTGGTGAGTAATTTTTCCGATTTTTAAATCAATTAAAACGTAACACTTCAATTCAATATTATAGAAAACTAAGTCTATAAAATAATCATCTGATTCTGTAACAATATGCTGTTGACGAGCAACAAAGGCAAAACCTTTTCCCATTTCCATTAAAAAATCTCGAATATGGGTAAGAATTGCACTTTCCAATTCAGTTTCGCTATAATCATTTGCCTTAAATCCTAAAAATTCTGCAATAACAGGACTTTTGATTAATTCAAATTGAGAATCCTTGTATTCAGATGTTTTATTTTTCATTTCCTCTATGACTTTTTCTTTTTTAGGAGATATTAAAAGTCTTTCATAATATTGAGTAGAAATATTTCTGTCTAAAGTCCTTACAGACCACATTTGATTATTTGCTTCTTTTAAATACCATAAACGTGCAGCTTCATTTGACACAGAAAGAAGTCTTCTAAAATGGGACCAATTCAGATTGTGAACACATGTGTACACAATTTCAAAATCTTTAAATGATAAATAAAATTTTCTAAAATATTGCAAGTTTCTTTTGTTGTAAGATGTACCAAATTTTCTGGTTAAATTGTTTGCAAGAACTTCTATAACCTGTCTTCCATATTCTGCTCTATCATTTCCTGCTTGTTCTTGATCTACAATTCTTTTCCCAATATTCCAATAAGTCACAACAATAATTGAACTTACCGCAGAGTTTGCTGCATCTCTTGCTTCTTGAACAAGTTCAGTTACTTCATTCAAAAAAACAGTTTCTTTTTGAATCAGACTTTTATTTTCCATAATGTGTTCCTTTTTCCTGCTTTCATCTAGTTTACAACTTAATCTCGTAGCCTAAATCTTTGAAAACTTGTAAAAGGTCTTTTTTACTTTCTTCTTCTTGGCGGAAAAGGTCGCCAAGTTCTTTCTGCAAGTTTTTCATGCTTGTGTCAAAATCCACCGTTTCATCCCTGTTTACAAATTCTATGTAGCGGCTTGGAACAAGGTTGTAGCCTTTTTCGGCGATTTCTTTTTTATTTGCGCTGTAGCAGAATTCAGGAATATCTTTGTAAGTTTCATCTTTGCCGGCCTGCTGCCATGCGTGGAAGGTTTGAGTTGCTTTGTGGCGGTCGTCCTGTGTGAGCTCGATATATTTTTTCTCGAAGGGACTTCCCATCTGGCGCAAATCCATGAAAAGAACTTCTTCTTCGCGGTTGCGGTAATTTTTGATTTTGCCGTTTTGTTCAACAGTACGGCTCTTTTTGTTTTTGTTTAATATCCAGAGGGTTACTGAAATATCAGTTGTATAAAAAAGGTTTCGTGGAAGAATTATAATAGCTTCAACAAGATTGTTTTCTATAAGCTGCTTTCGGATTTCTAGTTCTGCACCCTCACCACTTAAGGCTCCGTTTGCAAGGAGGAAGCCCGCTGTTCCATTCTGACTGAGTTTTGAAACCATGTGCAAAATCCATCCGTAGTTGGCGTTGCTTGAGGGTGGAACTGTGTAGCCGTTCCAGCGGTAATCCTCCACAAGTTCATTTTCTGCACGCCAAGCTTTCTGATTAAACGGTGGATTTGCCATGATGTAATCAGCACGCAAATCTTTATGAAGGTCATTTGTAAAAGTGTTCGCTGCCTTTTCGCCAAGGTCGCAGGGAATACCACGGATTGCAAGATTCATTTTTGCAAGTTTATAAGTTGTATTTGTTCCTTCCTGACCATAAACAGAAACATCTTTTGAACTTCCTGCATGATTTTCTACAAACTTAAGTGACTGAACAAACATACCGCCTGAACCACAACATGGGTCATAGATTTTTCCTTTGTACGGCTCAATCATTTCTGCAATAAGATTTACAACAGATTTTGGAGTATAGAATTCTCCCTTTCCTTTGCCTTCCTGAAGCGCAAACTTTGTAAGAAAGTATTCATAAACGCGCCCCATAATATCGTTTTCTTTATCTGCATTTGTCTGGATATTGTTGATTTCATCAAGAAGGGCAGCGAGTTTTGAAACATCAATTCCAAGTCGGGAATAATAGTTATCTGGTAAAGCACCTTTGAGAGAAGGGTTTTGTCTTTCAATTGTGTTGAGTGCAGTATCAATTTTAAGTGCAATATCATTCTGTTTGGCGTTCTGAATGAGATATGACCATCGACTTTCATCAGAAACGTAGAAAACATTCTTCATTGTATAGAAGGGCTGCTTGTCAAGATAGTTTTCTTTTCCTTCCGCAATGAGTTCTGCACGGCGAGCATCAAATTTATCATTAACGAATTTTAAGAAGATAAGACTTAATACAACATGCTTATATTCTGCTGGCTCTACAGTTCCACGAAGTTTATCACATGCACCCCAGAGAGTATCTTCAAAGCTGACTTGTTTTTTTGCCTTTGCCATTTAAGAACCTAAATTTCGAGTTTTGTTAGAAATTTACAAAAAAAGCGTAAACCTTTGAAATTGAAGTTAGTAGACAAAAATAAAAGGTGTTACACTTATGTGTGAACGATTGTACCATTTAACGAGTGATTTTTTCAATAACCTGAGGGGGAAATCTAGTGGAAGATGTAAATCCATCAAAGGCTGGCTGTAAGGTTGCAGAAAAGCTGACAGCTTGTGTAACTGGTTCCAGTTTTGTTGAGAAACTGGAATTTCAGGCTAATCACTGGCCCCTCAACCCAAACTCTTCCCTATAAAAATCCCGCACCTTGTTAAAGGCACTGGTAAGCTGGGCGATTCGTTGGGCTGCTTGTGCAGAGCTTGTTTCCTGAGTGGCTGTATCTGGGTGGGCCTCTTTCAAAAGCTGAGCATAGACTCCTCGCACTTCTGCCAGACTGGGAATGATAAGCTCATCCTGTTGACTGTTTTCTGCACCAAAGCCCAGTAGCTTCAAGGCTTCTTCCACATCACGGGGAAGGGTAATGATCTTTTGTGTGGCTTTCTCAGGCTCAGGAGTCTCCTGTTGATTTGAATCAACATCAGTAAAATCAGCTTTCTGATAATATGTTCTTTTGGGTTGTGGCTGGGGAATTTGCCCTTTTTCAAGGCATTCATTTAGCATATCCCCCAATTTGTCAAACATGGAACTCATGGATTCAGTATGGTGGACAGAAAGGATTAAGTCAACAGTTTTCAAAATGTTCATATTATATTAAACTAGGAGTGAATAGTATCATTTGGGAGGTGGAGATGAGCTATGAGCTTTTAGAACAGCGGATAAAAGCACTTCCAGTTAATTATTACCAAGAGCTGGTTGATTTTCTGGAATTTCTAACGGAAAAAGTTGCTCGTGAATACAAGAAAGAAGAGGATTATTCCCTACAAAAAATGAGGGAAGGGAGTTTACAAACAGTATGGGAGCAATTAAAAGATGACACGTGGTGATGTGTTCTTTGTTGATTTTGGAATTCCTTTTGGAAGTGAGCCTGGATATCGTCGTCCAGTTATTGTCATTCAGTCAGATCGTGAAAATCTTGATGCTTTGAATACAAAGGTTGTAATTCCATTAACCTCAAATCTTGTGCACGCAGATACTCTAGGGAATGTTCTTATTCCCAAGCATATTTCAGGACTATCTAAGGATTCAGTTGCTTTATTACATCAAATCATTGTTGTGGATAAATTTAGGCTTGTAGAAAAGGTTTCAACTATCTGTTCATCATTCTTAAATGAAATTGAATCGGGTCTTGACTATGTACTAAAGGATTAAGTCAACAGTTGGGGAAGTTTGTATACATCTTCCACTCCAGCAACTAAAATGCCCCCCATGCCCAGTTCCAGAGGAAGTTCAATGTCTATATTGAAGCGGTCTCCCACAGAAAGACAATGTTCCACCCTGCACCCAAGTTTTTCCACTGCCAGTAAAAAGGGGGCGGGATGGGGCTTGGATACCTTGCAGGTGTCAAGGCCAATGACCAAGGGAAAGAATTCCTCCACACCCAGAGCTGCAAGGGTTTTTCGTCCCACAAGCACAGGATTGTTGGTAAGGCAGGCCAACTGGTATTTTTTGCTTAAAACTTCCAAGGTTGCCACCAGCTTGTGATTCTTAACTAAAAAATCAGCAGGTTCCAAAAGCGCTTCCCGCCAGCGAATACTTTCTTCTATGGGATACCCCAGCTGTACACAGGTGTTGCCTAAGCTCAAGATTTCACCATTATGTTTTTCTGCCCAATTCCTCTGTATAGCTTCTATTCTGTGGAGAGCTTCATGGTCAGAAATTCCTTCCAGTTGGCCATAGTGGTGAATCTGTATCTGGTTTTGCTGCAGGGCATATTCTTTGTGGCTATAGAGGGTGGAATCAATGTCAAAGATGATGGCCTTTGTCTGTGGTGGAATTTTATAGATTTTCACAATTTATTTTACAGGTGATTCAAAAACTTTGTGAATTTGAACCAAGGTCCTGGCCCCCTCTTGAATTGAATTAAATTTCCCAAGGCCACAATAAGCCAAAACAGCGTTCCCCACCAGTTCAGCATCGGCACAAGCGGTGATGGAAAAGTCTGCCCCCACTATCTGGCTCTTGTACTGAAGCCAAAGGGGATTTTTTGCCTGTCCTCCCGTGGTACAGATGGTACTGTCAATTTTTGTTCCTGTTAATGTGGCTATGGTAGAAAGTTTTTCGTAAGCAAGCTTTACTTCCTCTGCCAATTCTTCCATAAGCTGCAAACCTGCTTGACTCAGTGGTGGATTCTGTAACAAAGCTGCCACAAAATCTTGGTAGCTTAAATGGGAAGCAACAGCTTTTTTCAACTTGCTGAACCGTGTGCCACTGTCGGGTAAAAGAACGCTGGCATTAAAAAGACCAGGAATTACTGATGGTAAAACTCGAATACCTTGGATGCCAGCCTTTTGTATCACCTCAGAAGGATTTTTATCCAAGCACAGGTTAATTCCCTCGCTACTTCCTGCCCGATCACAGATTTTTCCCGGTTCCAAGGTATTGGTACCGATAAGGGCCACGGTAAAGTCTGGTCCGCCACAAAACACTGGAGTTGTGGAAGCTAATCCCAGCTTGTCTGCAATTTCTGGAAGTAAGGTTCCTGCACTGGTGGCAGGCTCCACAAAATCAGGCAATTTTGAGCCTTCAATTCCTAGCTTTTCTAAAGAATCTTGATTCCAGTAAGCTGGGATAAATCGTTTTTCTGGTAAAATGGTCAAAAAGCTACCAGTAAGTCGCCAAATCAAGTATTCTGGTCCAGAAATAATCTTTTCTGTTTTATTCCATTCTACTGGAAAGAGACGCTTAAAGGCTAAAAGCCGAGGGAGAAAAATTGAAAATAAACCGTGAGAAGCTAATTCTTTTTGGATTTCTTCTAAAATGGCTGGTGCTACAGAATGATTCCATAAAAAAACTTCACCAGCAGTAGTTGCTAAGGTTGGCCCATTTCCAGAAATACAAATCCCTTCAATGGGTTCCTCTGGTTTTTCGTGACACAGTCTTCTGGTGGCTTCCTGCAAGGCAGAAAACCAATGGTCTCCAGAAAATAATTGTGGCAGACAACAGGGATTGTCTCCAAAATCAGATGTACAAAGTCCTTCTTGATTGAATTCTGTCTTTGGAAAGGAGACTCTAGCCTGACATAAAACTTGCCCCTGTATATTCACAAGGGCAGTTTTTAATGAGGAGGTTCCAATATCGGCACAAAGAACGGACATTAGTCTCTTTTTACCAATTTCTCGATGATGCTTCTATTGTCAAGCAAGTCACTGAGGGACTGGTTGTGATGAAGACGAGTAATTACGTTAGCAAAAAGCCCACTGACGTTGGTACTGATATACCACTCGTGCTGTAAAAGCTCCTCGTGATACACCGCATTTGTTCCAATAACTCGGTAGAACAAGCCCTTTTTGTAGGCCTCGTTAAACTGCTCAATGGCATTTCCAGTAAAGAAGGGGAGACTGATAGCGGCAATTACCTTGGTGGCTCCCTGTTCCTTCAGGAATTCCATGGCCTTCAGCAAGGTTCCACCAGTACCTAGCATGTCATCTGCCAAGAAGGCAACCTTACCCCGAACATCACCCAAAAGCTTTACGGACTTTATGTTTGTGGCCTTTGCATCTTGAGTTACCACAGAATAATCCCGCTCTTTGTAAATCATGGCCAAGGGCGTTTTCAGTCCAGTGGCATAGAACTTATTGCGGTCAATGGCTCCTGTATCAGGAGAAACTACAATCAAATCTTCAGTTTTATTGGTCAAATCCACCAATTTAGAAAGTTCTCGGATAATCTGATAACTGGCATGAAGGTTTTCTACATGGGTTCTGCTAAAAGCATTTACAATTTCACGGGAATGCAAGTCCAAGGTGATGATACGGGTAACACCCATATTTTCGTAGATATGGCCAAGGAGACTGGCAGTAAGTCCTTCTCGTCCCTTCTTTTTATGCTGACGGCTATAAGGATATACGGGAAGCACCAAGGTAATATTTGCTGCTCCGGCCTGATGCACTGCATCAATGGTTACCAGCAAGGACATGATGTGATCGTTAACGGAAAGAACTTCAGTGTTTTTTCCACCATTCAACTTGAGGGGCTGATGGTTTTCTGCATCTTGGAAGATAAAGACATCTTTTCCACGGATACACTCATTAATTTCTGTTTTGAATTCTCCATTCATGAAGAAGGTAAACTGGGCGTCAACCTTAAAGGCTGGAACACGATACTTATCTGTGGAACCCTTAACACAAAGATTAGTTGTTTGAACGTCGTTTAGGAAGTTCATATCTTTCGTCAATTGTTCTTTTGTCAGGCAATATCGCTTAGAAATAGCATCCGCTTTGAGATTAAAGCGATGCTTGTACATATGACGCAGATGAACGATAACTTCGTCAGCGAATTTTTCTCCACCGGGACATGCTACAATAGCAAGATTTGTAGGTTCAGAATAGGGCATGAATTAACCTCTTACATGATGCTTGTAATTATCATGATACCACGTTTTCCATTTTTTGTCTATTCTTACTTTTTTAGTCGAAAGTAAACCGGTTTTATTTTTACCTGTTCTCTGTTAATTTTATGTAAAATTTATTTTCAAAAAATAATTAAATATAGAAGAAAATATATAGATAAAAAATTTTCTCTTTTGACTTTTTTTTCATCTGTGGTATAATGGAAATTGACACTATATATTTTGCTTAAGGAGGCTTCTATGGCTAAAGCTGCTTCAAAGAAAGGTGCTCTAGAACGGATTTCTGGTGGTGCCGCCGCATTTATGCAGAAATTTCTGCCTGATGCATTCTTGTTTGCTGTTGTTTTGACAGTAATTGTTTTCGTGTTCGGTATGATTGCTACTGGACAGGGACCTCTTGACATGCTGAACCATTGGGGTAAAGGTGTTTGGGGACTTCTTGCATTTAGTATGCAGATGGTACTAGTTCTGGTTACTGGTCACGTGCTTGCACTTGCTCCCCCCTTTAAAAAGCTTTTGGTAAAGCTTGCTGGTATTCCCAAGACTCCTTTCCAGGGAATTGCCTTGGTAACTATTGTTTCATATGTTGCCTGTATCCTGAACTGGGGATTTGGTCTTGTTATTGGTGCTATCTATGCTAAGGAAATTGCTAAGAAGCTGAAGGGGATTGACTACCGCTTGTTGATTGCTTCCGCTTATGCTGGATTCGTATGGTGGCACGCTGGATTCTCAGGCTCCATTCCTCTGTCTATTGCTACACAGCCTGCCGCTGGTGCTGCTATTGCTAACACTGGTGGAACCATGACTCAAGCTGCTGCTATTACCCAGACCTTGTTCTCTCCCACCAACTTGTTCATCGTTTTGGTATCTTTGATTGTTCTCCCTATCGTTACAACTATGATGCATCCTAAGAATGAAGAGGATGTTATTAGCATTGATCCTTCCTTGTTGGCAGAAGAAGAAACTCCTAAGGTAACAAAAGAGCAGATTGCCGCAATGTCTCCTGCTGAAAAACTGGAAAATCTTCCTATCATTAACTTGGTTCTTGGTGCCATGGGTGTTGTTTACATTGTTCTGTACTTCTCTGGACTTGCTTCCTTCAACCTAGACTTGAACATTGTAAACTTTATCTTCTTGATTGCTGGTGTTATCCTGCACTGGACTCCCCGCAGTTTGTTGAATGCTGTTGGTGAAGCTGCTAAAGGTGCTGGTGGAATCGTTTTGCAGTTCCCCTTGTATGCTGGTATCCAGGCAATGATGGTTGGAGCAAATGCTGTAACTGGTGTTTCCTTGGCTTCTGTAATCAGTACATTCTTTGTAAACATTGCCACAGTGAAGACCTTCCCCTTCTTTACCTTTATCAGTGCTGGTATCGTAAACTTCTTCGTACCATCTGGTGGTGGACAGTGGGCAGTTCAGGGACCTGTTATGCTTCCTGCTGCTCAGGAATTGGGTGTAGAGTTGCCAAAGGTAGCTATGGCTATTGCTTACGGTGACAGCTGGACCAACATGATTCAGCCATTCTGGGCTCTGCCTGCTCTTGGTATTGCAAAACTTGGTGCCCGTGACATTATGGGATACACCTTGATTGTTCTGGTTGTTACCGGAATCATTGCTGGTGCAGGTTTGTTGTTATTCTAGTTTAACGGTGTATAATTGAAATAGGGTACGATGGTGTCACGGGAGATTTAGGTACCGAGGCTCTCGTACCCTTTTTTTGCAACTTGTTTATAATTCTTTTTTTAGGAGGAATCATGGTTAACAAGATGAAGGCAGCTGATGAGGCTGTTAGTGGCATCAAAGATGGTATGACCATCATGGTTGGTGGATTTTTGGGGACAGGTTCTCCAGAAATTTTGATGGATGCCCTTGTACGCACTGGGGTTAAGCATTTGACCGTAATCGGAAACGATGGTGGACTTCCTGCAGGGACTTACGGAGCAAAAACTTCCCGTGGTATTGCAAAGTTGATTGACGCTGGTATGGTAGACCACATTATTGCAACTCATATCGGTTTGAACCCCGCCATTGGTGAGGCCATGTCAGCTGGAACCATGAAGGTAACACTGGTTCCCCAGGGAACTTTGGCAGAAAAGATTCGTGCTGGAAACTATGGTCTTGGTGGTGTTTTAACTCCTACTGGTGTAGGAACTCCTGTGGAGGTTGACCCAGATGAAGCTGGAAGAACAAAGCAGGTTATTGAGATTGATGGCGTAAAATATCTTTTGGAACGACCTCTCCGGGCTGACTTTGCTCTGTGTCGTGCTTCTATCTGTGATAAGTTTGGTAACTTCCGCTGTGACAAGGCTACCAAGAACTTTAACTATGTAATGGCTGGTGCTGCTGATTGTGTAATCGTTGCCAGCGAAAAGGTGGTAGATGTTGCTACTCTGGATCCCGACACCTTTGCCGTGAGCGGTGTAGTTGTAGACTATGTTGTTGAAGGAGAACCAAAATGGCAGATGTAAAAGAGAGAATTGCACGCAGATGTGCCAAGGAATTGAAGAACGGTGACTTTGTAAACCTGGGAATTGGTTTGCCTACCATGGTTGCAAACTATCTTCCAGAAGGTGTTGATGTAACCCTGCACTCAGAAAATGGATTTGCTGGTCTTGGTGTAGCAGCCGCTCCCGACAAGGTTGATGTAGACATTATCAATGCTGGTGGTGGATATGTTACTGCCGTTCCAGAGGTATGCTATTTTGATTCAGCCACCAGCTTTGGACTTGTTCGTGGACATCACCTGTCTGCCACAATTCTTGGAGCCATGCAGGTTGCTGAAAACGGAGACTTGGCCAACTGGATTGTTCCTGGACAGAAGGTTGCAGGAATGGGTGGTGCTATGGACTTGGTAGTTGGTGCTAAAAAGGTAATCGTTGCCATGGTTCATACCCAGAAGGGTGCCCACAAGATTTTGGAGAAGTGTACCCTGCCTTTGACTGCTCCTAAGTGTGTTTCCATGATTGTAACTGAAATGGGTGTTATGGAAGTAACTCCAGAGGGAATTGTAGTAACAGAGCTCCATCCCGACTACACCAAGGAACAGATTCAGGAAGCCACAGGCTGTAAGTTGATTTTTAGCCCCAACTTAAAGCCCATGGAAGAAGAATAAGCTATAGCATAGCTTGAATAATCCCCTGGTTGAAACTTTTCGGTTGGGGGATTTTTTTATTCTTGACAGATTCCTCCCTTTACTGTTAAAATTTGTTTCCAGAAGGCTGGTGAGCTTTCTAAAAAACATGTTCTTTATTTTATTCCTACCTACCATGTACCGTTCATTTTAACTAGAATGAACCTTTCATTTTAACTAGCCCTAAATTCGAGTTTTAATTTTAGGAAAAGATTTGAGTCTACATTCTAGGATGTAGGCTGAAATACAACAAACATAATGACGAAAAAGCCCTATTATGGAGCATACCTGATGGTATTCTAAAAAGTAATTCTGTTTTAATACGCCCCAGCCAGTTATTATTCATGGTGCCACAAGTGCCAGCGGGTATATATCAGATGGTGGTGGTAACTGATATTTCGGCGTCGGGAAACAAACTCAAGTCTCAGGTAGAATTTCCTATGGTCCGCTGGAGGTTAGAGAAGGCTTAGAGGTCTCTTTTATTGGATTTTATTAGATTTGAATGGATTTGAAGTATAATAGGGTGTATACTGAAGCAAATAGACAGGGAGGACGGTATGGACATGGGAAAAGTTGTGGAAGTGGCATCATTTGTGGAGCTGCCACAGGTGATTGAACAGCTCGGCGAGGGGCGGTGGACGGTGGTGGTACAGGGACCAAAGCCCGACAGAAGCTGCCTTCATATGTATTTGTACGACCGACACGTAGCTGACCTGCAGAAAATTAAGAGCCATGAGGAGCTGGACGAGATTGCCTTCATCAAATGTATCGGGCGGGTGCAGGAGCGCTTGTCTACCAATGCCGCCATTCAGGTACATCTGGATCTTTCCGCCATTGACTGGTTGGAGGAGGTGGACCTGATGGTGTACCACTCCACGTCGTTAGTGGGAATCACCTTGCCACCGAGCATACAAAGGGTGGACTTTAACGGCTGCCATTCGTTGCAGGAGGTGGTGCTGCCAGAGGGGCTGGAGAAGGTTGGCATGTTCTGTTTCAAGGACTGCCACAGTCTTGAGCGGGTGATTCTGCCCTCCACCGTGAAGAAGATTGACTCCTGGGCTTTCGAAAATTGCCGGCGGCTGACTCAGCTGGAGCTGCCAGAGGGCTTGGAGTCTTTGGGACATGATGTATTCAAAGGATGCCGGCGGCTTGGCCGGATTCGAATTCCCTCCACCATAAAGGAGATAGGAAAGAGCTTTTCCCTGCTGCCCCGTGAGGAGCAGGAGACGAATTCGTTGTGGCAGGATGTGGACGATGAAATCAATTGTCTTTTGAGTGGGAAAGACATAGGTTTCCCTGATCTTTCATCTTGTGTGGAGGAGGAAAAGCTTGACCCCACCAGTCTTGCAGCCTGGTGGAAGGGCGTTGAGGAAGTGCTGGGGAACGAAGTGCTGGGGGACGACTGTCCTGCCCTGGTGGAGGCTGCCATTCCGGCAGACCTGTGGCCTGCATTTGACAGCTCCTACTGGTGTTGCAGGGAATGGCACCGTTTGGTAGGGCTTCGGGTTCCGGCAGGTGTGGGGTACATCGGCACAGGGATGTTCGAGGGGTGCAGGAGGCTGGAGACGGTGGAGCTACCGGAGGACGTGCTGGCCATAGGTGGCGATGCCTTTTATGGGTGCTCCTCCCTGAAAAAAATAAACCTGCCTGCCAGTCTCCGCTTTATCGGCGGTAGTGCCTTTGGTGGCTGCTGTTCTCTGGAGCCAGTGGCGCTGCCGGAGGGGCTGGTGGCTCTGGGCACCATTGAGCTGCAGGAGCTGAACCGGGAGGGCCTTGACCGGGACTTGCAGGCCACCTTGACGGAGCTAGAGGAGCTGAAGGTGGACCTCTGGAGTGGCCTTGGTAACGCCCCCCTCTTCGATGGCTGGATAGATTGCACCGACCTTGCCTTGCCCCCTGGATTGCGGCTGTTGGGCTCTGGCGTGGTGCGGGATTGCGACCGGCTGGCACAGCTTGACCTGCCGGAGGGGCTAGTGTCCATCGGAGACAGCGCCTTTGAAGGATGCCACAGCCTCAAATCCCTTGAGTTGCCTGATGGACTGCAATTTTTGGCAAGCCGCATTTTCTAGTAGTGCGACAGCTATGGCTTGCATTGATAGGGTGAAAAGAAACAGTGCCGCAAAAGATGCGGAGGAGGTTACATATGAAGGAAAAGCGTGAAGATGGCAGAATGCAGGCAATCATTGGTGAGCAGATTGTGGATGTACCGCCATCTCCTATTCCACCACTAAAGGACATCCCCTGTTGGAATGAGGATCCCCCTGTTCCCAGGGCAATTCAGGCTGTCCTAGACAAGCTTGTGGGCTCCAAGGAAAACTGACGGGAGGGGGTTCTCCATTTCCACACCTGATGGTCACTACAACCCCGACTGAGCAATTGCATTCTATGAAGGCACTATCAAGCACATCTATTTCGTGGTAGAAACAAAGGGTTCTATGAACTCCATGCTCTAGGTTCTCACTCCCGTTCTTTTAATCCCGTACCACCTTCAGTGCAGAGATAAGACATTTTCCTCCCAGAACCGCACCGTAGATACAATATGCTACAGCAAAAATCACCATGAAAGCTTCTACTAGGTCTTCTACAAAATAGTGCATTCGGGAACGAAAAAGTACTTCCTCCAAGCCATAGAAGATGGTGGTGATTCCGAGGGGAATGAGTGTCAAACAGGGAATGACACCAATTTCACGTTTCATAGCTAGCAACACTAAGCCTGCTAGTGCTGTGGATACACCAAAAACGATACCTGTTATGGGTTCGTCTGCAATTTCCATCAAAATCAGAGTGAGTATTCCGGCTCCAATACCAAAGATTCCCCGGATTCCCAACTGCATTGTTTCCTTGTCTAGGTTAAATTGACTCATAAGTTCTCCTTTTTTGGATGGTTGTCTTTATGGGACTGTTCATTCTTACCTACAATCATAGCAGGAGGGAAGGGGGAAATCATTAAAGGGAGATTAAAATTCTCTGAAATTGTCACCGCAACTACATTTACTCAAACCCTAACCATTCGGGAATGTCACTCTAATTCGAACATTCGGGAATGTTAATCTAATTCAAACATTCCCATGTACAGCTGATAGTAGCGGCCCTTTTGATCAAGCAGCTCCTGATGATTTCCCCGTTCGATAATATGTCCCTGCTCTAGCACCAGAATCACGTCAGCATTTCTGATGGTAGAAAGGCGGTGGGCAATAACGAAAACGGTTCGTCCTTCCATGAGCTTGTCCATGCCCCGCTGAATGAGGGCTTCGGTGCGGGTGTCTACGGAGCTGGTGGCCTCATCTAGAATCAAAACTGGGGGATTTGCCGCCGCTGCCCGTGCAATGGACAAAAGCTGTCGCTGTCCCTGGCTAATGGAGCCACCGTCAGCAGTAAGCTGGGTTTCATAGTCATGCTCAAGATGATGGATAAAGCTATCTGCATTTGCTAACTGGGCTGCGGCCACCACCTGATGCTGGCTTGCCTCTGGGTTACCAAAGCGAATATTGTCGCTAACAGAACCTGTAAACAAGTGGGTGTCCTGTAAAACCATTCCCAAGGAACGACGAAGGTCGGCCTTGCGAATTTCTTTGAGGGGAATGCCATCGAAGGTGATGTTTCCTTGTTCAATATCGTAAAAACGGGTCAAAAGATTGGTAATGGTGGTTTTCCCAGAACCAGTGGAACCTACCAGTGCCACCTTTTGTCCAGGCTTTGCCACAAGGTTGATGTTGTGTAGTACGGTTTTTTCTGCCTCATAGCCAAAACTTACGTTGTCAAAGATAACCTCTCCCTTTAGGGGAATCAGGGGGGCAGTGGGTTCTGCTGTGTTTTTCCATGCCCACATACCAGTTCTGGCAAAGGCCTCTACAAGGTGGCTCTTTCCGTCAGCACTGGCAGAAGGGGCAGATTCCACTGCATTTACCAAAACATAGCAGCCTTCATCAACTTCTGGCTCCTGGTCTAGCATGGCAAAAATTCGCTCTGCACCAGCTAAGGCATTCAAGATACTGTTAAACTGCTGGGACATTTGGGTAATAGGCATGGAAAAGGAGCGAATGTATTGCAGGAAGGAGGCGATGCTTCCAATATCTAAGCGACCTGTAATGGCCAGCAATGCTCCTGCCATGGCAGAAAGGGCATAGTTGATGTGAGATAGATTTCCCATCATGGGCATCATGATATTTGCTAGGGAGTTTGCCCGAGCACTGGCATTTCTGAGGTTGCTGTTTAGCTGAGAAAAAGCTTCTTTTGATTCTCTTTCGTGACAAAATACCTTCACAACTCGCTGGCCTTCAATCATTTCTTCGATATAACCGTTAACGGCACCAAGGTTTTTTTGCTGGTCTCGGAAGGCACTGGCACTTTTCTTTCCCACTGTGGCAATACACAGAAACATCACACAAATCATGAACACTACCAACAAGGTCAAGATGGGACTGATAATCACCATCATGGTGAGCACTCCCACCACGGTAATGATGGAAGAAAGGAGCTGGGGAACACTCTGACTCAGCATGTCTCGCAGGGTGTCTGTGTCGTTGGTGTACAAGGACATGGTTTCACCGTGGCTCTTGCTGTCAAAGTAACGCAGGGGCAGGCTTTCCATGTGACAGAACATTTCTTGGCGAATCCGTAGCAAGGTTCCTGTGGAAATGCTGAGCATGATTCGATTGTTCACGTAGCCAGCCACCGCTCCCAGCAAGTAAATTGCCACCATGGTAAGCAAGAGGGCAATGAAGGCACTTAAATCAGGGTTTTCCTGTCCAATAAAGGGAATGATATACTGATTCAAAGCTGGCTTTAAAAGGTAGGTGCCTGCAATGGAGGCCCCAGAACTAATTAAAACACAGATAACAACAGGAATCAGGAGGAGCTTTTTTTCTCCCATATAGGTCAAAAGTCTTTTTATTGTCTTACCCATGTTCTGGGGCTTAGCTCCCTTTCCCATTCCATGGGGACCCCGAGGGCCATGTGGTCCATGTGGAGGCATTAGTCTTGTCCTTTCTGCTGGGATTCGTATACTTCCCGATAAATTCCACAGGTTTCCAGCAGTTGATTATGAGTACCTGTGGCGGCAATAATTCCATCTTCCAAAACAATAATCATGTCTGCATCCTGAATAGAGGTAATTCTTTGGGCAATAATGATTTTTGTGGTGTCTGGGAGGCTTGTTCGCAATGCTTGGCGGATTCTTGCATCAGTGGCAGTATCAACGGCACTGGTACTGTCGTCTAGAATAAGAATCCGTGGCTTGGTAAGCAAGGCTCGGGCAATGCACAGTCGCTGCTTTTGTCCACCAGAAAGGTTTACACCACCTTGCCCCAGCACGGTGTCGTAGCCCTTGGGAAAGCCTTTGATAAAATTGTCTGCATCGGCATGTTGGCAGGCCACTTCTATTTCCTGCTGACTTGCCTTCTTGTCTCCCCACAAAAGGTTTTCTCGAATAGTTCCAGAGAACAAGACATTTTTCTGTAGCACCATTCCCACGGCCTGTCGCAAGGTTTCCAAGGAAAGGCTACGAACATCCTGTCCGTCTACTAAGACTGCCCCTGATGTTACATCGTAAAGCCGTGGAATCAGTTGAACGAGGGTTGATTTTGATGAACCAGTTCCACCGATGATGCCTACTGTTGCCCCACTGGGAATGGCAAGATTTATATTTGAAAGTACCGGAGTTCCCTGTTCTGTGTAGCTAAAGGACACATTCTGGAATTCCACAGAGCCTGATTGAATGGCTTGCTTCTGATGTGTTTCTGTTACATCCTTGTGAGCAGGATCTTCGATGGCAGTTTTTTCATCAAGGACTTCCATAATGCGACTGATGCTGGCTCGAGACAAAATCAGCATGACAAAAATCATGGAAATCATCATCAAGGACATGAGAATCTGGTTGATGTAGGTGAGAAAGCTAATGAGCTCTCCTGGTTGCATGGAGCCAGCGATAATGCGGTTTCCGCCAGACCACAGCAGTACGATGATACAAGCATACATGGTTAGCTGGAGCACAGGCATGTTGAAAATGATAATTCGTTCGGCCTTAAGCTGGGCGTTCCGCAATTTTTCGGCAGTAGCAGAAAATTTCTTGCTTTCAGCACCTTCCTGTACAAAGGACTTTACCACCCGAATGCCAGTAAGGTTTTCCTGCACATTACTGTTCAGGCTATCATACTGCTTGAGCATTTCTCGGAAGCGAGGAAAGGACATAAAACCAATGAGGGCAAGGACAGCCCCCAAAACAGGAATTACCACCAGCAGGAAGGAAGCGAGCTCTCGGTCAATGTTAAAAGACATGATTACGGCAAAAACCAGCATGGCAGGGGAGCGGACACAGATACGGATAACCATTTGGTAGGTGTTCTGGGCATTTGTTACGTCGCTAGTAAGGCGAGTTACCAGGGATGCGGTGCCAAATTTATCCATATTGGAAAAGGCCAAATCTTGTACCTTGCCAAAGAGATTTTGCCGCAGATTGTGAGAAAATCCTGTGGAAGCCAAGGCTGCAAATCGCCCAGAGAGCACACCAAAGGTGAGGGAAAGACAAGCTGCTCCTATCATTAAGAGCCCTGTTCGCACTACATACTGAATGTTATGAGAGGTAATTCCCACATCCACAATTTTTGCCATTAACAGAGGAATGAGCACTTCCATGGCAACTTCTCCCATCATGGTGAGGGGAGCTAGAATTGTAAAGAAAATATATTTTTTTTCTAGGCCATGGGTAAGTTTTCTAAAATCTACCATGAAACAATTATAATAAAAAAACTTTTAGAGGTAAACAGAAAGAAAAATATAAAAATACAGGATTTACGGTTTGACAGAAATAATTTTTTGTGCTATAGTTACTCCCGTTGTGGGTTCATAGCTCACTCGGATAGAGCAACTGCCTTCTAAGCAGTAGGTAGGGGGTTCGAT
>JAGBXW010000087.1 GCA_017629095.1 Treponema sp. | reverse complement strand
GCTTCCTGAGCTACGGGCTCCTCGAAATCGGGTAAGTCAAAGGACTCGGTTGATTCCTGAGCGACAGGCTCTTCAAAATCGGGCAAGTCAAAAGACTCGGTTGATTCCTGGGCAACGGGCTCTTCAAAATCGGGTAAGTCAAAGGACTCGGCTTCCTCTTGGGCTACAGGTTCTTCAAAATCGGGTATGTCAAAAGATTCTGGGTCTCCCTGAGCGATGGGCTCTTCAAAATCGGGTAACTCAAAGGACTCGGGTGACTCTTGAGCGACAGGTTCTTCAAAATTGGGTAAGTCAAAGGACTCGGGTTCTCCCTGAGCTACAGGCTCTTCGAAATCAGGTAAGTCAAAGGACTCCGTTGCTTCCTGAGCTACGGGCTCTTCAAAATCGGGCAAGTCAAAGGACTCGGCTTCCTCTTGGGCTACAGGTTCTTCAAAATCAGGTACGTCAAAGGATGCGGTTGCTTCTTGAGCTACAGGCTCCTCGAAATCGGGTAAGTCAAAGGACTCGGTTGATTCCTGAGCGACAGGCTCTTCAAAATCGGGCAAGTCAAAAGACTCCGTTGATTCCTGGGCTACGGGCTCCTCGAAATCGGGTAAGTCGAAGGATTCTGCTTCTTCTTGAGCGACAGGCTCTTCAAAATCGGGTAAGTCAAAGGACTCTGTTGCTTCTTGGGCTACGGGCTCTTCAAAATCAGCTGGAACTAAGGTGTCATCTTTTCCAAGGAGGGCATCCACATGGGAATCCCCAAGGGAAGCAAACTCATCCAAGTCAAAATCGGACAAATCAAAGCTATCTACTCCCAAAGAAGTCTTTTTAGGTGCAGAAACTGGTGCGTCAGAAATTCCTGACAACGTTGAATCGGAGGAAGTAGTTCTATTTTCAGCGGGAAGATTCACTAAATCGGTCTTGGTGACACTTGTTTTTCCAGATTCTGGGTCACAGACTTCGGCAGAAAGCATGTTGTTTTCATCAAGTTGGATGATAAAACTTATGTTTGTTTCTCCACCGGGATGGGGCTTCAGTTCAGAAAGTTCCAAAGTATCCACATATTCGGCGTCATCCATGGTTCCAGATTCAGAACGATACAAGTCAATAGATGCTGTTGTTTGGTTATCCTGAACAGTGGTTAATTCCATCAATTTTTTTTGTGGAACTCCATCTTCCATAATGGGATAGAAACTACCATCCGCTAATTTTATACCGATTTTTTTGCCCATACAGTATATGTTATTATTGAAAACCTTTCTTGTCAAGTTTCTTGACACCTTGGCAAAGGAACGTCATAATATATATTATGGATATATCATCGATTCTCATTGCTGTTCTGATTATTCTTGTTTTTCTTGTTATTATCACTTCAATCACTGGCAAAAAGAGCAAAGCACAGAATGGTTCTAAAACCCGCAAGCGATCTGTTATCATTAAAGATGCCACCAAAAAGTTGTCTCAAAATCCCCACAATGTTCCAGCTCTTAGAGAGTTGTCAAATTTGTATTATCAAGAACATAACTGGGAAAAGGCTCTTCCCTTGTTAGAAGAATTGCTGAATTTAGCTTCTACGAACAAAGATATCGATTATTTCCAAGTTGCGTTGCGACAAGGAATTACCGCCTTGAATATGAAAAAGCCCGAAGATGCCATGAAGGGATTAAGTTCAGCCATTAAAATTAACAACAATAATTTTGAAGCAAACTACTACCTTGGCCAGGCATTTTATCAGGCAAATACCTATGACAAGGCAATCCCCTATTTACGCAAGGCTTCTACCTTTGGGCAGGAAGCACCAGGCTTGAATGAGGCTATTGGTTTGTCTTTTTACAACATGAAACGATATCGAGATTCATTGCCCTACCTAAAGCGAGCCTTGGAAGAAAATCCAGATGGAAAAGTTGTCTTATTTTCCATGGCTGATGCTATGCAACAAACAGGTTTTGGAGACAAGGCCCTGAAAGTATTTATGCATTTGCGAGCAGATCCAGAATTTGGTGCACGCTCATGTCTTGCTGCCGGTATCATGCACATGAATGGAGGAACCTTAGACAAGGCAATCCAAGATTTTGAAATAGCATTACGTCATGTAAACGTTCCCCAAGATACTTTACTGGAGATTAAATACCGTTTGGCAGGATGCTATCTCCAAAGTGGTTCTGTGGATTTAGGCCTTGCCATGTTACGAGAGGTTCAGGTAATTAATCCATCCTACCGTGATGTTAACTCCTTGATTACTCGATACACCGAGTTGAAGCAGAACAAGAATCTTCAGATTTACCTTACTGCTGGAAATAGTGACTTTGTAGCTTTGTGTCGCAAATTGGTAGAAACATTTTACGGAAGGGCTGTTGTCCGTATTCTTGATATTTCAGTGACAACCGACAATACAGAAGTTCTCACCGAAGTAGAAACAGCTAAATGGGAAGACACCGTTATCTTCCGTTTTTATCGTACCTCAGGAACCACTGGGGAACTTCATATCCGAGATTTCCATGGACGAATCAAGGATGCCAGAGCTGGTCACGGAATTTGTCTTACTGCAGGGGCCTTTTCTGAAGAGGCAAAGAAATACATTGAAGGTCGCCCCATTGACTTGGTAGACAAAACAGAGTTGATTAAGCGACTGAAAAAAATCAATTGATTATGAATGCTGAATAAGCACTAAATGCCGCTGGTGGTCTTCTAAAAAGGGAACCTCCAGCGGTTTTATTGTATATTCTGGCACAATGGAAGCAATTCCCGCCATTTCTGTTTCAATGCTTTCAAGTTTTGCCTTGTAGGCAGCCAAAATTCCGTCAGTTTTAATGGTTCTTAGCAAAGTACGAATCATCTTTTTATCCAGCGGACGAAATGCTCTAAAGGTTGCTATATCAAAGGAGGAGGCTTCCACCTGTTCTGCCTGAAGATTTTCCACCCGCACATTACGCAAACCAAGGATGGCAGCACAATTTTCCAAAAAGGCACAGCGCTTGCTCATACGCTCCACCAACACAAATTGAAACTGGGGCAAGGCAATTGCAAGGGGAATCCCAGGTAAGCCTCCGCCAGAACCAATATCTGCAATAAGTATCTGTTGGCCACCAGCTTGTCGTTCCAGTGCCATTTCTTGAAGATATTTCCAAGCAGAAAGACTATCGAGAATATGATTCACGATAATTTGATCTTGGTTGTCGGCTCCCACTAAATCGTAGGCGGCATTGAACAACATTAACTCACGGATATAGCCTTCTAGCTTTGCCTGAACAGCAGGAATTTCTTCTGATAAAAAATGCAATGCAAGCAAACCGTCTTTTAATAATGATGAAGATGAAACTGTAGTCATTGTGCCTTCCAAAAAGGTGCATATTTTGCCGCCACCGCAATAGCTTCAATCATGCTGATGGCAGAAGCTTTTCCACTACCAGCAATGTCAAAGGCGGTGCCGTGGTCAACGGAGGTTCGTAAAATGGGCATTCCACAGGTGATAGAAATGGTCCGCTCAAAGTCGTAGGTTTTTGTGGCAATGTGGCCTTGGTCGTGGTATAAGGAAAGAACACTATTGTATCTCCCCTGCAAGGCGAGGTGAAAAACAGAATCAGCACTAATTGGACCAACCACATTGTAGCCAGCCTTTTGCAAGGCTTCTACCGCTGGAGTAATGGCATCCACCTCTTCTCGTCCGAACAAGCCATGTTCCCCAGAATGAGGATTGAGTCCCGCAATGGCCATAGTGCCCTGAGTGATTCCCAGCTGTTCCAGAGCTTTAGTGCATCGCAGCACATAATCCACAAGCCGTTCCTTTGTAACAAGCTCACAGGCTTTTTTTAGAGACACGTGGCGGGACAGAAAAAACACCCGTAGATTCCGTACCTCGAACAAGGTAAGGGGATCTTGGGTATCCGTAAGCTCACCAAAAATCTCTGTGTGCCCAATAAAGGGAATGGAACCAGCACGCAAGGACTCCTTGTTGATGGGAGCCGTTGCCACAGCTTGGACTTTGCCAGCTTGAGCCAGTTCAATAGCTTTTTTTATGTATTCAAAGGATGCACGGCCACATTCAGCTGAAATCTCACCATACTGATAGGTTCCAGCTTCTACGATTCCAACATCCTTCACGCAAGCCCATTGGGACTCAAGGATGCTAGCGGGCAAATCGCACCGTTTACAGGCATCTTCCAGCACGGAGCGACTCCCCACCACATAACAAAAGGCAACTTGCTGCACAAGAGGATCTGCCAAAGCACGAACCACAATCTCTGGGCCAATACCAGCGGGATCTCCCATGGTTATTGCAATACTCGGTTTAGCAGCCATAGATTCTCCTGTACTCACAAATTGCCCAAGCATTAGCCTTTTACACCACCAGCTGTCAAGCCACTTACCAAGTGCTTTTCAATGCACAGGAAGAGGACAATTACTGGAATAGTTGCAAAGACTGAAGTTGCAAACAAGTACTGCCACTTAATGATGTTAAAGCCGTAGAACACGTTGATTCCCACAGTTATGGGCTTAAAGATGTCGGAGGAAATCAAGGTGAGGGCAATGGTGTACTCGTTCCAAGAGTTGATGAATACGAAGATAAGGGTTGTTACGATACCAGGAGCAGCAGTAGGTAGCAAAATCCGAACTAACGCCTGGACGGTTCCACAACCATCAATTTTTGCGGCCTGCTCCATTTCAGAAGAAATTGAAGAGAAGGTGCCCCGCAACAACCAGATAACAAAGGCTTGGTTAAAGGCCGCATTCAACAGGATAAGGCCGAGGATGCTATTGTTTAAGCCCATGTTCACCATCATGCGGTAAATACCTACCAACAAAACAACTGGTGAGAACATCTGACTCATAATAACCATACCCATGAAAAAGCTCTTACCTTTAAACTTCATGCGGGAAAGGGCGTAGGCGGCAGGAATTCCACAGATAATGGCCAAAAGAGAGGCTCCACCTGCCACCAAAATTGAATTCCCCAGATACCTGAGGATGGGGGCTTCCGACCACACCTTTACAAAGTTTATCAGCTGCCAAGCCTTGGGCAAGATACCACCACGAGTATCATACATTTCCGCATTTGTTTTGGAGGCAGTAATAATCATTATGAAGTAGGGATACAAAATCACTACGCAGGTGACAAAAATTCCGATGTACAGCAGTACACGAGTCAGTTTAAAATCTTTTCCCTTCATCCTTTAGCCCTCCTGTTCACCCTTCAAAGAGATAATCATGTAAATGCTTGCACAAATTGAAAGCACTATAAATCCGATTACAGAAACAGCTGCAGCCTCGCCAAACTTACCGGAACTGAAGGACAAGTCATACAAATAGGTTACCAAGGTGTGGGTTTGGTCAGCAGGATCTCCCTTGGAAATTGTCCAAATAATTGGGAAGGAGTTAAATACGTAGATGATATTCAATACTGTGGAAACAGACAAACTTGGCATTACCAAGGGCAAGGTAATTTTGAAGAGTTTTCCCCAGAATCCAATGCCATCTACAGCGGCAGCCTCATACAGGGCACCATCGATACTCTGCAATCCAGACAAAACGCAGAAAGTAACGAAGGGAATGGTTACAAAGATACCAACCCAGCATTCCCAAGCAAAGAAGGCTGCAGGAGATGCAGTCCAGTTTACATAGCTATCAATAAGCCCAAGATTGTACAGCAAGGTGTTTAAAGCACCGTATTCAGGACTGATGATGTACTTCCAAACTACAGCCTGAATAATCAATGCAGTTGCCCAGGGGAATACGATAACGGCACGAGCAATCTTTCGCCCCTTGAATTGCACGTTCAAGATCATGGCCAAGGTAAAGCCAATAACAGTAGAAAGACCTACAACCACAATGGTCCACACTAAGGTATTTTGTAGTGTGTGCCAAAAGGTTTGATTTTTAAAAATGCTAATATAGTTTGCAACACCATTCCAGCCACGATTTATACCAGCCTTACTGATTTCAGAAAAGGATGATTGAAATACAGTGACAATGGGAATCAAAATCATAACACCCATCATCAATATACTTGGCAAAAGCCACACATAGGGCTCCACCTTTCGCATCGACTGAAGTGTTTTAGAACTTACCTTCATGTGCTGATTCCTCCCTGCTCGGATTTACGAAACCATTTTACGGATTCGTATGTAAAAGAAAGGGCCTGAATATATCCAGGCCCGCTTACAAATCAGTGTGGATTCAATAGTTCCTTATAGAAACTTAGTTTCCAGTAACCTGAGCCTGCAATGCATCCAATGCATCCTTAGCAGAAATCAAGCCCTGGCCAACCTTCTGCTCTACATCGATTACACCATTGCGAACGTCCATCCACTCAGGCTTCTGCATAGGATAGAACTGACAGGTAGGAAGAACTGCACAGAATGTTGCAAAGTACTCAGAAGAACCAGTCTTTGTGCTACCACCCTGGGTGTGCTTTTCAGCATTCTGAGCCAAGTACTCGGAAGCATCCAAAGTAGCAGGCAAGAATCCTTCGTATACCATGTAGTCAGAGTATGTTTCGCAAGCATAGAAAGCGTCAAAGAACTTGGAAATAGCAGCAGTACGTGTAGCCTGGTCAGCAGCCTTCTTGTCCTTGAATACCATCAACTGGTCGCATACACCAAGACCAACTCCCATTCCAGGAATGTTAGCAACACCATAATTTACTGTTGAGTCTGCAGCAACCATGTTCATAGGACCAATCATCATAGCTACGTTACCAGCACTGAAGGAATCCTGAAGGGCATAGCGAGTATCTGTGTAAGGACCTGCATTTACAAAGCCACCGTCAATCAAGGATTTGATGTACTCAACAGCTGCTACGTTTTCAGCAGAGTTCAAGTTCCAGTTACCATTGGCATCTACGTATCCACCACCAAAGTTCCAGCTGTAGTATGAGAATGCAGCCTGACCTTCGTCAGTAGAAATGTCCAATGCCCAAGGAGTTACTGCAGAACCGTATTTTGCACGAACAGCCTGACAAGCAGCAATAACCTCATCCCAAGTGGTGGGAGGAGCAGAGATTCCAGCACCGTTCAACAAGTCAACATTGTAGAACAAGGCGCGGCAAGAAGCCAAAATGGGGAGTGCCCAAATAGTTCCGTCCATTTCGTTGGAGTTCCAGAAGCTGGGGATAATCTGAGCCTGAACAGCAGCAGAGGTGTACTCTGTAGCTGGCATCAACAGGTCGTCAGCAACATAGTCAGCAAAACCAGAAATGTTCAAAATGTCGGGCTGCTCACCAGTTGAAATACGAGTTGTAACAACTGAGTAGATGTCGTTCCAAGAAACGATTTCAATGTTCAAGTCGATATCAGCATTGGTAGCTTCGAAATTCTTCTCGAATTCAGTCCACCATTCCTTTGTGTAGTTACCATACTGAGAAATGATAACATCCAAAACCTGCTTATCGCTCTTCTTAGCTTCTGGTTTGCTACATCCCACCATGGAGAACAAGGTAGCTGCAACCAGCAGGATTCCTATAATCTTTTTCATTCTTTTCTCCTCCTAAACTATAATAAAAAAGAAATCAATTTATTATACCCCGCCAAAAGTCAACTGTCAAATTTCTTTTGCCAGATTTCCCGTGAGCCTTCTACAACATCACTCTGGATACACCAGATGAGTCTGGTCAATGCCGTACAAGGTCTTGTCCAGAAAACGGCGGGCAAGCCAATTTGCCATGGGCAAGTTCATGTCAAGATAATTGCCACAATCCTTGGGGCAGGCTCCCGGAATGTCACCTTGAAAATCACGGATAAATTCAAACATTTCTGTGAGCAAGGGGACCACTGCCTCAGAAGTGTATTCCCCCGCCAGCAAAAGATAGAATCCTGTGCGACATCCCATGGGGCCGAAATACACAATCTTTGAGCCAAATTCTTTGTGATTTCGCAAGAAGGTGGCACCCAAATGTTCCATAGCGTGCATTTCCGCCGTATTCATTACCGGCTCCCGATTTGGGGCGGTCATTCTGATGTCAAAAGTGGTGACTGTGGAATTTCCCACAGCATCGGTGCGGGATACATAGACTCCAGGTTCCAACTTAATGTGGTCAATAGTAAAACTTGCGATTTTTTCCATACACAGTATTCTCCTTGAAAAGTTCTCTCTGGAATCTATTTTACCTGCTTAACAATCTTTTTCAACACCTTATTCTTTTAAACACTACAGGGGTTAAAACTTATGAGAGAAATTGTGCTTATAGATAATTATTTACATATACTTTTTTTTCTAAAGTGTGATATACTATGATCTAACGTAAATTAATAGTAAAGGTGAGTATCGATGAAAGCCAAAAAAATTAAAATTTCCATTTCCACAGAAATCCTTATGTTAAGTGTTATTCCTTTGCTTATTGTGACAGTAATATCTAGCCTCCTGTTTTATGCAACCACGACAAAGAACATTGAGAAAACAGCACTTCAACTCGCTCAAACATCTACCGATAAGTTGGCCTCAGATGTTAATGCACTCATGACACTCTATTATGAGAAGGTACGGAATCTGGCAACATTAGGAGCTGAAACAAAAGATCCCCAAATGATGTATAGTGCAGCCAGTTCCTTTGCCGCTGACTTGCCAGAAAGCCTTTCAATTTATTATGCCACCGCCATACCTCGAGACCAGGAAAATGGGTTTTACGTAGATAGTACTAATTGGAACCCTCCTGCCGACTGGAATCCCCCAGACCGAGACTGGTATAGAAATGCAATGATAACGCCACAGGAAATCGCTATTTCCACGCCATACATAGATACCATGACAAATACCTTGTGCATCACTGTATCTAAAGCAGCTGTCAGTAAAGATGGAACTATTACAGGAGTAGCTGCCGCAGACTTACTGCTGGATGCACTTTCTAGAATGACAGAGAACTACAAGATCTCCCCAAGCAGTGTTATCAATCTAGTAGATTCTTCTGGATACTATTTGACTCATAAAGACTCCAGAAAATTAATGAAATCAACGATTTTTGATGATTATCTTCCAGCACAAAGTGGAAAAAATGCGGTAGTCAGCAATACGGATCCAATCATCAATAACGGAACATATTTTTCTATCTCCCCGGTGACTGGAACTACGTGGTTTATCATAGCCACTGGTGATATCACAGATTTTACTGGTAGTATACTTGATGCAATTGGGCTTATCTTTTTATTTATGGTAGCTCAACTCATAATCGTTGTGGTAATTGCCTTAATTTTCTCCCGCTTAGTCAAACATACCTTTGCCGCCATGGTAAAACATTGCGACCGATTTTCAAACGGAGACTTTACCGCCTCCTTTGCAGAGTATTTTATTAAAGAGGCAGATCAACTTGCCCGTGGGTTTGAAGTCTTTTCACAAGATATACGTATGCTGGTGGGAAAAATCTTCAAGTCTGCTGACTCTGTATCTGAATCCTCATCATCTTTGGTACAAGCCGCAGATTCCATAAAATTTTCCATAAACAATACCGTTACTGCCATTTCCCAGATGGACTCCACCACTGCAGAACAGACAAAGGCGGTGCAGCAGGTAGACGATGCCGTAGCAAAAATTGTGGGAGAGACAACATTGCTTGGTAACGAAATCGATTCCCAAAATCAGATTATCTCTTATTCCAGTGCCTCCATTGAAGAGATTGTTGCCAGTATAGAATCTGTTCATGTTCGAATCAACGAAGCTTCTAGCCATGTAGAAGAATTAGTAAAACTTTCTTCTGAGAATAAAAATGCAGTAAGCCAAGCTACCCAAAACATTGTGAATGTACGCCATGAATCTGCATCCCTCCAAGAAATGAACGATGTTATCTCCTCAGTAGCAGCCCAAACAAACCTGTTGGCCATGAATGCCGCTATTGAAGCAGCCCATGCAGGAGCTGCAGGAAAGGGATTTGCCGTTGTTGCAGACGAAATTCGAAAACTGGCAGAAACTGCTGCAAAACAAGCTAACTCTTCCAGTACCTATCTTAAATCCATTCAAAGCAAAATTGATGGTATTGCAGAGACAGCAGTCACCATTGATAAATCCTTTGCAGGTACCATTCAGCGAATTAACGACATTACTCACGTTGTAACCCAACTGGAGCAAGCAACTGGTGAGCAAGAGATACTTTCCGAGCAGGTTTTACGCGCCCTCAGCGATATTCAAAGCAGCACCCGAAACATTACCCTCAATGTAGAGGAAATTACTGCCAGTACCAGTCAGGCATCTCAGCTTTGTCAAAAACTGACAAACTTAAATACTGACGTAAACAGTGGACTAGCATCATGTAAAACAGCTTCTGCAGAAATGCAACAAGTAGCAGAACAAGTTAATACTGTAGCAATGGCCACTAAGGACTCAGTATCTGAATTGGTAGAAGCAGTAAGCACCTTCCAAGTGGAACGACGTGTTGGTCCTCCAGACCGCAGAAAAAAGCCTATGGAGTTGCCTGAAGAAAGAGAGCGAAGAAAGCAAAAAGACAGACGGAAAAAGATTCTTTCCCTAAAACCACCAAAATTGTCATAAGGAGAAGAGAGATGTCACAGAAGTATGCTGTTTTAACACAACTTGCAAGTGAGAATGTTCCCGCTTTGAAGCAGGAACTAGAACGCCGTTTTGTAGAAATGTATGGAACTGGTTCTGAAGCCATCCAGTTCTTTGCAGCGCCCGCCCGAATCAACATTATCGGTGAGCATATTGACTACAACGGTGGGATGGTGCTGCCCACCGCCATTGACCGCTACATCTTCCTGGCAATCCGCCGCAGAAAGGATACCACCATCAATTACGATGATATCCGTTTCCCCGGCCGCTTTACCTTTGACATCACGGAGAATTTTTCCTACAAGAAGGAAAGCGACTACTGTAATTACTTGAATGGTGTCATCACCATTCTAAAAGATAAGGGAGTTTCCTTCCCCACTGGCTTTGATGCCTTGTTTTTTAGTTGTATTCCAGACGGTGGTGGCGTTTCTTCATCCTCGGCCTTGGAGTGTTGCTTTGTATCTGCCATGAGTCATTTGTACGACGGAAAGGTAACTCCTGTGGATAATGCTCTCATTGGACAGGAGACAGAGCATCGATTTATGAACGTGCAGTGTGGAATTATGGATCAGTTCATTATTTCCACTGGACGCAAGGACTCCGCCGTTCTCTTAAACTGTGCCACCTTGGACTACCAGTACATTCCCTTGGAACTGGGGGACTATCGCTTTATCGTCATGAACAGCAACAAAAAGCGACAACTGGCAGACTCCAAGTACAACCAGCGGGTGGCCGAATGTAAGGAAGGCTTGGAAATCTTGAATCAAGCACTGGTTGCTCAAGGAAAACCCTCTGTAGCAAATCCCTGCTCCATGACAACAGAACAGCTGGCATTGTTGCAGGAAGCACTAAAAACAGCAGCTCCAAAGACAGCTGAATCAGAGGTGATTTATCGCCGAATACGTCACTGTATCTTGGAAAACCAGCGGGTATACAAGGCCACCGAGGCACTGAAGTCTGGCAACTTGCAGGAGCTAGGGCAGCTGATGAACGCTTCCCACGAATCACTGAAGACAGATTATGAAACCACTGGCATTGAGCTCGACACCTTAAATCAAGAAGCAAATAAGATTGCTGGTTGTCTTGGAGCCAGAGTAACAGGAGCAGGATTTGGGGGTTGTGCCATTGCCCTGGTTCACAAAGACGCTATCCCCACATTCATTAACACCGTGGGAGCTGCCTACAAGGAGAAAATTGGCTACGAGGCAACCTTCTTCCAGTGTTCTACAGGAAATGGTGCAGGTCCACTAGCATAATTTACAGGAATTTTAAACAGGCAGCCTTGGGAATCATGTGGAGGGAAGGATAATGATTTACAATTTGATTGGACAATTGGTGGAATACGGACTGGAATGTGGCCTTGTAAAACCTGAAGACACAATTTACACGGTAAATAGACTCTTTGCCTTGTTTAAACTCGATGGAGATGCCATTGCACTTCCAGCAGAAAATAAAATTCCTGCAGGAAGTGTGACGGACGATTCATCTGGTAGCAACAAAAATCTGGAGCACATTCTGAAGGCCATGATGGATTGGGCCTTTGACCACGGTTTGTTAGAAGAAAATTCCGTTGGCTACCGAGATATTTTGGACACCACCATCATGGGTTGTCTCACTCCCCCACCCTCCCAGGTCATTGCTGAATTCCAAACCCTGTACAAGGATTCTCCCCAAGCAGCCACCAACTGGTTCTATGACTTTTCCCAAAACACCGACTACATCCGCCGTTACAGAATCCAGCGAGACATAAAGTGGACAACCCCCACTGAATACGGTGACTTGGATATTACCATCAACTTGTCCAAGCCAGAAAAGGATCCCAAGGCCATTGCAGCAGCCAAACTCAAGCCCCAGGGGGGCTATCCCAAGTGCCAACTCTGTGTAGAAAACGAAGGCTACGCTGGCCGCCTAGATCATCCAGCCCGTAGCACTCACCGCATTATCCCCGTAACCATCCAAGGAGAGCCTTGGGGATTCCAGTATTCACCCTACGTATACTACAACGAGCATTGTATCTTGTTGAACCAGGCTCACACTCCCATGGCCATCAACAAGGCGGCCTTTGGCAAGCTCTTTGATTTTGTACGGCAATTCCCCCACTACATGGTGGGCTCCAACGCAGACCTACCCATTGTAGGTGGCTCCATCTTGAGTCACGAGCATTTTCAGGGTGGAAACTACACCTTCCCCATGGCTCGTGCCCCCATGGAAACGAGCTTCCCGCTGCAACGCTTCCCCAAAGTGGAAGCAGGTATTATCAAGTGGCCCATGTCTGTCATCCGACTTCGCCATCAGGAGCCAGGGCTTTTGGTGGAGGCAGCAGATTTTATCCTTACCAGCTGGCGTGCATACAGCGACCCAGAGGCTGGAATCTTTGCACAGACTGGAGACACGCAACACAACACCATCACCCCCATTGTGCGGTTCCGGGATGGGGCCTACGAAATCGACTTGGCCCTTCGTAACAACATCACCACCGACGAACATCCCCTTGGTGTATACCATCCCCACGCAGAACTTCACCACATCAAGAAAGAAAACATCGGCTTGATTGAAGTAATGGGATTGGCTATACTTCCCGCTCGACTAAAAACTGAATTGGAACTTTTGGCTCAATTCATTGTGGCGAACAAGGATTCTGTGGAAAACTGGGACAATCTAGCTACATCCTTGGACGAAGCCACAAAAGAAGCCATTGCCAAGCACTTAAACTGGGCTAAAGAATTTGTAGCATCTTGTACCAAGGACAATGTCCATCAGGTATTGCAACAAGAAGTGGGTAAAGTGTTCCTGCAGGTTTTAAGTCATGCAGGCGTATTCAAACGAGATTCAGAAGGCCAAAGGGCTTTTATGCGATTTATAGAAACTCTCAATAGACAATAAAACTGACATGAAAACAGGTACACGAAAATATCTTTATATACTTATAGCTTCTCAGATAGTGATTTGCATCGTATCTTCCATCCTCATCTCCTTGCTTATTGATAATATGGCAAACTATGTGGTAGATGCCTTGGAAAAAGAAGCCTTGAATATTACCCAACGTACCATGCGGGAACGGGTGGAAAATATGATTGGCTACATTGAGCATGAGCGAGAAACGGTTTTGTCTGTAATAAAAACCCAGGGTGAATTTATCAGCAGAATGGCAGCTCAGACGGCCACTGAGGACAGAAAAGTTTTTCATGACTGGGTGAAATTCCTTGATACAATGACAAACGGAAGAGCTTTGCAACTAGTATTATACGATGCTTACACCCAAGAAAAAACTGAATTTGTTCAAACCAGCCAGGGAATTGAGGAGATAAAATCCATTGTTCCCATTACTGAATGGTATAATTATGTTGCATCTTGTCCCTATCACATCATTACCCCCTACAACAACAAAAGTCTTTTTGTACTTGCTTCTGAAGAAAGAATCAGTCAAACAACAAAAGACTTTATCTACCGCCTCATTCACGACACATCCTATGGAACGGGAAAATATATCTGGGTTAACGAAGTTTTGAACTACGAAGGTGGAGATGAGTATGCCATTCGCCTCATGCATCCCCAATTTCCAGAAACAGAGGGAAGTTATCTCAGTACGAATACTATGGATGTAGACGGAAATTTGCCCTATAAAACAGAACTTGAGGGCGTTTTGAAGGAGGGGGAAGTCTTCCATACGTACAACTTCCAAAACAAGAAATCAGAATTCATCAACAAGAAAGCATCTTTTGCAATGCTCTACGAACCTTTTAACTGGATTATTGCCACTGGTGAGCCACTTTCCAGTGTCTTCTTCTATGCACAATCACAATCCAGTGATCTAGAATCTTACAGCCAAGAACTCTCTAAGACGGTATCCATTTCAATTGTGAGCCTCATGATTTTAGTCTTTACCTTGGATATTGTCCTGATTCTCTTGAGTTATATGCGACGTAACACACAAATTGAAGAATATATCGAAAAAGAAACCACTATAGACGCATTAACAGGAGCCTTAAACAGAAAATCTGGAGAGGACTTCCTTTCTACCACCTTCCAGCAATTTCGAGGAGGGGAACAGTCACCCCTGATTATGATGTTGGATTTGGATAACTTTAAAAAAACAAACGATACTTATGGCCATGACGTGGGAGACGAGGTATTAAAACGTACCACTAAGGAAATTCTCAAAAATATCCGCTCTTCTGACAAGTTCTTCCGTTGGGGTGGAGAAGAATTCGTTCTCATATTCAATGGTGTTGACAAAGATTACGATAGAACCCTCTCTGATAAAATTTTGTCCTGCGTAAACCAATTGCAGTTTGAAACCAGCAAGGGCACCTTCAGCACCTCTATATCTATTGGTTCTGCTTGGTACCGCCCCACTGATACCAGCTGGCAGCAAGCCCTTAAGCGGGCAGACATGGCCCTGTACCACTCCAAGGGCTCAGGAAAGAATTGCTATACCAACTATGATAATGATATAGAATTAAATCCTGCCCTGGAACATATTTTTATTAAACAACAAGAAGAAGATCCTGATGTAAGTAGCCTCTACGAACATCACGAATAAAGCTTGCTGCCACTACCCCATAAGGTGGGAAATCAAAATGCGGGTACCAATGCCTACAAGGATGATCCCACCTAAAATCTCCGCCTTGTCGTTCAGCATGGTTCCAAAGCGGCGTCCCACCCCAGAGGCCACTGAACACAGGAGGGCGGTAATCAAACCAATTATCACCGCAGCAAAAAAAATGTTTGCCTGTACCACCGACAAGCTGATTCCCACCGCCAGTGCATCAATACTGGTGGCCACACCTTGAACCAGCAGCAGTTTTACGGTAAGGACAGAGCCTTCAATTTCGCAACCTTCACCTTCCGTCTGCTTCTGGGACTTAATTCCTTCTATAATCATCCTGACACCAAGAAAAGCCAGCAAGCCAAAGGCTATCCAGTGGTCCACCGCTTTAATTTGTTCGTAAAAGAAGGAGCCACCCCAAAAGCCCACCAAGGGCATTGCAGCCTGAAAAAGCCCAAAGGTAAGTGCCATAGCAAAAATCTCTTTCAAGCCGCATTTTTTGAGACACATGCCGTTGGTTACACTTACTGCAAAAGCATCCATGGCAAGACCCACCGCTAAAAATACAAGTTCTCCAAACCCCATCCTACTTCCTCAAGTCCATTACATGCAGCCTAAATTACAACAACTGCCTATAAAAAAATGAACCGGCAACAGAATCTGCCGCCGGTTTATCACTACAAGTTATTTTCCTTGCTTATACAATTACCACGCTATTATCGGTGTTGGAAAAAGGAGCGGGAACATACTTATCTGCTGCCCAGTCGTTTTCCCATCGCTTACCATCTAAAAGGTAACGATACTGGTATTCTCGTCCTGTTGCCAGCTTAACCTTAACGGAAAAACTACCATCCTTGTTCTTTTTCATAGGTGTATCTACACTGCTCCAGCTATTGAAATCACCTGCCAGCCAAACTTCAGTGGCACCAGCAGCAGCTTCAGCAGATAAAATGAAGGTTACGTTACATTCCTTCTGGTTTTTTAAATATTTTTTGTCGCAAGCCATTACATCCTCCGATTCTAAAATAAGAAAGTGTCAATATACCTGTAGTATACTACATTTTAAATATATGGTATAGTACCCGTGAAATATTTCAAAGTGGCATGTTCAGCCCAAGGAGCCCTTTATGAACAAGAATAGATATCTTTTTACCTCTGAATCTGTAGGCGAAGGACATCCCGATAAGCTTTGCGACCAGATTTCCGATGCCGTTCTGGACGAATGTCTACGCCATGACCCAGAAAGCCACGTAGCATGTGAAACTTTTGCCTCCACCGCCTTAGTTTTGATTGGTGGAGAGATTACCACCAATACCTTTGTGGATGTGCAACAAACTGCCCGCAATATTGCTCGGGAAATTGGCTATACCGACTCTGATTTTGGCCTGGACTGCGATTCCATGGCTGTTATGAATATGATTCACTCCCAGTCTCCTGACATTAATCAAGGTGTGGTGGGCACTGGATTAGATGAATACAAAGGCCAGCAGGGGGCAGGTGACCAAGGAATGATGTTTGGCTTTGCCTGTTCTGAAACTCCAGAGCTTATGCCCGCTCCCATTATGTACGCCCACAAGCTCTTGCTCAAAGCCACTGACCTGCGAAAATCTGGTGCTATCAACTGGTTGCGTCCCGATGCAAAGAGCCAAGTTACCATTGAGTACGAAGGCCATAAGCCTGTTCGCATTGACACTGTCGTTATTTCTCATCAGCATAATCCTGAAGTTACCCATGGCACCATCAAAGAGGCCATGATTGAGCAGATTATCAAACCTGTACTAGATCCCACCGGATTGATTGACAGCAACACAAAGTTCTTTATCAATCCCACAGGACGCTTCGTAGTAGGTGGCCCCTTTGGTGACACAGGTCTTACTGGCCGCAAAATCATTGTAGATACCTACGGTGGTATGGGACGTCACGGTGGTGGAGCTTTCTCTGGAAAAGACCCTTCTAAGGTAGACCGTTCTGCAGCCTACATGGCTCGCTACATTGCAAAGCACGTTGTTGCCGCAGATTTAGCAGAACGATGCGAGGTACAGTTGGCCTATGCCATTGGAGTTCCCTTCCCTGTTTCCATCATGGTAGACACCTTTGGAACTGGCAAGGTAGAAGATTTTGCTATTTCCGAGGCTGTAAAAGAAGTCTTTGACTGCACCCCCGCTGGCATTATCAAGACACTGGACTTGAAGAAGCCAGTTTATCAGGCTACTGCAGCCTACGGCCACTTTGGACGCAGCGAATTCAGCTGGGAAAAAACAGATAAACTGGAACAGCTGAAAAATGCAATTAAATAAGGCCCAAACATGACCTCTCAAAAGGAAAAATCCTCCAAAGGGGAAAAGAGCCTTGGAGCGGGAGGAAAAGCAAAAGCCTCCCAGCCCAAGGTTCAGCCTCATGTACGGCTTTTATCTCCAGAAAGCATCATCCAGATTTTTGAGCGATTTAAAGCTACAAATCCAGCTCCCCAAACAGAATTACTTGCTCCCAACGACTTTACCTTGTTGGTGTCTGTAGTGCTTTCTGCCCAGGCCACTGATAAAAGTGTAAACAAGGCCACTGCTCCCTTGTACCAAGTGGCGGACAGTCCAGAAAAAATTCTGGAGTTGGGAGAAGAAGGCCTCATTAGCTACATCAAATCAATTGGGCTGTTTCGTTCCAAGGCTCGCCACGTAATGGAGTTGAGCCAAATCCTTGTCCGTGATTTTGGTGGTAAAATCCCTCGAACCAGAGAAGACTTGCAAAAATTACCCGGTGTAGGCCGAAAAACCGCCAATGTAATCTTGAATGTAGTCTATGGCGAGCCCACCATGCCAGTGGACACCCACCTGCTGAGAATCAGTCCCCGAATGGGTCTTTCCAATGGCACTACCCCAGAAACGGTGGAACAAGACTTGATTCGAGTCATTCCTGCAGAATATATGCAACATGCCCACCACTGGCTTATACTTCATGGTAGGTATATTTGTACAGCTCGTAATCCTCAATGTGAAAACTGTCCCATTGCAGACCTTTGTATGCATAATAATCTCACCTCACAGGAGTAAATCATGATAGTGGCCATAAAAGAATTCTTTACTGCAGAAATGATAAATGATTGTATTTCCGCAGTTATTGGATTGGTTGCATTTATCTTGTTATATCTTCTTATTAAAAAAATTACAAAAAAGATTTTAACAAAAAAAGAAAAAGTTCAAGCAATTCCCACAGTAGTGAGAATTATTCGCTATATCATCTATGTGTTGCTGATAATTTATATCTTGGGTGTGTTTAATATCGATATTTCTGCCCTTCTTGGTGCAGCAGGAATTGTGGGTGTGGCGGTGAGCTTTGCATCCCAAACCTCTTTGAGTAATATTATCAGTGGATTTTTTATTGTATCTGAACATGCATTAAAAATTGGAGATTTTATTACAGTGGAAGGAATTTCTGGTACCGTAGATTCCATTGATTTGCTTTCTGTGAAAATCAAAACTCCCGATGCCCAAATGGTGCGTATTCCCAACGAAAAGATTTTGAATACAAACCTGCAAAACACTTCTTTTTACCCCACTCGACGTATAAACGTAACTATTCCATTAAATCGAAAAACTGATTTAGATTACGCCCTGGCAATTGCGAAGGAAATTCCTGGAAAATGCCCCAATGTAATTCCAGACCCAGAACCAATTTTTTATTACGATGGATTTAATGAGTATGGAATTAACTTGGTGATTGGAGTGTGGCTGAACAATAGCGACTTATTTATTGTACGAAACCAGCTACATATTGCAGTAAAAAAGAGCTTTGAAGAAGCCAACATCGAGATTGCCTACCCACGGCTGGAACTGCTGACACGGGATTAATTCCCTGCCTGCAACTCCAGCCCATTCCCACAAGCTCTTACAGCAATCAGTCTGTTGTAAAGGGCTCTAGGGCAGGTTCAATTCCAGCGATGAGCTTTGGAATGGATACAAGAACCGTGTCTTGAAGCAAGGGAATCTTGAGACGGAATTCTTGATTCACGCTACCGTCAAAGGATTTCACCAAAAGCTTTACATTTTGTCCTTTTACCACAACCTTGGCTCTATCGTTTTTCAAAAGCTCCTCTGATGTGGTATTGTCCACCACAACAGTCATTCCATTCACTGCACTGTAGGAACCATCTTGATTCCCCTTATTGTCCACGAGAAGTGTGTGGGTTCTACCAGTTACAAACATGAGGATGGCCAGCAGTAAATAACACAGACAGATAATTCCACGGATTGCAATACCTTTATGCACTTTGTTCACCCTGTCCTCCCTCTTCCTTTACCTTGAGTCGATTTGTCTGAGCATTCTTTCTTGTTTTCCAACCATGAATAATCAAGGACAAGGCAATAACGCCATAACCGATAAACTGCCGGAAATACTCACCAATGTTTCCATCACCAAAGACATTTTGCCCAGCTCGTGGCACTACAATATACATCAAATGCAACAGCACAACACCTGCAAAACAGTTGGAAATCGTAGCCTTGGATACTGTGGCTCCACCAACAAGAATAGCGGCAGCGGCAAAAAATCCCGTTTGGTCATGGGCATTGTAGGTATTCATGTTACCTAAATTCTGTAGAAGAACAATCTGTCCCAAACAAGCCAAAATGGTAGAAATCACAATGGAAAGAATACGGGTTCTCTCCACAGGAATACCAGCGGCATTGGACACACCTTGTTCCTGACCAACGGCTCGCATGTCTTGTCCCAGCTTAGTTTTCTTGAACCAGATGATAAAAAGACACAGGGTTCCAATAATCAAATAGGCAAGAATGGGAATCTGAATGCTGCCAACTTTAATCATGAAAGTGGTATCAAGAACCTGACGTACAGATTCCAAGTTCAGGGTGTTGCGGACTCCATAACCACGAGACAAGGAAATTGCCTTGTTGTGAAGGGGAATAACGGAGCCGAACATGTACAACACCACAAATTGGTAAATACCGTTGAAAAAGAAGCCCAAGATGTAGCTTGTAACCATCTCACGGCCACGAGCCTTATTCAAGATTGAGCCTGCAATCCATCCCAATAACACGGAAATAGGCATTCCCACCAAGGCAGCAAAGACCAAGCCTTGGATTCCCGCCAGATTCCAGTCCATGGCAAAGATAAGGCCAATTTGCCCAGCCATTGCTCCCAGCACCATACCAAAGTTAATTCCCATACCGGCCATAATGGGCAAAATCAAGGAGAATACCAAGAAGGCATTTCTTGCTATTCGAGATAGTATCTCATTTACAATGTATGTGGCAGAAAAACCAGACAGAGGAATGGACACTATAATCAACACAATAAATATTAAGGCCACCAAATTGTTGGTGAGAAAGCTTCTTACATCAAAGTGTTTTCTGCTCATCGTCGTCCTCCAACCTTTCGAGTCAAAGCATATAAAATCATACCGTTGGACAGCACGATGCGGATTACCTCGGACATATCAGTTTGGAGCAAGCCATTTACTACCGACGGCGTCATGGTAAGGATTCCCTGAAACAGGATTGTTCCCACAAGCACGTTCAAGATAGAAGCCTTGTTGATGGAGGCACCACCAATAAGAATTGCAGCTACCGCAGGAAAGGACATGTACAAGGGAGCACCATAAAGCTGGATAAATCCAAAGCTCTGCTGATAAACAAGGATACCAAAGGCCCCCAACATGGTGGAAAGAATGACACTAATGGTTCTGACCTTATCAATATTGATGCCACTGGAGCGGGCAAAGCCAGGATTAGAACCTACGGCAATAAGGGCAGTTCCCGTTTTTGATTGCAGGAACACCTTCATGCCAAAGCAGCACAGTGCAACGAACAAAATCATGCCAGTGGGAAAGACAAAGCTGCTACCAATTTTAAAGGACAGGAAGGAGCTTAATTGCTTTGCCCAATAGCCGTCTAAGGTAATTGTTGTACGCAGGCCCTTTCCTTCGTAGCCCCACACCATGTTGTTGCTGGAATAAGGCAAAATGAGCCACATGATTGACATGAACATAACGGCGGCAAAGCCTACGTACATAGCAATGGTCATTTCTTCACCCTTTACTCGGTTCAACAGCAGACTGTATCCCCAGCCCAAAAGGATGGAAAACGGAATGGAAATTACCATGGCACCAAAGATACCACCCCAGCCCATCAAGCCAAATTCCATGGCTAAGGTGGAACCCAGCAAACCAGCAATAACTCCCAAGGACAAGCCAAAATTCAAGCCACATCCAGATTGAATCATGGGTACCATGGCCAGCACCAGCAAACCATTCATTCCAAATCGGTTGATAATATCCGACAAAGAAGCGGCGATATTAACATCCACAAAGGGAGCCATAATAAAAAGCACCACCAAAAACAGGGCTATAATGATACGTGGAAGTCCAAATTCTTCCAGCCTGCTTTTGATGCTCTGCATTACAATCGATTTCGTCATCACCTTCACCTCAATCACCTGACATCAGCAATGCAAATTCTGTCTGATGGGACTGGGCATCCAAAATGCCAGCCATCCTGCCGTTGGACACAATTCCCACTCGGTCACAAATTGCCCGTAATTCTTCCAGTTCGCTGGAAATCATCACGATAGTAGTACCTTTTTCGCTGTTATATTTCCGCAACATATCGAGAACAATTTCCTTTGCTCCCACGTCTATGCCTCGTGTTGGCTCAGAAACAAAGAGAATCTCAGGCTGAAGACAAAATGCCCGAGCCAAGCAGACTTTTTGCTGGTTACCCCCAGATAATTCCTTGGCCCGTTGCTTTGGACCAGTACATTTTATGGAAAGCATTTCGATATAGCTTTGAGCCAGTTCCTCCATGGCCTTTTCGTCACGGAGCTTTACCAAGCCCCCCAAGTAGGAGCGTAAAAACTGGTTCTTTGTTTGCATTGCGGTGAAAACCATGTTCCACTCCAATGACTCATCCAACAGCAAGCCCATGCCACGGCGATCCTCTGACACAAAGGCCATTCCTGCATTTAATGCCGACAAAGGGGCATTAAGTTCAAGGGGCTTACCTTTAAATAAAACAGAACCATCTGAAGGGAACAAGCCCATGATGCCATTGGGGATTCCAAGCTTTCCCTGTCCAGCCAAGCCTCCAATGCCAAAAATCTCGCCCTTTCTGACAGAAAAACTCATGTCATAAACAGCTTCTCCCGGCATATCCACCTGAAGATGCTGCACCTCAAATATCACCTCTGAGGAAAGCTCTCTTTTGCTGGCAGTTTGTCCCTGGGCTATTTCCCGCCCCACCAAAGAAGCCGCCAGCTCTCCCACGTTTGTTTCTTGGATAGCCACATCACGGATGGTTTTACCGTCTCGCAAGGTAATAACTCGGTGACATACATCCATCACTTCCTGCAAGCGATGGGAGATAAAAACCACGGCAATACCTTCTTGTGACAATTTCCGCAAGGCCTGGAGCAGGATTTCTGCCTCGGTTTCTGTTAATACTGCGGTGGGTTCGTCCAAAACAAGAAGCCGCACATTTTCCCTGCTGATTTCTCGTGCTATTTCTGTAAACTGCTTGTATCCCACAGGCATTTCTGCCACCAGCATTTCGCTGTCAATCACCAGCCCCAACCGACCGATGGCATCCACAGCCTTTTCCTTCATGGCAGAACGGTTCAAGGTTCTCATGCGGGGACCAAAGATATTTTCCACAAAATTTGACTTTGTAATTTCTCGGTTCAGCATGATGTTTTCCGTGGTGGTAAAACCTGGAATCAAGGAGAATTCCTGGTGCACCATACCAATTCCTGCGTCGAGGGCCTCAAATGGAGAGGCGAAATTCACCACCTTTCCGTCAAGGAGAATTTCCCCACCATATCCACCAGTCTCTGAAATTACAGGCATACCGAACAGGATACTCATGAGGGTGGTTTTTCCCGCACCATTTTCACCGATAAGCCCCACAATTTCTCCAGGATATATCTTCAAATTGACATCTTCCAGAACACGTGTTCCAGAAAAGGACTTTGTTATATTTTTCAGCTCAAGCAAGGGAACAGCATTATCCATAGCACTTCCTAACCAAACAAGATTGAAACTGGCCATCCCCCAAATCACCTGAAAATGGATTGAAGGACGGCCAGCTTATCATTTATACAATTTATTTATTGAATCTGATGTTATAGTACTTTTCTGGTACCTCTAAGGATGTGGTGGGAAGATATCCCTCACCCATAATGTAGGTGTCCATGTATACCAAGCTGTGATTCTTGGAGCGAACACCAGTACCAGCATCAATGTAACCGCTACCATTCCACTTGGCACCAGGAGTGAATTCTCCCAAAGCGGCATACAAGTCTGCCATGCTTCCCTTCTCGGCAGTTCCGTCAAGGATGCGCTTGGCATACTCACCCAAACCTGCAGAAACAGTGAAACCATAGGAATAAGCCCAAGTTCCAAAGCGACCAGCTCCAGCCTTTTCTACAACAACGGACTCAACTTTCTCCAAGATTGCGGGGAAGTTTCCAGCCTCTGCTGTCAAATCGATACCGAAGGCTCCAGGATATCCCATCAATGGAGAAGGAAGGTCAGCCTCGATAAACATACCACCGAATTCTGCCAACTGCTTCAACAGAGGCTCGGTGTGGGCATCATTTGTACAGAAGAAAGCTGTGTCCTTTCCGTATTTTTCTACCCACTGTGGTACCTTTTCCAAAATAAACTGCTGAGCACCAGCTACACCAACATCGCTAGTTGGGTCAGGAGCAGTTTCAAACACGAATTCAAGGCCCAAGTCAGCACAGGCAGCTTCCATAATCTGGCGGCGCAATCCCAAGGACTCATAAGACATGTGGCGAGGGAATGAAATGTGCACAAACTTGTTGGCTCCCATTTCCTTTGCAGCCCATACGATGGTATAACCACGGGAGATGAAGTCTGCATTAACAGCCAAATCAGCTGAAGCCTGAATTACGAGAGGATCCTCGTGGGCCTCTCCAGCAAAACACATAATGTCGCTGCGCTTTTCTTTTACCCGCTTAAAAGCTTCGGCAGTTCCAGGAACCCCCTGGTTTACGATAATAGCCTTCATCAAAGGATCATCTGCCAATGCCACAATCTGGGAAATTGTTGTTTCCTGCTGGGACATAAAGTCATCAGGATAGGTAATGTGCTGAATGATACCACCGTCAGATACCTTTCCGTACCGCTTAATGAGCTCTTCTGCTCCACGCAAGTCATCTTCTGACTGGGAAACGGTTCCTGTTACAATACCGATGTGATAAGCGGCACCTTCTGCAGCAGGAGCAGCTTCCTTTTTCTGACATCCAAAAGTGAGCAACAACACTGCTGACACTAATGCCAATGAAATAATTCTCATTTTCTTCATGAAAATTCCTCCAAATAATTGAATGGGAATAGTGTATATTGTTTTTGTAAAGTGGTAAAGGAGCAATAGTTCTGAACTGCTCCCAGAGTGACTGTTAGTAGTGAGGTGGACGACGGTTAGGCACATCACCTTCCAGTTGATCTGCCATGTCTGCCAGTTTTGTCTTGATATGTTGATGTTCAGCCTTTAACCGCTCCAAGGCAGCTCCTTGCTCCAGCACCACTTCCTGCAACTGCTGCACAAAGTCCTCCAGATAGGAGATTTTCATTTCTAGATTGATGATATGTTGATCTTGGTTCACGAGATGCAGTATAGCACAGCAACGATAAATGTAAAAGTGATGGAATGTCGATAGGTACCCCTCCCGACATTCCCCACACTTTCGTTCATCGGGCTATACTGTAGGTAGATGGGGCGGCTACACAAACATCTTCTTCCGGGGTTCTTAGGGGCAGGAGCCCCTAATCGGTGCTGGGGAAGGAGGGGGTCTTAGGGGGAGGAACCCCCCGCTTCCGAGTAGAGGGGTTTCCTCCCCCTAAATAAACTGTAACTAGATGGGGCCGGCTACAAAAAAAGGGGAGAGTCAAAGTGCACGACACTTCAAGCTCTACCCTTTTGGTTAATTATTCTTGTACCTCGTAGTTATACAACTTTCGTTTTGTATAATGCGTGTGCAACAAGTGGTGGGCTTTTTCTCCACCAGGCTTTTTCAAGTAGCTGTCGTACAGCTCGATAATATGAGGATTCTTGTGGCTTACGCGAATCTCACTATTCTCGTCATCCTTGTACAGGCCTGCTGCACGTTTGGCACGAATTTCATCATTGGAACCGTAGGGCTGACCACCACCGCTTACACATCCACCACGGCAAGCCATTACCTCAATAAAGTGGTAAGGTGGCTCTTTTCCAGCAGTAAGCGCTTCACGGATTTCCTGAACAACCTTATCCACATTACCCAACTGGTGAATAACACCAAGACGCAGCTTCTTTCCAGCAACATCTACCTCAAAGCTCTTTACATCTTCCAAGCCCCGCACTGGTGTCAGGTTCACATCAGCCAGTTCTTCTCCTGTGGCAAAGTGATAGGCACTGCGAACAGCAGCTTCCATTACACCACCGGTAGCACCAAAGATAGTACCAGCTCCAGTGTATCCTCCCAGAGGGTTGTCGGCTTCGCTGTCCTCCAAAGCATGGAAGTCGATTCCAGCCTGACGAATCAAGCGAGCAAACTCACGAGTAGTGATAGTAATATCCACGTCGGAATAACCAGAAGATTTCATGGTTTCGTCACGGCGAGATTCATATTTCTTTGCAGTACAAGGCATTACAGAAACAGAGCAAATCTTTGCAGGATCTAGCCCTATCTGCTCGGCCCAGTAGGTCTTGGTAATGGCCCCCTGCATCTGCTGGGGACTCTTGGCAGAAGAAAGGTTGGGCAAAAGATCATGATAGTTCTTCTCGGCATAGTCAACCCAACCAGGACAGCAGCTAGTGAACATGGGGAAGGGACCACCAGAGTTGAGTCTTTCTACAAACTCGGTGGCTTCTTCCATAATGGTAAGGTCGGCACCAAAGTTGGTATCGAATACGTAGTCGAATCCAATGCGACGAAGAGCGGTGTAAATCTTCTTGGAAGAGATTTCCCCTGGCTCAAGGCCGAATTCTTCACCAATGGCAACCCGCACGGAGGGAGCAATTTGCACCGCCGTGGTAATTTCTGGGTCACAGATTCTGTCCCACAGCTTGCGGTTGGAGTGGCTAGAAGAAATAGCACCTGTAGGACAGTGAACAGCACACTGACCACAGCGTACACAGGGGCTATTTGCCAAGTTCACACCACTAACAGGCCCAATCATGGTCTTGTCCCCACGACCAGTATATTCAAGAGCCCAAACATTCTGCATCAGCTGACAAGCTTCAACACAGCGACCACAGTTAATACACTTATCTCGGTCAAGAACGATGGCGTCGTTGGAATCATCAATGGGTTGTTCCTTCAAAATCTTGTCAAAACGAACAGTTCGTAGCCCAAAGTCAGCAGCAAGATTCTGGAGCTCGCACTTGTTGTTGCGAGAACAACGCAGACAATCGTCGGGGTGATTGGAAAGAATCAATTCCAGAACGGTACGACGAGCCTGTACAATTTCTGGGTCATGGGTAATGACGTTCATTCCCTCGGTTACTGCAGTACAACAGGCACGAATCATCTTGGCAGTACCAGCAAGACGCACGATACAAATACCACAAGAAGCCCATGCGGGAAGGTCTGGATTGTGACACAGGGTTGGAATCTTTACATCAATTTTTCGTGCAGCCTGAAGAATAGTGGTTCCTTCTTCCACGCAGACCTGCTTTCCATTTATTGTTGCATTAATCATCGCATCACCTCCTTATTTCTTGATAATGGCACTGAACTTACAAGCTGCTTCACAAGCACCGCACTTGATGCACTTAGTCTGGTCAATGGTGTGCTGAGCTTTGCGCTCACCGCTGATACAGTTGGAAGGACACTGGCGAGCACAGGCGGTACAACCAATACACTTGTCTGTGATGATAAACTGAATCAATTTCTTGCACTTGCCAGCGGAACATTTCTTGTCCTTGATATGCTCAATGTATTCAGTTTCAAATTTCTTCAGCGTAGAAAGAGCTGGGTTGGGAGCAGACTGTCCCAAGGCACAGAGGGAAGACATCTGCATAGCCTGACCAATATCCTTCAGTTTTTGGAGGTCATCCATAGTTCCTCGCCCCTGAGAAATTTTATCCAAGATGGTGTACATCTGACGAGTACCGATTCGGCAGGGAGAACATTTTCCGCAAGACTCATCCACGCAGAATTCCATGTAGAATTTAGCCACGTCGATAACACAGTCGTCCTCGTCCATAACAATCATTCCGCCAGACCCCATCATGGAACCCAGTCGGGTCAATGCACCAAAGTCGATTGGTGTGTCCAAATCTTCCTCGGTGATAATGCCACCAGAAGGTCCACCCGTCTGCACACCCTTGAACTTCTTTCCGTTCTTGATGCCACCACCAATCTCAAAGATGATTTCACGGAGGGTTGTACCCATGGGCACTTCCACAAGACCGGAGTTGTTTACCTTACCGGTAAGGGCAAAAACCTTTGTTCCCTTGGAATCTTCTGTACCAATGCTGGCAAACCAGTCGGCACCCTTTGTGAGGATTACAGGAATATTGGCCAATGTCTCTACATTGTTGATAATGGTCGGACAGCCCCACAATCCACTAATAGCTGGGAAGGGTGGCTTAGGTGTGGGCATACCACGGAGCCCTTCGATGGAGCGTAGCAAGGCTGTTTCCTCACCACACACAAAGGCACCAGCACCAAGGCGAATCTCAATGTCAAAGTCAAAGCCTGAGCCAAGGATGTCCTTACCTAAAAGCCCCAAGTCACGAGCCTGATTCATGGCAATTTGCAAACGGTCAATGGCCAAGGGATATTCTGCACGAATGTACACAAATCCCTGGTGGGCACCAATGGCCTTACCACAAATAATCATTGCCTCGATGATAGAATGAGGATCACCTTCGATGGTGGAACGATCCATGTAAGCACCAGGATCTCCTTCGTCGGCATTACAGACAACGTACTTGGTATCTCCAGAAGCCTTCAAAGCAGTTTCCCACTTCACTCCAGTGGGGAAGCCTGCACCACCACGACCACGCAAACCAGATTTTTTCACCTCATTAACGATATCTTCTCCAGACATTTCAAAGAGGGCCTTTTCCAGAGCCACATATCCGTCACGACCGATATATTCGGTAATATCTTCAGGATTGATAAAGCCACAGTTTCTCAGAGCCACACGAAGCTGCTTTTGATAAAACTGGATTTCCTGAACTTCTTCTCGGCGCTTCTTTTCTTTGTTATACAACAGACGAGTCACTTCTCGTCCCATGATAATCTGCTCAGAGATAATTTCTGCTGCATCTTCTGGTTTTACTTCAACATAGAAGGAATCTTCGGGAAGCACCTTTACAACAGGGCCCTTTTCACAAAAACCAAAACAACCAGTCTTTACAATCTGAACGCTGTCGGCAACACCCTGTTTTTCGGCTTCTTCCAAAAGTCGCTGATAAATTCCCTGGGAATTGCTGGACTCGCAAGCACTTCCTCCACAAACAAGAATATAGTGTGTGTAAGCCATAGTATCCTCCAGTTCCTTATTGGGCTGCAGCAAGACGCTCTACAATGAGATTGTCCAACAATTTCTTTTCTATAAGGTGAGTTTGAACAATGTCCTTTACAACAGCAGGTGTCACCTTTCCATACAGTACTGTTTCCATGCCAGGAACTACAATTTCTACCGTTGGCTCTTCGGAACAATGTTCCATGCAACCAGACTGACGTACAACCACCTGAGAATCTAAGTTGTGAGCTTCAACCTCATCTAAGAAAGCCTTGAAAACATCTTTTCCACCAGCGGCAATACCACAGGTTCCCATGCCAACAATAACTTGAATTCCCTTTCCTTCTGGGTCTCTTCTTTGAAGGGATTTTTTCAACTGTGCACGCAAGGCACGCAAGTCTTCCAATGTTAATTTTGCCATGTCATCAACTCCTTCAATTCTTGTATTTATCGATGATACCAGCCATCTGAGACTTGCTTAATTTTCCATATACATCACCATTTACTGTGAGAACTGGAGCAAGACCACAACATCCAATACAACGAACAGGTTCCACCGAGAACATGCCGTCCACGGTGGAAATATCTTCAGGAGTTAATCCAAGAAGGGAGCGCGCTTCATCAATCAAATCCTGCCCTCCCTTGAGGTAACAGGCAGTACCGAGACATACGCTAATCTTGTTCTTTCCTGGCTTTTGCGTCTTGAAAAAATGATAGAACGTCATAACGCCATAGACTCGAGCTAGGGTTGCACCAGTTCGCTCAGATACTGCACGAGCAGCATCCTTGGAAATATAACCAAATTCTTCCTGTACTTTGTGAAGAATCATAATTAGATTTCCCGGCTTGTTTTTCCATTCCTCGATAAAAGACTCAAGTTCCGGGGAAAACTGAATGTTTTTAGCCATAGTCACCTCCATCTTGTAATCAAGTTTCCTTGTTTCATATCAATATAGATAATCTTTTATCAGTATAATGGCATTCTGACTTTTCTGCAATAATTAAATTTTTAGAGATAAAAAAATAACGATATTTTATACAAATAAATCGGTGAAGAGCATTTTGGGGTATGGAGAAAATTTTTAATATTCTACAGTAAATTCTATTTCATTAAGATTTGATAATAACTCTGGCAATCCCAAGGTAAATTCCACATATCGATCTTGCGTTCGGGCTGTTCCTGCAGGAATGGAAACAGCTGCAGTTTCCACAGGAGATGGAGCGGTAACAAGAATTTTTACCTTTGCTGCCTTCAATTCCTTGGCAACACTGGCTCCATAGATAATACTGATTAAATCTGTATATTCGCTGGCGGATAATTTTTCCCCAGTTAAGATGGGAGCAGACAACAAATCAAGATATTCAGCAGTTTCCAAGGGCATAATGTCCATAACCTGTTGGAGCACCTTGGGAGAAATGGTAAGCACCAATTTTCGCTCTCCCACCTGTTCCGAATGACAATACCCAATGGCACCAGAAACTTGCTGCACCATGTCCTGACACACAGCACCAGTTCCAAGATTAGGTACCGAAGCTGCTGCAGGGACAACAGCTTCAATGCGAGCAGAAACAATCAAGGAGCTATCACTGGGAGTTTCTACACCAACAAAAGAAAGCCCCGCAGACTTCAATCCTTTTAGGATTTGAGCTTTATTAAACAAGGGTACTCCTTCTTTTGCCCCAGTAAAAGAACGCACCGTATCTTCGATAAGGGGAGAAACAGAACTTTCCACAGAATAGATAATGCCACCCTCTGCATCCACCGCCACCTTCAATACAGGAGAACAAGCGGTAAATAAACAGATAGAAGCCATCACGGCACAAGATAAAAGAATGATTCTTGTAAAATTTTTGCTCATTAAAGTCATACCTTTAAATAAATTTTTCTAGGGGGAATGTTACACGAACTCCAGTAGAAAAAACTAATCCTGCCGCAGTGGAATTCAGAAACGGCAGGGCACTATTATCTGGCTTATTAAATACAGTGTATCGAATGTCTTGTACAAGGGACAATTCAACCTTTCCCGCTTTCAAAGTTGGAGTTTGCAAATAGACTCCAAGGACGCCAGGAAAAATAGACCCCTTTATAGAAGCAGGCTCCCCAGATACAATGCCAGGTTCCACAGGAGAACCTATAGTAAACACCGGCCCAAGATAGACTCGCAGTCCCTTCATTACAGTGAGGGAAAATATAAGGGGAATTTGAAATGCCTCTATCTCAGGATCATACGAAAAAGAAAATCCAAGACCAGGTTGCAAGTTACTACCACCATTGTAGCGAGCATGAGCATCCAGCGTTACCCCTCGAAACAAAAGATGAAATCTATCTACAGAAAAGAACGTCCAATCTCCAGTAAGGGTTGCATCTATAGCCACCTTTTGGAAAAATCCATCACCGCTTCCTGAAGCACCACTTCCACCTGCTGTACTTGCCAGAATTGCTCCTTGTTCTGAACTAGAACTACTAGCACTTGCACTAGAATCTGAATCGTCTTCCGCTACAAGAGCCACTCGTTCTTCTCCAATGGCAGGCAAAAATCGGCCAGATCCAGCATAAGTTCTACTCCAGTAAGACTCCTTGAGCGAAGAAATAATTACTCCTGTATTAGGCCCATCACTGGCAGCATGAATAAACTGATTGTTGCCCATGTACAAACCAACGTGGGATATTTTAGAACCGGCTGTCTTGAAAAAAACTAAATCTCCCGGTTCCTTCTCCGAATCCTTGATAATACGAACTGAACTATACAACCCGGCAGAGGAACGGGGCAACTTTATGCCCAGAGCATCATTTGCAACAGTAAAAATAAACCCAGAACAATCCATTCCGCTTCGACTAGCTCCACCGTAGACATAGGGCACCCCTACAAATTGCTTGCTGTAGGCAATCATTTTTTGACGAGCTTCCAAGGATTCATTCGGTGACATAGATTGTATTGCCTGACAAAAAGATGGCACACATACAACCCAACATACAATCAAACAAGCGATAATTTTTAAGAGGGGCTTATACATAATTGCAATTATAACCCATGAATCGGGAAAAATAAAATAAAAAGAAATATTTTTGCAACTTTTTTTGCTTAATTGTGTCATACTATAACTAAGAAGAATTTTCATTTAGGAAGAGATATGAAGAAGAATCAATTGCCTTGGGCTTTTTTGGATGATTGGAGAGGAAAGACCTTTACTGGAGAATGGCCAACTTTACCTGAAATGTTCAGCATAACTGCAGAACGATATCCGAATCGTCCCTGTTTTACCGACTTTGTGCCCGAACGTGTAACACGGAACTACACAGAAGTGCTACAGAATATGAAAAAGCTGGCCAACTGGTTAGCTTTTTCTGGAGTCACCAAAGGAAGCCACGTAGCCGTTACCGGAAAAAACTCTTCTGAGTGGGCCACGGTATATATGGCAACCTTATTTGCAGGAGCCACCATTATTCCCATTGATTACGGCCTTCACGAACCAGAAATTGAAAATTTGCTTAAAACGGCAAAGCCATTGTTCTTCTTTGTTGATGAGGAAAAATACGAATATTTTAGGGATCATCCCAACGGAGCAAAGATTTTTTCCTTGTCCTCAAAATACCAAGAAACCTACGTGTATAACTTGGAATCCAAGGATACGGCCACCATCACTCCCGCCACAGAAATGGACACAGCGGCAATCCTCTTTACCTCAGGAACAACTGGTGTGCCAAAGGGAGTAATGCTTTCCCACCGTAACCTTGTTTCCGACTGTTACATTGCTCAGACCCATTTGGATCTCTATCCCACTGATGTATTCTACGCCTTGCTCCCCATTCACCACTCCTACACCATGCAGGCCGCCTTTATTGAACCTATGTCTGTTGGTGCAGAGGTTGTATTCGGAAAAACAATGGCCGTTACCCGAATGCTGAAAGAACTGAGGGAAGGAAAGATTACCATTCTTTTGGGTGTTCCGTTGCTGTTCAACAAGCTATTGGCTGGTATCTTGAAAGGAATCAAGGACAAGGGACCTGCTGTAAATGGAATCATGCATTTCTTGATGGGGCTTTCCTACTTTATCAAGAAGGTATTCAAGGTAAATCCTGGAAAAAAATTGTTCAAGGCAGTTCTAGAAAAGGCAAGTATTTCCACCCTACGCATTGCAATCTGTGGAGGTGGCCCCTTGGCTGCCAGCGTATTCAAGGTGTACAACGAGCTGGGAATCGATTTTATCCAGGGCTACGGACTGACAGAAACCTCTCCCATTATTGCCTTAAATCCAGTGGATAACTTTAAGGTAGAAAGTGTCGGCCGCTATTTTGTTTCCCACATGGAAATGAAGATTCTAGAACCAGATGAAAACGGTATTGGTGAGGTAGCTGTAAAAGGCCCCATGGTCATGAAGGGATACTACAACATGCCAGCAGAAACTGCAGAAGTCTTTACCGAAGATGGCTGGTTCAAGACTGGTGACTTGGGAAAGCTGGATAGCGAAGGCTACTTGTACCTAGCTGGTCGTGCCAAAAACTTGATTGTTACCGAAGGTGGCAAGAACGTGTATCCAGAGGAAATTGAAAACCAGTTCCAGCTGATTACCGACATTGAGCAGATTACCGTTCAGGGCTACATCATGGATGAGGCTACAAAGTCAGAGGGAATCGAAGCATTGATTTATCCCTCCGATGAGCTTTTTAATCGGCTTAAAATTCAGCGTGGCGACATGGAAGGTACAACCGTAGTTCAGGAAACTGTTGACGGAATTGTGGCAGAGGTAAACAAGAAATTGCAGCCTTACGCCCGCATTTCTCGAATAACTATTCTGGAGGAAGCTCTGGAAATGACTACCACCAAGAAGGTAAAGCGAACCTACAAGAAGAAGTAAGGGTTTAAAGGATAAAAAATGGGAAGGATATACCTTCCCATTTTTTAAGATAAGTTAAAAATATCTCATTAACCTAAATTTTTCACTGTTTGAATAAAACCCAACCATTTTAATCACCTCTATGCTCTGATTAAAACCTGATTCATGTGTTCTATCTTCCGCAAATCTATATGCAATGGGTCTAAAAGTATCTGTAGTAACCGTAGAGGACCAATGATTCTCACGATGAAACTCTGTCGCAGAACCATTCCCATCTATAATTTTTTTTAGACTATTATTAAGAGTGTCAACATATTCATAAAAAGCATCTAATTCATCTATTGCTGGCAAATACCAATCTGAATTACCTGATGCATCGGTATATTCATCAGTGAATTTAAAAATTGGATATATTTCTCGCCAATTATTTATCGATTTGATTGCATTTAAATTAGCAAGTCCATCAGTTTCTGAAGTTGCTCCAATAGAAACTTCTTTTCCGGTTCCCCACTGAGCAAAAGCAGGTTCAGTATAGGAGAGAGATAAAATCTTTTTTACAATTCCTCCAGGGGCATCAACAACAATACCTACAGCTACTTTTGAACTATCATAGTTCGATGAAACACTACCATCAGAATAAGCAATATTTCCAACGCTCCCCCTGGCAGAATATTTCGCGTACAAAGTAATATCACTAGTTACTTGGTTTGTAAAATAAAACTTCTCTAATACAGTCTTTCCCTCATCTGTTGATGTATACCAATAATCAAAAACATAACCTTGTTTACTTGGAGATGTAGGTGTTTGTACCAACTCTCCTTCTTTTATTACTTGTTTAGCAACAGAACTTCCCCCATTAGTATCAAAAGTAACGGTATATGTTACAGGCATTTCAGGAGTGGGCTCTACTTCACCCTCAAGGTCTTCACTTGGTTCATCTTTGGGAGTTCCAGTATCAGTAGTTTGACTATCACTTGACTGTCCAGTGGATGATGATTCTTCTCTGGTATTCCCACTAGTTTCTCCCTGGTCAGGACTTTTATCTTTACTTGGATTCTCTGGAGAAGCTCCAGTATCAGTAGTTTGACTACCACTTGACTGTCCAGTGGGTGATGATTCTTCACTGGTATTCGTAATAGTTTCACCCTTGCTAGTGCTTTTCTCTTCAGGACTCTCAACTGTTACATGCTGAATTAAGTAACTTTCATTGGTCTCAGTCTTGCAACCAGCTAATGTTATTATCATTGTTAGCAAGATGCTCCCCACCAACATAACCTTGTTTTTGGATTTCACTTTTCAAATCCTCCTTACCAAACTTTATATACACCCAGTAAAGACTGGGAACATGACCAAGAAAAAATATTTAAACAAAAAAACCAGAGAGCACTTCCTTCCAAAATGAATTTCCCAATGACATTCTTGTTCCAGATGATTTTTTCATATTGCATAATTATTTCATAACATAATCTGTAAAATAAATCTAGGATAATACTAAGAGAGAGACACTCCATTATAGTCGGTTTATTTGATTCATGATCTAAAACTTCACAGCCATTTTTTTAATATAGCACATACTTTTCCACAAAGCGGGCAAGGCCGTCTTCGTTATTGGAGAATTCAGTTACGTAGTGAGCTTGTTCCTTGATGGCATCCCGTCCATTGACCATGGCCACACTCAATCCTGCTAGCCGAATCATGGACTCATCGTTCATGCTGTCTCCAAAGGCCATGGCCTGTTCGTTGGGAATGGCCAGACGCTGGCACAGCCATTGCAAGGCCTCTCCCTTGCCACAGTTGTAGGGCATGATTTCCAAAAAATAGGGCTTACTGATAAAGATAACGCAGCGTGACCCGATTTTTTCACGGAGCTCATCTTGGAGTCGTAGCAAAACCTCTGGTTCTCCAGGAATAACCATTTTTGGGTGACCCTTCCGTAGCAAGGCAGGAAAGTCTGGCACCACTTCCATTTGGAGTCCCGTAAGCCCCACGTCCACATGAGTCCACTTATTGTCCTGAGAAGTGAAAACGGTAGTGGGATTGTACACTTCTGGAAACAAGCCATACCCAGCAGCTATTTCGTTTGCTTCCAACAAAATATCCACATCCACAGTGCGATACAAAATTTCCCGACGCAAATGCAGGTCGTAAATTACCGCTCCATTTTGGGCTATGACAAAACGCCCCTGCTCCAAGCCTGCAATTTCCAGCTGCCGAACGAAGGGTAAAATCGCATTGTCGGTGCGGCCAGAGCAAAGAGTTACATAGATACCAGCAGCAGTGGCCTTTTGTAAAGTCTGAATGGTGTAATCTGAAATAGTCAAATCTTCCCGCAAGAGGGTATCATCCAGATCGATAGCCATGATTTTTGCAGGAAGCTTTCCAATAGGAAGTTTTTTATTGTCAGCAAAGAGGGGTTTAGTCACGCCAGTAGTATACCACGTCAACAATAAATGTGAAAGCTACAAGCTAAAAAATCAAGACAACAAGACTGGTTCTAGAAAACTTTTCAAAAAATCAAAACTTTTTTCCACAAAAAAGACAAATTTCTCACGTTTAAAGCGAATAATTATTATGTAAAGCAAGGAGACAAAATGCTCAGTGAAGAAGAATTGCAAAAAAAGTGGGAAAGCCTCACCTTTACCGACAATTTTATCTTTTCCCATGTTATGCACGATGAAAATATTTGCCGTCAAGTGGTGGAGTTAATTCTTGATGTACGAATTGGAAAAATCCATTATCTTTCAGCCCAAGATGAACATAAAACGGATCCAGATTCTATGCGAATCATTATGGATGTGTTTTTACGAGATGAAAATCGCATCATTACCGTGGAAATGCAAAATGGCCACAAGAAGGAACTTCCCAAACGGAGCCGCTACTACCAAAGCGTGTCTGATGTAAGTACTACCCCAACCAGCAGCCTATACCCAAACTTGCCGGACAATATCCTCATTTTCATCTGTACTTTTGATCCTTTTGACAGAAATTTTCCCCGCTACACCTTCCAGTACACCTGCCAAGAAGCAGACCACCAGCTCAAGTTGGAGGACGGTTCCCTCCGTATCTTCTTGAACACCACTTCAAATCAGCTTTCATCTCTTGACCAGAAATTGCAAGCATTTTATCATTATTTACAGAAATCTCTTTTGTCTGGGGTTCTTAGGGGCCAGCAGCCCCTAAGCAGTGCTGGGGGAAAGGGTGGTTTTAGGAGGGGAAACCCACCGCTTCTGAGTAGAGGGGGTGTCCCCTCCTAACTACAGGAGGCATTACATGACTT
>JAGBXW010000086.1 GCA_017629095.1 Treponema sp. | reverse complement strand
TGGCTGGTGAGGAACTTGATTCTGCCCACTTTAACCTTCAGAATCATCTCCAGCAAGGTACGACAGAGCCTCTTGTTTCGCATGACTCGGGTGAAAATAAAGTCGTCGGTAATGTCTAGGTCTTCCCATGGTTTGAATTTTGTGGTGTTTTGGTTCTCCATTCAGTCTCCGTGAAAAAGCGTTCATAAATATTATAGGCTTGAAGGTGAAAAAAACTGCATTTTTTGCGGGGAACGAAGGAGTTTTTTGTAAAAGTTTTCTAAGATGGAGCCTTTAGGTGGAGTTGGGAAAACAATCAGCCACCATCTACCCAGCAGTATAGCCTCGATGAACGAAAGAGTTGGTGGAGGATGCCAGCGGGCGCCTACCGATGCAAGCGGTTTCGCGGGGGCTCAACCGAGACTCGCTAAAATCGCTCAATATATCGCGATTTTCCGTCTTGCAGCCGTCGCTCTCTACCTACCCACAGTATAGCTCCCACCGCTTTTAATTTCATTGAACCTATGCTATACTGCCCCCATGGTACGAAAAAACACTATCCAACTTAGAAAGTCCTTGTTTTTGTTGGTATCCCTCTGTTTGTTCCTTTCTTGTAGCGGAAAGGAGGGAGAAAGCAAGACAAAACAAACAGCTGAATCTTCCATCACTAGTGAAGAAGAAATGCAACAAAGTCTTCAGCAACAGCAGGAGGCCCAAAAGTTACAGGCACAAAAGGATGCAATCCAGAAATTTATCCAGGGCCTTGACCAAGTGCAACGATATAGTCAGCTTTTTCTTGTTAATCTAGAAGGAAATACATCGTTTTCTCCTGTAGAATCCTTCCAATGGGGAGAACTTCCAGAACAAGAGCTTATTCCTGGTGGCTATCTTTTCTTTTCATACAACGTGGCTAACAGCCCCCAAGAAGTGGCCTCCTTTACTGCCTCCATCCAAAGCTGGTGTCAGCAGCGGGGAATTCTTCCACCCCTCCTTACCCTTGACCAAGAGGGTGGCCTTGTAAATCGCCTAAGGGGAGTGACTTCCTCCTTGCCCTCTGCCCAAACTGTTGCTACAACCATGACAGCAGCTCAAGCTCAGCAATTATATGCACTCCAGGCAGCTCAAATGAAGCTTTTAGGATTCCATCTGAACCTTGCTCCTGTGGCAGAGGCTTCCAGTGAGTATAACCAGCAATTTCTTGACACTCGCAGTTTTGGAGATCTTGCTGTTACAGAAAATTATGCAATTGCAGCCATTAATGGCTTTCAGCAGGAGCACCTTGGCTCTGTGGTAAAGCACTTTCCTGGCAATACCAACGATGACCCTCACTCAGGGCTGCCAGAAATAGACTTAAGCCAGCAAGCATTACAAGAGTTGTATCTTGAACCCTTCCGAAAAATTATTTCTACAGGCAACCCCTGGGCCCTTCTCATGTCCCATGCCCGCACCGCTGCCTATGACTCTGAAACTCCTGCCTGCCTTTCTCGATTTTGGGTGACAGAGGTTTTACGTCATGAGTTTGGCTACGAAGGACTCATTCTCTCTGATGATATTTTCATGGCTGCCTTGGAAAAAAATGGTTTTCCTCCAGAAAGGGCCGCGATTATGGCAATGGAAGCAGGAATTGATGTGATTATGCTTTCTGAAAAAAAGTTTGGCTCCGTGTTACGCTTATTTTTAGACAAAAGTCAAAAAGAGAGTGAGTTCAAATCCCTGCTGGATGCTGCAGTGGAGCGTGTCATCAATGTAAAGATTAAGGCTGGATTACTGAGCTTTCAGGAAGAAGAAGGTGGCTTAAGCCTTGTATGTAATGAGTCTGTTACAAACCATTGGAATGAAGCTGAATTTCAAAATCTTTATCAGCAAGGAAAAGGGCTTTATGCAACAACTCTCGGTGAATAATAATGATTGTTCATGTTGATTCCGATTTTGCCGTGGTGGTAAAAGAAGCAGGTGAGGTGTGTGAGGATGGTTCTCCCCATTCCCTGTCCTTGCGGATGGCTCCCCTCATAGAAGAAGAGCTCGGTCACAAGCTGGAACGCTGTGAATGTGTCCACCGGCTAGACCAGCCTGTTAGTGGCCTTTGTATTTTGGCCTTAACCGATAGGGCTGTTGCAAGATTTTCCAAGATTTTTGCTTCTCATTCTGTGGAGAAAACCTATTGTGCCATTACTGAACGAAAAAAATCGGCTCAAGGGGAAGTTCAGTCTGAAATTTCTGCTGACTGGAAGAATCTTGAATGTGTCATGACCTTTGACCGTGGTAAAAAAAAGGCCCGCATTCTTTCAGAAAAGGAAGCTCAAAGGGCTAGCAAAACTGCTGGGAAAAAGGCCCTGCTACGGTATAAATTGCTAGGACAGGGAGAACGCTACGATTTTCTGTTGGTGGAGCTTTTCACTGGTCGTACCCATCAGATTCGCTGTCAACTTGCTGGGGAAGGCCGTCCCATCAAAGGCGATTTGAAATACGGGGCAAAACGGTCGGAAAAGGGTGGTGGCATTCGGCTTCACGCTTGGAAATTATCCTTTTTTCATCCTGTCACAGGAGAAAAAGTGACCTTCACCTGTATGCCACCTCAAATGGATGCCTTGTGGCAGGCCTGCATGGGCTTTTTATGCTGATTGCAGTGGATTTTTTTATCGATAATCTGTATATTTGTATAGGTTGATATTTTGTCATACCGTACAACCTAGGGAAGAATATGGGAAAAAAGAAGAGCCTTACCCAAGGTTCCACTTCAGGAAAATTGAAGGGGGCTGAAGGTTTTGAACAATATTATCAAGACTTATTTACTACTCGTTGGCCAGAACTGAAGGAAGCCTTGTTACAAGAGGCTTCTCCTGTGGCGTGGCAAGCTGACTCAAATCTTCCTCCCTATTATCTAGATGCTGCCAGTATTCGTGCCGCAGTGAGCCTTCCTGTAACTGGTGCTGACACTTTGCTTGATTTATGCGCCGCTCCTGGTGGCAAAACCTTGGTGATCTCCTCCCTTATGGAAGAGGATGCCACCTTGCTTTCCAATGAGCGTTCTCGGGAGCGGCTAACTCGTCTCATTCGGGTGGCAGACCAGCACATGACAGAAGCAGTACGGAAGCGGGTATCTATTTGTGGCAAGGATGGAGCCACCCTCTGTAAAAATCCTGCCAACCAATTTGATCGAATTTTGCTGGATGCCCCCTGTTCTTCGGAGCGTCACGTACTGTCTTCTCCCCAGTACCTTGAGCAATGGTCTCCCGCTCGCATTAAAACCCTAGCTATGGCTCAGTGGGCCCTTCTGTCCTCAGCCTACCGCATGCTCAATCCCGATGGCTACTTGCTGTATGCCACCTGTGCCCTTTCTCCAGAGGAAAACGACAAGGTTGTTTCTCGACTGCAAACAAAATTCCCTGATGTGGAGTTTATTCAGGACTTGCCTCCCGTACCAGAAAAGGTGTCCCAGTTTTGTCAGGTTCCTTTGCCAGAGCCTGAAAAAACTGAGCGTGGGTTTCATGTGCTTCCTGACACTGCAGGAGGAACCGGCCCCCTATATTTTTCTCTCATTCACAAAAAGCCCTTGGAGGATAGCGAATAATGGCTCAAAAAAAGAAGAAACCCAAGGTAGTGTTGAAAAAAAATAAGGTGATTGTTCTTGCCGTTGCCATTGTGGCACTTTGTATCTGTATGCTTGCTGTGGTGACGCTTACTGCACCTGCATCAGGGATGTATTTTTCAACCACGGTACAAAAAAGCAAATCTACTATCCTTTCTTCAGAAAATCCTTCCTCAGAGGATTCATCACAAGAAACAGCCCAACAAACGATGGATGCTGGTGTGGCCCAAGTAATAGCCCAGCTGGAAGCAGCAGAAAAGCGGGCAAAGGAAGGGGAGCAAAGGGTAAAAGAGGCTGAAACACGAGATTCCAAGGTTCAATCTGATGGGGAGTCTGTCCAAAACTGGATAGCTGAGGTACAAAATCAAGCTACCCAACAACAGGCAGCCTCAAATGTGTCGTCTCCAGTAAATTCCTCCTCAGCAAATGTAGCTCTCGGCTCCAAGGATAAAGCTACTTCATCAAGCCCAGGACAAACTGGCACCACACCAAGTAGCTCCAGTTCTCCTAGGCCCGTAGTAGGGAAGGATTACACCATTCCTCCCGCTCGTTCTGGAGCTACCTTAGTTTTTGTATTTGACGACGGTGGCCAAAATCTTTCTGACTTACAACATTACCTGAACCTGCCCTTTCCTGTGGATGTGGCAGTGCTTCCCCAGCTTCAGCATTCTGTGGAGTCTGCCCGCCGTGTTCGTTCATCTGGCCGCCATGAATTGCTCCTGCACCAGCCCATGCAAGCCCGTAATCTTTCGATAAATCCTGGGCTGGGAGCCATTTCCCCTTCCATGACCACCACGGATATTGATGCTGTAGTAAGAAAAAATCTTGCTGAAATCGGTCCTGTATCTGGTCTTAACAACCATGAAGGCTCCCTCATTACTGAGTCCCAGATAAAAGTTGGCAAAGTTATAGAAATTTGCCAGCAACAAGGAATCTTCTTCCTCGATTCCCGTACCTCAGCCAATACAGCAGCACCTCAGGCAGCCTTGGAACTAGGAGTTAAAATCTGGGAGCGTGATGTGTTTCTGGATAATACTCAAAATAGGGCAGATATTCTAGAACAGATTCAGCGGGGGCTTGAGGTGGCAAACAGAAAGGGCTATGCCATTTATATTGGTCACGTGTGGTCAGGAAGCAATCTTGCACAAATTCTTCAAGAGTTGTATCCTGTGCTAAAATCACAAGGGTATATTTTTTCAACGGTGGGAGGTTTATATGAAAATTTTGGGGATTGAGTCATCCTGTGATGAAACAGCAGCAGCTATTGTGGAGGATGGAAGAACCATTATCAGTAATGTGGTGGCCACCCAAATTCCCTTTCACCAAGAGTTTAACGGGGTAGTGCCGGAGATTGCTAGCCGCAAGCATGCAGAATGGATTATGCCTGTGGTACAGCAGGCTCTGCAGGAGACAAATCTCACCCTAGATGAAATTGATGGTATTGCCGCCACCAATCGCCCTGGTTTAATGGGCTCCTTGTTGGTGGGCCTTACCTTTGCTAAAACCTTGGCCTGGTCCAAGAACAAGCCCTTCATTGCCGTAAACCACATGTTGGCCCACCTCTATGCCGCCCATTTGAGCCAAGACATTGCCTATCCTTACTTGGGATTGCTTGTTTCTGGCGGCCACTGCATTATCTGCAAGGTGGCTGGCTTTAACGACATCACCGTGCTGGGAACCACCGTAGATGATGCCCCAGGTGAAGCCTTTGATAAGGTGGCCAAGTTCTATAATCTTGGTTATCCCGGTGGCGTCATCATCGACAAGCTGGCAAAGGAGGGAAACCCCAAGGCAGCAAGCTTTCCCATTCCCTCCTTGCACAAGGGAGAGCATCGTTATGATGTATCCTACTCTGGCTTAAAAACAGCAGTTATTAACCAGATTGACCAGTTCTGGAACCAAGAATATCCAAAAACTCCAGAAAATATTTGTGCAGCCTTCCAAGAAACTGCGGTAAAGATTCTTGTTTCCCGTATCCTTCGGGCAGTGGAGGATACAGGTCTTACCACCATTGTAGCTGGTGGTGGTGTGGCGGCTAACTCTCGGCTACGGGAAATGCTTGCCCAGCGGAAGGAGCTTACCTGTATTTTCCCACCCCTCAAGCTCTGTACCGACAACGGAGCCATGATTGCAGGCTTGGGTTACCAGTACCTCAAAGAAGGGGAAACAAGTCCATGGAATACCACTGCTTCAGCTCGGATTCCCCAGTTTAAGCGAGGTCTTAAGGCACGAGGATAATTCTTAGAAAAAGTGAGAAAAATCAGAAAATGCAGTTTTTTCTCACTTCTTTATAAGTTCCATTTGAATAAAACTTAGTTGACAGGCATTTTTTTCTGTTTTACAATAAACTATTATGGAATCTCGCTCTTCTTTTGATCGCATGGTTATTTCTCTCACTCCAGCAGAACGGGCTGCAATGCTGGAGAAGGTACAGGCTATTGTAAATCCGGAAAGTCAGTCTCTTGTATCAGTGGAGATGCAAGGACCTAAAGTTGTTCCAGATATAGAGTTACAGTTAAAAAATGAATCTTTTTTCACTCGTATTTGGTTAATGATTAAGTCTATCTTTACCAACACAGATATTAAAACCCTGTACAATGCCCAAATCGTATTGAAAAAGGGTCACGATATAGAAAAAAAAGAGCCTGGTCTTATCGATATTACACGTCGTGTATTTTTGAAAGGTTTTTATGACCAAGTAGAGCAATTGGAGAAATGTGCAAATTTCTTTAATGAGGGAATGGAGATTTATGATGCAGATCAGGGGGGATTCTACGTTTTCCTTTCTTCTCTCATTGCACCAGAAGTAAACGGAAAGATTGCTGAAGAGATCAATCCACTTAAATTACCTTTTTCCCGAGAAGTTACTAGCGAGTTGCGCTTGTCTATGGTGAGAAACCTTGATTCTACCCTACAGGCTATGCCTTCAATTAAACGAGCTGCTTTGTACGGTGCTGTATGTAATACAGAATGGATTCGTCAGTTTGTTCATTTGCCATTTAACCGTATTTTGTCCGCCTTTTCTGAGGAAAGTGGCCTATTGATTTGTCCTTTTGATAGCATTAAAAACGAAATTGCTCAGATGGCAAAGGTTTTATGTAATGGAAAGACAATTCAATCTGAAGTTTTGGAAGCACTCTATGTTCTTTCTTACAACATGAAAGAGCAGAGTAAGGATAATTTTAATGATAAGATGTCAAAGTTCATGGAAGAGGCTGCCTCTAATATTACTTTGATTAAAATGTTTATTTCTACCGTACCGATGCGTGCCATTGGTTCTGTTGTCTGGTTTGATGCCTTCTGGCTACCAGATAAACCAGATGGTTGCGAAGACTGGTTTGTTAAATACAAGACTGCATGGCGCAGAAATTTTGATAAGCAATGGGAACAGTGGTTGGCAGATCGAAAAAAACACATTGCAGAAGAAACTATGTGCCAAACTTTTGGCTTCAAGACCCTTCCTCTGTTGCCGTGTCGTCCTTGGAAAAATATCCTTGGTGGTGTTTCCTTCATGTACGATTATGTCATGGGGTTCATTTCTGCCTTCTATGACGAAGTATATCCAGAATACGCCAAGTTGCTAAAAATCCTCATGGTAGAAGGTGTGTTCTATCAGAAGGAAAATCTTATCGAATTGACAGATGTTTGTGCAGAGCTTGATAGACAGCGTATCGCCTTGAATAAATTTAAGGCAAGTATTGCTCCTGATGGAGAAGGTGGCATCATGTTCGATAACTTGATGAAGGAAAATTTGCTGAATCCTCGGGACAAGGCAAAATTGGATTCCTTGATTAAATCTTTGGAAACAGATGCTGCCTTGATTCTTGCCCAATGGTGTGCTTCTTCTCGTTCCGTAGAGCTCATTCTGAAGGGAATTATTACCGGAGCAAGAAACTCCCGTTACGATACCTTGTCCAACTTGTCCACAATCCAAGGCCAGTACAATGAAAAATTCCGCCATAAAGTTGATGAGATGCAACTTGGTTTTGAACGTTCACTGGAAATTATTAAGGACTTGGAAACAATTCGTTAGGAGAAATCATGATAGAAGCTTCTGCTTTTGATATTTCCTGTAAATGTGATGAGGGGCAGGACTTGTTAAGCCTGCCATTCTATCTTGCAGGAAAACCGCTTCAAGATGATGACAGAGTGCATCCACGTTGTTATATGACCACTGCTGGTGCTGGTTCCATGCGCTTTCGCTGGACTGAGGAAAATCCACAACGAAAATCATTTTTTCTCAAACGAAATATTTTACCACCACAAACCATTTCCTCGGTTGGTATATCTCCCATAACAAGTCCTGGGGATTTATATCCTGCTACTTGGCCTGTTTTATCTACAAGTTTATTGGCGGTGCCTGTGGAATTGATTCATTCCCAAGTGGTATATGCCTTGGAACAAGAAGAAGAAACAAGTGAGCCCACATTGTTAGGTAGGGAAGGCAGTCATCCAGATGCCCTCAATTTATGGCGTGGAGATGGTATCATTACTACTAATCCTAAGCTTGTACCTGTGGTGACAGTGGCAGATTGTCTTCCTATCTATTTGTACGATGCAAAAACAGGTTGTCGAGGTGTTCTTCATTCGGGGTGGAAGGGAACGGGTATTGTCCTACAAGCCCTTACACTAGCGGAACGGATTTATGGAGCTCAGGCCTCAGATTTTTCCGTAGTGATTGGTCCTCATATTCATTCCTGTTGTTATCAAGTGGATGAGAAGCGAATAGAATATTTTACTTCACATTTTGGTTCTTCCTGTATCATTCCACCAAACAATCTATCTTTGGTCCAAGCTAATGTGAACCTGTTGCTGGAAGCTGGAGTGCCAGAAGATAATATCCTTTGTTGTTCTGATTGTACTTGTTGTGACCCTCGTTTGGGCTCTTTTCGTAGAGAAACTAAAAATCTTTCAGAAAATATGATTTTAGAAGAAAAGCTTAAAAACTTTACTACCATGATGGCCTTTATCCATTAGTGGCAACAAGCTCCTGAGAAGTCATATAGAACAAATACGTTTTTTTTGCTATTATATTCTCTCAGTTTATTTTTAGGATGGTGCTATGGCAGATTTAAAGGAGCAGTGCCGACTTTTAGTGGCAAATGCGTTGAATGCTTTTGGTAAGGAATTGGGAATGGAGGCTGTAACCACAGCTGAATCTCTGGTGATAGAAACTCCCCCTAATCCAGAAATGGGAGATTTGGGCATTCCTATGTTTCCCTTTGCCAAGTCTTTTCGGCAGGCTCCTCCTGCCATTGCTGCAAAAGTCCTCGCCCTCCTGCAAGCTCAAGAAGGGGCAGATGAGGTGGGAACCTTTGTGGCTGTGGGTCCCTATGTCAATGTAAAGCTCAATAAAGGGACAGCTATTGCCTCTGTTTTGGAAAAGATTGCTTGTCAAAAATCAGATTATGGTGCATATACTAACGACGGAATAAAGCCCCTAGATGGTCGTCGAGTTATGGTGGAATTCTCTAGCCCAAACACCAACAAGCCGTTGCATCTTGGACATCTGCGAAATGATGCCTTGGGAGAAAGTATTTCCCGCATTTTGAAGGCAGCTGGAGCAGAAGTTTTCAAAGTTAATATCGTGAATAACCGAGGTGTCCATATTTGTAAGTCCATGTTGGCCTACCAAAAATTCCATCAAGAAAACAATGAAACTCCAGAAAGCCTTGGTATCAAAAGTGACCGCTTTGTAGGGGACTGCTACGTTGAATTCGATAAGTGGAATAAGGCAGATCCTTCTGCAGAAAAACTTGCCCAGGAGCTCTTGGTAAAGTGGGAGCAGGGGGATGAAGCCGTCCACAAGCTATGGAAGCAGATGAACGACTGGGCTATTCAGGGAATTACTCAAACCTATCAGCGTACTGGCATCAGTTTTGACAAGTTGTACTACGAAAGTGAAACCTATCTCAAGGGCCGAGAGGAAATCCTCAAGGGCTTGGAGGATGGAATTTTCTATAAAGAAGAAGATGGATCAGTTTGGGTGGATTTGGAAGAAATCAATCTAGATAAAAAAGTTTTACTGAGAAAGGATGGTACCGCCCTCTACATGACCCAGGACATCGGTACTGCAATTTATCGCCATGGAGACTGGCCCTTTAACCAGCTGGTGTATGTGGTGGGAAGTGAGCAACAGTATCACTTTAAGGTCTTGTTCTATGTTTTGAAAAAGCTGGGCTATCAGTGGGCAGATCAGTTGTATCACCTGTCTTACGGTATGGTAAATCTTCCTGAAGGAAAGATGAAAAGCCGAGAAGGAACTGTTGTAGATGCAGATGACCTTATTAACAGCCTCCGAGATGGTGCCTTGGAAGAGATTGTTGCCAAGGGACGGGAAGAGGCTGTGGGGGATCCTTCTGCCGTTGCAGAAAAGATTGCCTTGGGAGCCCTTCATTATTACTTGCTGAAGGCCACCCCCACAAAGGATATGCTGTTTAATCCTAAAGAATCCCTTTCTTTCAATGGAGATACTGGTCCTTATCTGCAGTACATGGGCGCTCGAATTTGTTCCATCCTGCGAAAAGCCCAAGAAATAGGCCTTACTCCCTTGGCTGCAAGTGAGGCTGCCTCTTTGTTGACCCACGAAGCTGAGTGGGAATTAATCAAGGTGCTGGAGCAATTCCCTAAGATTTTGTTAAAAGCTGCACAAAATCTTGATCCCTCTCAGGTGGCTGGCTACCTGTACGATGTGGCAAAGGCCTTTAGCCGCTTCTACCATGACTGTCCTACCTTGGCATTAGCTCAGGAAAATGGTCAGTTGGCAGCAGCCCGCCTGTTCTTGGCTACCTGTACTCGCCAAGTTCTGGAAAATGGTCTTGATTTGATTCTGGTCCCCTTCTTGGAGACCATGTAATATCACGTTGATAATGGATTTTTTCTTTTGGTAGATGTAAATAGGAGAAAGCCATTATCGGCGATGAATCTGTATTGTTTAGTTTTTTATACTTGACTATAATGTATAAAGTCTTGTATAATAATTTCCAATCATTGTAATACGATTTCGGTATGTCCCGTTAATACCGGAGCGTTGTGGAATTTTTTATTCCAGATTATAGAGAGACAGAGGTAAAAGATGTACGCACTTGTAGAGTATAAGGGCAAGCAGTATAAGGCAGAGAAGGACGCTCTGATTCAGGTTGACAATATTGATGCCGAAAAGGGAACCGTAATTGAGATTGATACCGTTCTTTTGGTAAGCAATGATGGTTCTGTAAGTGTAGGAGCTCCCTATGTAAAGGGTGCTAAGGTAAAGGCCGTTGTGGAAGAATCCATTCGGGACAAGAAGGTTATTGTATACAAGTACAAGGCTAAGAAAGACTATCACCGTACAATCGGTCATCGCCAGCAGTACACAACAATCCGTGTACAGGAAATCATCGGAGCATAAGGCTTTTGCCTATGTTTTGACGGGGGTTGAAATAAAGCCTTTTGTCAAAAGATTTTCTGAAGGATGATGCGGGTTTGCCTAACTTGTAGCAGGGATGGAGCAATTCATTCCTGTTGTGGGAAGGGACATGCTGGATATGCTCCTTCTGGTTCAGATATTGTTTGTGCTGCGGCAACAGTTTTGCTGAGAACAGCATTGCAAGTTTTAACAGAAGAGTATAGATCATTAATTATGGTAAATGCTCCTGAGCCAGGGACTTTAGAGTTTTTGGTGAAGGATGGGATTGATGATAAATCCCGATTGATATATGCAGCGGATTTTTTGAGGGCAGGGTTTGAGTCCTTGCAGAATGAGTTTCCAAAGCATATAGTTTTTACGGAAATAATAGCTGAATAAATCGGAGGAATACTATGGGACGTAAAAAGGGTGGTAGCGGTGCAAAAAACGGCCGTGACTCAAATCCTAAATATCTTGGTGTAAAGGTTTACGGCGGAGAGCTTGTTCCTGCAGGTTCAATCTTGGTACGCCAGCGTGGTACAAAGATTCATCCTGGACAGAATGTAGGAAGAGGAAAGGATGACACACTCTTTGCTACAGCTACAGGAACTGTAGTGTACCATGAGCGCAAGGGCCGCAAGTTGGCTTCCATTGCACCAGTTGAGGCATAAGTCACGAAATATTTTTGTTGACTGATTACGTACCCGGAGCAGGCTCGACCTTCTTCGGGTATTTTTTTATAGGTGAGATTGTGATTCAATTTGCAGATGAAGCAGTAATTGAGGTTCGCTCAGGAAAGGGTGGCAACGGTTGTATTGCCTTTCGCCGAGAAAAATATGTACCCATGGGTGGTCCAAATGGTGGAGACGGTGGCAAGGGTGGAAACGTAGTGTTCTGCGTAAAGCGGAACCTAAGAACCTTGGCACATATGCGGTATAAGCAGGTTTTTAAGGCCCGTAACGGTGGAGACGGAGAAGGTGGAAATCGTTTTGGAAAAAATGGTGACGATGTTATTATTCCCGTTCCTCCTGGAACCTCTATTTTTGACTATGACACAGGGGAACTGATTCGAGAATTTACCACAGAGTCCGAAGATGAGCTTTTTGTGTTCTTGGAAGGTGGTAATGGTGGCTGGGGAAATACCCACTTTAAGTCCTCCACCAACCAAGCTCCACGATATGCCCATGAGGGAAAAAGCGGAGAGGTTCGTCGCCTGCGGGTGGAACTGAGCATTATGGCAGACGTTGGCTTAGTGGGCTTTCCTAATGCAGGAAAATCTTCCTTGTTGGATTTGTTTACCAACGCACGACCAAAGATTGCACCCTATCCCTTTACCACAAAGATTCCAAACCTTGGTGTGCTTCATGCCGATGCTGACCGTGATATTATTATTGCAGACATTCCCGGTATTATTGAAGGAGCCTCTGAAGGAGCTGGACTTGGAATCCGCTTTTTGAAGCATATTTCAAGAACTGCTGGTCTTTTGTTTATGATTGACTGTTCCAATGATGACTGTCTTACTGCCTACGACACCTTACAGGCTGAACTTGAAGCCTTTTCTCCTGATTTGGCAAAAAAGCCTCGGCTTATTTTGTGTAACAAGATGGATACAGAAGGTGCTCCTGAACGGGCTAAGATGATTACAGAGGCCATTCACGCTGAAAATCCAGATCAGGTGGTGATTCCCCTTTCTATTTTTGCTAGAACTGGTCTTGATCAGGTGCGTCGTGAGATTCTTGCTTTGGTGCAAAGGATGGAGGCTTCTGGATACAAGAGTCCCACCACCGCAAAGACCGTTGTGGTGGAAGAAAAAACTGGTCAATCAGACTTTTTGAAAAGCCGTTCAGTGTGTGATGTGGATCCTATTCAGTATCCTGGTAGCGACAATCAGGATGAAGATTTCTAGGTAGTGGAGAAGGGTATGCGGCTGGCTATGTTGGGAGGTAGTTTTAATCCCATTCACATCGGACATCTTCTGCTGGCAGATGAGGTTTGCCATCGGTTGGACTATGACAAGGTGCTTTTTGTGCCAGTAAATATTCCTCCCCACAAGGAATTGGCAGAAGGTGCAAGTTCACAGCAGCGGTTGGAAATGATTCAACTGGCCATTGAGGGGAATCCTCGGTTTGCTGTGGAAACCTGCGAGCTGGAACGAGGTGGCATTTCCTACACCTACGATACCATTCAATATTTGGGAAAAAAATATGCCCATCAGCTGGAAGGGAAGCTGGGCCTCATTATGGGGGACGACTTGGTGGAGGGCTTTGAGGAATGGGGTCATTATCAGGAGCTACCTGAACTGGCTGACATTGTTCTGGCCCGACGTATTTGTTGGGATGGCACTCAGCGGAAGGATTTTCCGTATACCCATAGAGAACTGGAAAATGGAATCCTTCCTGTATCCTCTAGCCAAATTCGAGCTGCTGGAGCTGCCAGCGATGGAAACGGTTCTTCTTGGCGATATCTTGTTCCTGAATCTGTTTATCGATATATTATAGAGAGAAAGTTGTATGGATGCACAGAAAACTGAACTTGTACGAAAATATGCCATTACCATGGTTTCTCCCAGTCGTTATGACCATTCTGTGAGAGTGGCAGAGACGGCAGAAAAATTGTGCAGGATTCATGGCCTAGATCCACAGCGGGGATATTTTGCAGGTATTGCCCACGACATTTGCAAGGAAATGAGGGGGGAGTTGATGATTTCCCTTGCAACCTTGGACGGAGAGCCTGTGGGTAAGCTAGAGCAGGACAAGCCTGGTTTGCTTCATGGAAGGGCTGCAGCCTCTGTTTTGAAAAATGATTTTGCTGTAGAAGATGAGGATATCCTGGAAGCAGTGCGTCTTCACACCTTTGGTTCTCCTGACATGGGAGATTTGGCCAAGGTTTTGTATGTGGCAGACAAGGTGGAGCCTGGACGCGCTCACGTTACAGAGGAGTATCTGGAGCGTGTGTTTGCCATGGGCTTGGACGAGGCAATGTGCTTTGTTTTAAAGGAAAATATTGAGTTTTTGAGGGCAAGGGGAAAGAAAATTGCTCCTGGCTCCTTAAAATTGCTTTCATTTTTGGAGGGACAATGAGAAAAAAAAGAGGTGGAAAGCTTGAAAAGAGCATGATTTTCTTGTTTCTTGTTTTTTTTATCATTATTGTTACTTCCTTGATTGTTGTTTCAGCCTTGCAGGTGGACCCTGTTGAGGAAATGATTAACAACGAGGAACCTATCAAGATTCTGTTTGTGCTAGAGGATGACGAGAAGGTTCTTTTTACCGATGTATTTATCTATTATCCTGTGTCTGGACGTGGAGCCCTGTTTAATATCCCTGGAAATACTGGAGCAATTTACAGTAGTTTGGGAAGGGTAGATCGAATCGACATGGTATATCGTGAAAAGGGGATCGACGCCTATCGGCAGGAAATTGAAAAGCTTTCTGGACAAAGCATTCCTTTTTCCATGGTGTGTTCTGTAGATAATTTTAAGGTGCTGACAGATTTATTGGGGGGACTGAAAATTTTCGTTCCTTATCCTGTGGACATACAGGCGGAAAATGGAAATCGCTGGCTCTTGCCTTCTGGAGTGAATAATCTTGATGGTGACAAAATCCTCACCTACCTGTATTACAATTCTCCAGAGGAAACAGAAGGGGAAGTCCAGGACAGATACCAGAATGTTATCATTGCCTTTCTTGCTGCCATCAATAAAAACATAAATACCATGTTTTTGGAGGAGAACTTCAAGGAATATGATGATTATTTTAAAACGAATCTAGAACCAAAGGATCTGCGAATTATCTTGGAGACTGTTGCCCACGTTGATTCTGAGCGTCTTGCTCCCCGTAGTATTACTGGTTCAGTACGAGTTGTTGACGGAAAATCCTTATTGTTCCCCCATTACGACGGTGAATTGGTAAAGGATTTGTTCAAGCAGACGGTGAGTTCCTTGGTTTCTGTGGTGGATACAATCTATGACCGAATCTATGTACTGGAGGTGCAAAATGGAACTTCGGTGCAGGGATTGGCCAGAAACACCTCCATCTTGTTACAGGGCTTTGGCTTTGATGTATTGAGCTCTGTCAATGCAGATAGAAACGATTACGAGGAAACCCTCATCATCAATCACATTGGTAACGATGAGATTGCAAAGAATCTGGGAGACATCATCAGCTGCTCCAATATTATAACAGAGGATGTTTTGCCAGAAAGTGCTGGAATGGAGGCGGAGACACGGGTTGACTTCACCATCATTCTTGGGAAGGATTTTGACGGCCGCTACGTGCGGTAAGGGAGGTAGAGATGAAGACTGAAAAGGAAAAGGCTTTGGAAATTGCTCAGTTGATGGAGGACGGAAAAGGAAATGATGTAACTGTCATCGATGTTTCCCAACTGAACAGCTGGACAGATTATTTTGTTATTGTAACAGTAAATAGCTCTGTTCATTGGAAGGGCTTGTACAAGATTGTAAAGGATTATGTTCGTGAAAATGACATGGAAATCCATGTTACTAACAAGAAGAGCCCCGATGGAGACGACTGGAACTTGATTGATATTGGTACTGTGGTGGTTCACCTCATGTCTCAGGATGCCCGTAACTTTTACGAGCTGGAAAAATTGTGGCACAAGGGTGAGGTTCTGCGGTAAACCAATATTTTTACATTGACATTATTTTAATCTTATGATATAGTTATTGTCATACAGATTAGCCCGGATGGTGGAATTGGTAGACACGCTAGTTTCAGGTACTAGAGCTCGTAAGGGTGTGCAAGTTCAAGTCTTGTTCCGGGCAAAGGCAACTCAGCAATGGGTTGCCTTTTTTGTTTTAAAATCAAATGTGCTAGCTCAATGTATCTTAACTGGACTGTCATTTATGGATTCATATTGACAGTAAATCCTTCTCAAAACTATATTTAACCATGAGGGAATGATGGTAAAAAAAAGACGTGGCTTGATAAAATATATCCTTGTAGTGGTGGTTTCCCTGGGAATTGTGCTGGGGATGAAATTTTTTGCAGGTAATGAAGGGATTACTTATACCCTGCCAGTTCCAGCGGTGACAGTAGCCATGCCTGTGGTGGGTACCATGGAAGAAAGTGTGACTATAAATGGCCACGTGGAAGCTCGTTCCATGATTCCGGTAATTCCCTTGGTCAGTGGAACTATTGTGGACTATCCTGCCAAGGCCGGTGAACAGGTGGAGAAGGGGCAGCTTTTAGCTCAAATCGATCCAGAAGCTTTTCGTCAGCAGATGCTCCAAGCACAGGCAGCCTATACGGGCTTTGAAAGTAGCTTTAAGCGGGTGGAAGGCTTGTACAAGGCTGGAGCTGCCACCAAGCAGGAATATGATACAGTAAAGGCTCAGCGGGATGCGGCTCGTGCCCAGTATGATTTGGCGGTGTTACAACTGGGGTATGCCAGTGTAAGTTCCCCAGTAGCAGGTACGGTGCTGGCAGCTCCCCTCTCTGCTGGCAGTGTGGCATCATCTCCACAGCCAGTGGCGGTGGTGGCAGACTTGTCTGACTTAGTGGTGCGGTTGCAGGTGCCAGAAAAATATTTTACTCTGTTTTTTCAGTACCGCCACCAGCTAAAGGCACAAATCATCTTGCCCCAAGATGAAGTGGGGCTGTCCTTGACTGGTGAAGGAGCTGGAGGTATAAAGCTGGCCCAAGGGCGCCTTGATACTATGGCACCCTACATTGATGGGGCTTCCAAAACCTTTGAAATCCTGTTTCAGCTGGAAGAAGGAAAGGAATGGTTTACTCCTGGAATGTTTGTGCGGGTAAAGATTGTGTTCAATTCCTTGGAAAATGTGCTTTTGTTACCTATTACTGCCCGCAAGATGGATGGAAACCTCTATTTTCTTGAGGCAGCTGATGAAGCAAAGGCTGACTCAGAAGCTGCACTTCGGGGAAGGATTGGTTCCTGGAATCATCATAATTCTCTTACGGACAATCAGTGGATTATGGTACCGGAAGAATTCCGAACCACACTTTTTGTGGTGGAGGGCCAGGAAACAGTGCTGGCAGGTCAGGAGGTTCAGGCCTCTGTGGTGGAATTAAGCTGGGAGGAGCAGTAATGAAGCTCTCTCACTTTGCGGTTCGCCATCCTGTTGTTATTGGAATGCTGTTGATTGTGCTAGGTGTTTTTGGTATCTTTGCCCTTTCATCAATCAACGTGGAGTTTATGGGAGATGTGTCTGCTCCATCTATTATTGTGGTGGCAATCTATCCCGGTGCTGATGCGGAGGACGTGGAGGAGGATGTTACCAGCATTCTTGAGGACGATTTTGTTACTCTGCCAGATTTTAAGTCTGTATCTAGCTCCTCCTCAAATTCTTTTGCCACTGTGGAAATTACCTTTCGTGACGGCATTGATCCCTACGATAGAATCACCGAGGTGCGGGACAGAATCAACAAGCTGATGGCAGAGCTGCCTGCTGGCTTACAAGGAACTCCCGAAGCCTTGGTAGGTGGAGCGGAAATGCTTCCGATTTTTTCCTTTGCGGTGTCAGAAAGTTCTCCTGCAGTTGACTCAACTGAAGTTGTCACAACTATGGCTGAGACAGCTCAAGATGTAGGCTCCATCACTGATTACATCACGGAAACCCTGCGGCCACGACTAACGGCCATTAGTGGTGTTTCTGATGTGGAGCTTTCTGGGGGCCAGGAGTTGCAGGTAAATGTGGAGCTTCAGCTGGAACAACTGGAAGCTCGCTCCATTTCCGCCTTGACGGTGTATCAGATTTTGGGCTATAGCAACCAGTTTTTGCCTGCGGGAAAGGCTCTCTTTCAGGGACGGGAGGTGGCCATTCGGTATCGGGGAGAACTGGCAAGCCTTGAGGATATTCGTCAGCTTCCTGTAGGCAGTACCAGGGACAATGTGGTGATTCGTCTAGAAGATGTGGCTACCGTCACCTTGGCCTATCCAGAGGAGAACAGCTACGTTACCGACGGCTTTTCTCCCTTGATGCTGGTGGAAGTCATGAAGCGTAGCGACGGAAACACCTTGTCCATTGTGTCTCAAATCAAGGATGTACTCTCCCGTGCTGAACAGGAAACAGGCCTTCAATTCAATATTATCAGTGATGATAGCCGTATTGTCACTGCCTCCATGAAGACGGTGATTATGTCGGGAATTGGTGGAATATTGATGGCGGTGCTAGTAATCTTCCTGTTTTTGGGCAATTTCCGTGCCACCTTGATTATCGCTCTGTCAATTCCCCTGTCCTTGCTTTTTACCTTCATTGCCATGAAGCTTGCCGGCATTACTGTAAACCTTATGAGTCTTTCTGGTATGGTGGTGGCCCTGGGCATGGTGGTGGACGGCTCCATCGTTATGATTGAGCAGGTGTTCCGTCATTACGGCAGTCCTCAATACAAGAACAATCCCGAAGATGCAATCTTTTTGGGGGCTGACGAGGTGGGACTTTCCATCTTTGCCAGTACTGCCACCACGGTGGTGGTTTTTGTGCCTATTGCCGCTCTTTCTGGCGTGGTGGGAATGATTCTCAAGGATGTTTCCCTGACCTTGATTATGGCTTTGACGGCTTCCTTGCTATCTGCGGTGGTAATTGTGCCCTTTTTACTGGGACTCTTGCTTAAGCCCAAAGCTCTTGCTGGAGCAAGTCTTGTTCAGGGAGGGGATGCACCAGAACTACAGGCTGATGACAAGAATTCCTGGCTTATGGCAATGAGGGGCAAAGTGGACAAGATTATGGCTACCATCGAGGAAAAGTATCGCAAAGCCTTGAATTGGAGCCTAACTTCTTGGAAATTCATTATTTTTCTTGCTCTGGTGGTGCTGGTGGCAACCCTTTTGGTGCTTAGCTCCCTTGGTATTGCCTTTATTCCTTCCACTGACAACAGTGACTTTTACATCAATTTGAAATTTCCCGGCGGCTATCCCTTGGCAAGTACTAATGCCCAGATGGAGAAGGTGGCAGATTTACTGTATAAAACAGTGCCAGAGGTACAGGATGCAGTGTTCTTTGTGGGTATGAAGGAATCTGTGGGAAGCAGTCAGGAAGCCAGCAATCAGGGCTATATCCACGTGGTGCTGGTTCCCGTGGCTGAACGAAATCGCTCCATTCACGAGATTATTCTTCAGGTGCAGCAGGTAATTTCAAGCTCCATTCCAGGGGTCTCAGCAAAGGTGTCTAACGGCGGCTTTGAC
>JAGBXW010000001.1 GCA_017629095.1 Treponema sp. | reverse complement strand
TTGTCCCAGCACTGCTCCAGTCATGTTGGGAAAGACAATATACAGCAACATTCGCACTCCCACCAAGGCTGTACAAAATACCAATAGATTTAAGGAACCATAGCGACGCAAAAATCTTCCTGAAAAAAACATAAAAGGAATTTCAGAGGCTGCAGAAATGGCACTTAAGGTACCAACTGCATTGGAATGAAGGAATTCTGTAGTGTACAGGGCAAGCATCTTTGTAACAGGAGTTAAACCAAAAAAGCCCAGGAACAATAACAACAATCCCGTCCAAAAAATCGGGGGAAATTGTGCCAGAGTTTGCCAGATGCCTTCTTTTTTATCAGATGATATTGGTGAAGGAGAATTTTCCTCCGCTGAAATATTCTTTCCCTGAGAAGCAAGAATCCCTGGTACAAAAAACAAGGACAAAGCAAACAGTCCTGCAGAAGCCACCATCCACACCATATATTGACGGGCAGTACCAGCAGGAACAAAGAGTTGCAGCAACAAGGTCATGACTACGTAGCCAATGGAACCGGCTACCCGAACCTTGCCGTAATCATCTCCCCCTCCCTTCAAAAACCTTTGAATCAGAGAATCAGACAGGGGAACAGCCCCCTTGTAACCAAAGGAATACAGGGAAAGAAAAGCAGCTGTAGCTCCAAATCCCACGATTTTTACCATGGGAAAAGGAACTAGAGCCATCAAAAGTCCCATTAAAATCAAAAACAAGCCATACTGACCTTTTTTTTCAATAAGGGGACTAACAATCAAGGGCAGAATTACTCCTGCCCCTTCAAAAATACCTAAGAGAAACCCCACTTGGGTAGCCGTGTATCCCATTCCCGTCAAAACGATGGGGAGATACACAGCAACAACACCATAAATGGCAAAGAGAAAAAATATGGGGAGGGCAAGTACCATGGTTTATTCCAGAACTTGGGAACCTCTGCCCATGGCGGTAAGACCAGTACGAACCAGCTCCTTAATTCCGTAAGGTTCCAGTAATCGAATCAGACTTGCCACCTTGTCCTCACTACCAGTTACCTCAATCACAACTGATTCCACCCCAACATCAACAATGCGGGCACGGAAGATATTGGCAGTTTGAATAACACCTGCACGATGGGCCTCATCAGCACCAACCTTAATCAAGGCCATTTCTCGAACCACTGTCTCAGAAGCAACACAATGCTGAATAGAAATAACTTCCACCAACTTTGCCAACTGCTTGGTAATCTGGTCAAGAATGTACTCATCACCACTTACCACAATGGTCATGCGAGACTGACCTGGGTTATAGGTTTCTCCTACCGTAAGACTGTCGATATTGTAGCCACGACGGCTAAAAAGACCTGATACACGACTCAAAACACCAGCATGGTTTTCTACCAAAACAGAAAGAACATATCGTTCCATAATTATACGCTCCTTTCCTTGTATACACCTAGCAATCGCACTTCATCTGCCTTTGATTTAAGGGCAGAAATAGCTGACTCTAACACATCCTTGCCACCTTCTGGCAACTGCAAATCTGCATAGAACATGTATCTCCAAGGCTCACCCATAATGGGACGAGACTCCAATCGGGTCATGTTCAAGTTCTTTTCGTGGAATACACCGAGACATTCATACAAGGCACCACTCTTATTCTTTGCAATGAATACCAAGGAAGCCTTAGCAATGTCATTGGTGGCAGCAGCACAACAAGTGTCACCACCACAAGCCCGTGCATATGCCTCATCGGCGGCAGCAATCTCTCCAGCACTATTCTTGGCAGTAATCACTACAAAGCGAGTGTAATTGCGGGGATTCAATTCAATTCCCGTGGCCAACACCTGAAGATTGTAGTAATCGGCGGCAACAGCGGAGGCAATGGCACCATTTTCCACAGAGCCTTCCTTGGCCACCAATTCAGCTGCAGTGGCAGTGGATGAAGCATCCACGTGAATCCACTGAGGATACTTATCTAGGAAATCCTTGCACTGAGGGAAACCGTGGGGATGGGAATGGACCTTCTTAATGGAATCCAAGGTTGCACCCTTTACTCCCAACAAGGCATGCTCAATTCTCAGGGTATAGGCTCCGCAAATGCTTACGTCATCAAAACGGAAGAGATTGTCATAGTTATCGTAGACTGAACCTGCCAAACTATTTTCCAGAGGAATCATTCCGTAATCGGCACGACCTTCTGCCACTGCTTGGAACACATCACGGAAGGAATCCATGCCCACGGCCTCAACCTCGTCAAAATACAAGTTGATTGCCTGCTCGGCATAGGCTCCGTGGTCTCCGGAGTAGGCACAGGTTACCTTACCGTCAGCATCTTTTTTCTCACCAGTGGCTGATACCTTCTTTACTGCTACAGGATGAATGCGGGTCACTTCCTTGCCAACTACTGGAGCAAGTACATCAATATCCCGCATCAACTTTTCAAACTGCTCTGGGTACATGGTCTGAGCTGCATCGGAAACTGCCTGCTCTGGCTGGCAGTGTACCTCCACGATAATTCCATCGGCACCAGCTGCAATGGCGGCAAGTCCCATGGGTGGAACCTTGTCCCGCAATCCCACTGCATGGCTGGGGTCAATGATAATGGGCAGGTGGGTCAAGGAGCGGATAACAGGCACAGCGGAAATATCCAAGGTATTTCTAGTGGCCTTTTCGTAGGTACGGATTCCCCGCTCACACAAAATAACATCATCTGTTCCAGAAGACAAAAGGTATTCAGCAGCCATGAGCCATTCTTCGATGGTGGCAGAAAGACCGCGCTTTAAGATAACAGGCTTACCTAAGGCACCAACCTTCTTCAAAAGTTCAAAATTCTGCATATTGCGGGCACCAATCTGGTACACGTCAACATAATCCTTCATCAAGGGAATATGCTCTGCAGAAACAATTTCTGTAACAATGGGCAAACCGTAGGCATCACCAGCCTGACGAAGAATTTTCACTCCCTCCTCTCCCAAGCCTTGGAAGGCATAGGGGCTAGTTCGTGGCTTAAAAGCACCACCACGGAGCATGGCAGCACCTGCAGCAGAAACACGGGCTGCAACCCCCATCATCTGCTCAAGGCTTTCTACAGCACAAGGACCAGCAATGGAAAGCACCTTGTTTCCACCAATCCGTACAATCTGGCCACGGTTGTTCTTAACCTCTACTACGGTGTTTTCCTTCTTGTACTCACGGCTGGCCATCTTGTAGGGCTTGGAAATGGGAATTACTCGCTCAACACCAGGGAGAATTTCCACCTCTCGAGGATCAATGGAAAGCTTACCTACTGCCCCAAAAATTGTATCTTCTTCTCCAGTAATTTCATTTACCTTGAAGTTATTTCGAATCAAAAAACTTTTTAAATCCTGTTTTTCCTTTTCAGGAATTCCTTTTTGTAAAACAATAACCATATTTCTTCCTCCTTTAGTAGCTCTATCATAAAAAACATCACCCTTCACGGCGTGAAAACCTTCACACTCCATGAAAGGTGATGTATTCATTACATTTCTGGGTTCCAAGACACAGTGCGTAGAATATCTGCAAAAACACCAGCAGCCGTTACACCAGCACCTGCTCCATATCCCATGATGGACAAGGGAATGGGATTGTACCGCTGGGTATGGAATACGAAGGCATTTTCCCCACCCTTTACCGTGTACAAGGGATGTTCACTGTCAACCTCCATCATTCCGACGCTACACTTGCCGTCCTTGATAGATGCAGCCATTCGCAAAACCTTTCCTTCAGTCTTGAGACGAGCCATAAGCTTGTTAAAGTACTCGTCCACCTTGGGCAGATTAGCCAAAAACTGGTCAACGGAGCCAGAGTCGTCAAAGTCAGCGGGGAATACCTTGTGAATGGTAATGTCCTCCATTTCCACTGCAATACCGGCTTCACGAGCAATAATAAGTGCCTTGCGGGCAACATCTAAGCCACCGAGATCGTCTCGTGGGTCAGGTTCAGTAAATCGCTTTTCTCGGGCTTCCAACACTGCTTGGCTAAAGGATGCTCCTTCATCTAAGCGACCAAAAATATAGGACAGGGAACCAGACATAATTCCGCTAAAGCCCTTTAACTTATCGCCACTGGCAAAAAGGTTCTGTAAGGTATCGATAATAGGAAGCCCCGCACCAACGTTTGTCTCATACAAGAAGAGACGACGCATTCTGTTAGCTGTACGACGCAACTTATTGTAATAGTCCATAGTCATGGAATTAGCCCGCTTGTTAGGTGTGGCAATATGCATTCCAGCTTCAAGAATATCGATGTATCGCTCAGGCAAATCGTAGCTGGCGGTACAGTCCACAAATACAGGATTCAAGGGCTTTGTCTGCCGCACATATTCTAAGATGGTTTCCAAGGAAGTGGGCTGTCCCTTGGCTGCAACCTCATTTCTCCAGTCACTTAAATCAAGACCAGGAGAATCAATGTCGGTGGAAGCCACCAGCATCTTATCCATGGTGGCAATGGCCATAACTCGAATATCAATTCTTTGAGACAGCAATTCCTGCTGCTGCTCGTAAATCTGATCCAACAGACAACCACCAATGGTTCCGGCACCAAAGGCAAACACCTCAATGGTCTGAGCGGTGTTAAAGAAGAAGCGATGGGCAATGCGAACGGCAGTATCTCCATCCTTGCCAGAAATTACCACGCTGATAGAACGCTCGGAAGACCCCTGGGCAATGGCAAGAATATTGATGTCTTGAGATGCCAAGGAATTAAAGAAGGTACCAGCAACACCACGCTTTTCCTTCATGCCATCCCCAACGATGGAAACAATGGCACAATTTTCCTTTACTTCAATGACATTTAAAAGTCGCTCCCGTAACTCCAACTCAAATTCAGCAGAGAGAATATCCATAACCAAGTGGGCCTGAGACTGACGCACACAGAATGAAATGGTATATTCAGAGCTAGACTGGGTAATTAAGAGGATGGAAACACCACCACGACTAACTGCCGCAAAGATACGGGCTGCCATTCCACTGCGACCCTTCATGCTGGAGCCAGACACACTGACCATGGCAGTATTCTTGAGGCAAGAAATGCCCCGCACTGGCCCTACAGCAGCTGCTGAAGGAAAGGGTCCCTGGGCAATCCGTGTACCACGGGCAGAAGGATTGTGGCTGTTCAAGCTCCAAGCCTCGATTCCCTTGGAAGCCAAGGGAGCCAATGTCTTGGGATGCAAAACCTTTGAACCAAAGAAGGAAAGCTCCATAGCCTCCTCGTAGGTCATGTCTTCCACTAAAATTGCATCAGGAACAATACGAGGATCGGCGGTATAGATGCCGTCTACGTCAGTCCAGAACTCCACCTTCTTGGCACCTAGAGAAGCACCTACAATGGCGGCAGAAAAATCAGAACCATTGCGTCCCAGCAAGCCTGGCACCGACTTTGTATCTTGGAACTTAGCCCGCCAAGAACAGATAAAACCAGGGAACAACAAAATTCGTGTGGAGCGATGGGATTCACCGTCACGATAGGGAGCAAAGGCCTGTGTTGTTCGGCCGTAGTCCAAATCCCCTTCCTTCTGATTTCCTGTGGTAAAGATAAAGTTCCTAGAATCCAGCAGCTCCACTTTTTGTCCCTTAGCCACCAAAACAGATTCTACGATGGGAACACAGAGCAACTCTCCGCTTCCCATAATCCTGCAATGAACAGAATCGGGACATTCACCAAAGGCAGAAACAGCTTCCAAAAGTCGCTTATACTCAGCAAGGAGGGGTTCCAGACGCTGCATGACATTTTGAGGATTGAAGGCTGGCAATTGTGTAGCAATTTCCACACAAATATCAGTATGAATCCGACGCACCTCATCCACAAAGGGCTCTGCTGGGGAACCAGTCATACAACCGTCAATACTATCCTGCAACTTGTTGGAAACACCTGCCACTGCAGAAACAACAACACTGATGCGGTCTGTCTCCGAGCGGGAAATCATAATGTCCGTTGAATCAAGGATTCTTCGGGCACTTCCCATGGAGGTGCCGCCAAATTTTAGGGTTAACATAAAAACCTCTCAATGCTAAGGGGATAAAGACTTTCTTCCAATCCCATCAAAATATAAAAAATTAAGGGGATTCTAGGCTCCTAGAATCCCCAGGGGGATATACTTCCCCGAGAACACTGCCGACGAGTGGACAGAAGCCCTTTAAAAAATTATTCAGTAGGCCGCTTCTTAAAAGATGCACTGTCAAGAACAGCCTGTCCCTTTCCAACCTGCTGCTCCATCATGGCTCGTACCTTCAAAGGCAAGCCCACCAAGGTGATAAAGCCCTGGGCATCCTGGTGGTTATACAACTCACCAGTGGTGAAAGAAGCAATGCTTTCATTATATAAGCTATAGGGTGAATAAGAACCTGCTCCACGAATGGACCCCTTGTACAGCTTGAGCTTTACCCAACCAGTTACATTTTCCTGGGTCTTATCCACAAAGGCCATGAGGGAATCCATCAAGGTGGTAAACCACTTGCCGTCGTAAATCAGCTCACTCATGCGATGAGAAATCAGCTGCTTGTAGTGGTAGGTATCACGATCTAGACACAGGTGATCTAGCATCTGATGAGCAAAATATAAAATTGATCCACCGGGAGTTTCATAAACACCGCGGCTCTTCATTCCCACAAAGCGGTTCTCGCAGATGTCCACTAAACCAACACCGTTACGACCACCAATCTTGTTCAATTCCAGCATCAATTCCAAGGCACCCATTTTCTGGCCGTTTACAGCCACAGGGATTCCTGCCTCAAAATCGATGGTTACATACTCACCAGATTCAGGTGCTTCCTCTGGCACAGTAGTCAGCTGCAACATGTGCTTGTAGTTAGGCTCGTTCTGGGTTTGCTCCAACTCCAAGCCCTCGTGGGACAGGTGCCAGATGTTTTCGTCACGGCTGTAGGACTGATCCTTTCTCATGGGAACAGGAATTCCTCTGTCCTCCAAGAACTTGATTTCAGCTTCACGACTATCCATATTCCACTTGGGATCACGCCATGCTGCAATTACCTGCAGATCTGGAGCAAAGGCCTTAATTGCCAACTCAAAGCGAACCTGGTCATTACCCTTTCCTGTGGCACCGTGACAGATGGCCACTGCATTTTCCTGACGGGCATATTCCACCAAAATCTTTCCAATTAAGGGACGAGCAGTAGAAGTTCCTAAAAGATATCTATCTTCATACACTGCATTAGCTTTTACTGCAGGCCAAATATACTCTGTAATGTACTCTTCACGGGCATCTACAACATAACAAGCAGCAGCACCAGTATCTAGAGCACGCTGTTTGATGGTTTTCCAGTCATCTCCCTGACCTACGTCAACACAAACAGCAATAACATCGTAGTCATAATTTTCCTTAAGCCACGGAATAATTACCGTAGTATCAAGTCCACCAGAATATGCAAGAACAACCTTTCCTTTGCTCATAAAAATCCTCTTTGATTAATAAAAAAAACTGCTTCAGTATATCATTCTGCTACTTTTGATACAAGCAGAATTAACATGGAAAATAAATAAATTTTAAAATTTTGAAGTGACACTAAAAAAAGCTGAACCTGACAAAGATTCAAGCTCAGCTTATTACTCTGAAAAATATTTCAATTCTAAAACCAGTACTCAAAAATTACTTAGAATGTACTGTCCACACTAAATTATCGATATCAAACCCTAGGGATTCTGCCAGAATCAAGTATTCCGTGAGAATGTCCGAAGGCATGGTGGGGGTTCTGCTTAAAATCCATAGATAGTTCAAGTCCTTGCCTGCCACCAAGGCATATTCATAGTTTTCGTCCAAGGCGATAATGTTGTAGCCTCCGTAAAATGGTCCAAAAAAAGATACTTCCAAGGCACCTTCTGTGGAGCTGCCACGAAAACGAGCCCGTCCTACTGCCTCCTGCCAGTCATTCTTGGCATAGTTAAAACCTCTGTTGACTACCCGTACCGAACCATCTTGATTCATGGAATATTCTGCCGTAACCTGGCTCAAGTTTCGCTCAAAGGTAAAGTCAAAGCGAGCAACCTCATACCAGTTCCCCAAATACCGCTGCAAGTCAAAATTACCTACAGGCTCCATGTTTTTTGGAATGGACCTACAACCAACAAAACCAAGGGTCACTGCCAATAGCACCACCATTCCACACAAAAAAAAGACCTTGTTCCTGTCCATAGCAAACACCTCTATCTTCAATTTTGGGACAAGCTTTTCTGCTGGTAGTATGTTACCTGCAGTATTCTTGCCATAAAAAAGTATAGAGGAACTAGCCACAATAAAAAAATAATTGATGAGAGCAAAAAAAGATTTATGTCTGATTTAAATTATACGGACATGTTTTCCTGGGCAACCTTTCTCAAAGATTTTAAGGCTCTCAGTTCCAGTTTTCTCACGGTCTCTGGTGAACACCCCACTCTCCCACCTATTTGTCGTAAAGTACGAGGACTATTTCGACCTAAATCAAGATTAAACCGATAATAAATCACTTCTCGTTCTGACTGAGGAAGGGCATCCACCATCTGGCGTACCTCAGCAGCTATAAGATTTCGCAATCCTGTCTGCTCCATAGAAGAACGCTCATCTACCAAAATGTCCTCAAGAGTAACCCCTTCTCCTTTTTTCAATTCACAATGGATGCTAAAACAGGCAAAATTATACGACAGAATTTCCCGTACATAAGACTCCGTTACATCAAGATATAGGGCTATCTCTCCTAAAGAAGGCTCCCTTCCCCGCATCAGATAGAGAGCAGTCTGAGCCTTTTTTACCCGACGTACCTCCTCATCTTTTCGCAAAGGTAAATAAATTGCAGGAAGTTTTCGCTGCATATATCTAAGAATATACTGGGTAATCCAAGGATAGGCATATGTAGAAAAACGGGTGCTAAAACTTGGAGAAAATTTGTCTACTGCCATCAGGAGCCCCAGATTTCCCTCTTGAATGAATTCCAGTAAGATTTGGTCATCACGAGTATATTTTTCTGCAATGCTAACTACGAGCTTCAAGTTGGCATGTATCAAGTTTTGTCGAGCAACAGCATCTCCCTTTTGAATTTGATATGCAAGCTGCACTTCCTGTTCATGAGTCAAGAGTTTGTAGCGACAAATCTGAGACAAATACATTTCCAAGGTGCCCTTATGGGACATTTTTCACCTCCAAACTTTTAACATAATAAGCAAAAATCATGCCAACTTATAATTAAAATAAAACTGATAAATAAATCATTGTATTATTTATAAATATCTAAAAAATATTTTTTTTATCAAAAAATATTGTATAAAAAAATGCAACTATATAACCACAATTTCAACCATCACCTGTATGATTTTTTATAACATTATAATAATTTCAATTATCTTTGAAATCTAAAAAAAACAAACAGAACAACGCCCTTTCCATATCTATGAATCAATAATCAAACTCTTCTTTCCTTAACTTAAAAAATCTTACAAAATCAAGTCAGTGATTTTTTTTCAATAGACAAATAATTACTTTATATATAGATAAAAAAATACTTGATATTGTCATATTTTTTTTCATTTTTTTTACGAAAAAAATAAAAATATTTATAAAAAACTAGATTTTTTTTGCCATTTTTTTCATTTTATTTCTTGACAGATTTGGAAGTCAGTACTAGCATATTTAAGTATATGTTTTCTGTAAATTTTCATGGGACTGTATAAAAAATTATACATCAGCCATGGGACTTACAATGTATTTTTTAGGAGGAAGATATTATGGAATTACGAAAGGCTTACATCGTAAGTGCTAAGCGTACCGCCATCGGTGGATTTCTGGGAGGTCTCTCTTCAGTAAAGCCAAGAGAATTCGGCGCTCAGGTTATCAAGGCATTGTTGGCCGACGCTGGAGTTAAGCCAGAGAATGTAGACGAAGTTATCTGTGGTAACGTTCTTGGTGCTGGTGTAGGACAGAGCATTGGTAGAACTGCTTCTTTGGAAGCTGGTATCCCTGACACCGTTTGTGCTCACACTACAAACATGGTTTGTGGTTCTGGTATGCGCACCGTAATGGAAGCTGTAATGACCATTCAGGCTGGACAGAACGATATCGTTGTAGCCGGTGGTATTGAGTCCATGTCACAGGCTCCCTACTTGGTTCCCGCCAACACACGTACAGGAAATAAGATGGGACCATGGAAGGCTGTAGACCACATGATTTACGATGCATTGACAGATGCTCGTTTGGATATCCACATGGGTGTTACAGCAGAAAACATCGCAAAAAAATACAACATCAGCCGCGAAGAGCAGGACGACTTTGCCTATGCTTCACAGCAGAAGGCTATCGCTGCTCAGGATGCAGGTAAGTTCAAGGGAGAAATTGTTCCTATTACCATCTCCACAAAGAAGGGCGACATTGTATTCGACACAGACGAACACATCAACCGTGGAACAAACCCCGAAAAATTGGGAAAACTCAAGCCTGCATTCATCAAGGACGGAACTGTTACTGCTGGTAATGCCTCTGGTATTAACGACGGTGCTTCTTTCGTTTTGGTTGCTAGCGAAGATGCTGTTAAGAAGTATGGCCTTAAGCCCCTCTGTGAAATCGTTGGAATTGGACAGGGCGGTGTTGATCCTAGCATCATGGGTCTCGGCCCCACCCCTGCTATCCGCAATGCATTGAAGTATGCAAACGTAAAGCTGTCTGACATTGACGTAGTTGAATTGAACGAAGCCTTTGCTGCTCAGTCTCTCGGTGTAATCCACGAGTTGGTAGAAGAGCACGGAATTAACAAGGAAGAGTTCATGTCAAAGACCAACGTGAATGGTGGAGCTATCGCTCTTGGACACCCCGTTGGAGCTTCCGGAAACAGAATCATCGTTACCTTGATTCACGAAATGATTCGTTCTGACAAGAAATTGGGTCTGGCCTCACTGTGTATCGGTGGTGGACAGGGAACAGCCATTATCTTGAAGCGTGACTAAGCCAACAGGTATTTTAGGAGATTGATTTTTATGGAAGCAAAGAAGGTATATGTTGTAGGTGCAAAGCGCACCGCTGTAGGAAATTTCTTGGGAACTCTTTCTGGAGTTCATCCAAAGGTATTGGGTTCCACTGTTGTAAAGGAGCTTTTGGCTTCTTCTGGTGTTAAGCCCGAAAATGTTGACGAAGTTATCTGTGGTAACGTTTTGGGTGGTGGACTTGGACAGAACATCGGTCGTACCATTGCTTTGGAAGCAGGTATCCCCGACACTGTTTGTGCTCACACAACAAACATGCTCTGCGGTTCCGGTATGCGTACCGTAATGGAAGCAACTATGTCTATCCAGGTTGGATTTAACGACATCGTTGTAGCTGGTGGTGTTGAGTCTATGTCACAGGCTCCTTACTTGATTCCCTCCAACACTCGTTCTGGAAACAAGATGGGTGCATGGAAGGCAGAAGACCACATGCTCCACGATGCATTGGTAGACACATTGTACAACATCCACATGGGTGTAACTGCAGAAAACATCGCAGAAAAGTACAAGATTGGCCGCCAGGAGCAGGATGAGTTTGCTATGGGTTCACAGACCAAGGCAATCGCTGCTCAGGATGCAGGTAAGTTCAAGGAAGAAATCGTTCCTGTTGTAATTCCTTCCAAGAAGGGTGACATTGTATTCGACACAGACGAATTCCCCAACCGCAATACAAACGTAGAAAAGCTCGGCAAGCTGAAGCCCGCCTTCCTTAAGGACGGAACTGTAACTGCTGGTAACGCTTCTGGTATCAACGATGGAGCTTCCTTCATGATATTGGCAAGCGAAGATGCTGTTAAGAAGTATGGCCTTACTCCCATCTGTGAGGTTGTTGCATATGGCCAGGGTGGTGTTGATCCACGTGTTATGGGTCTTGGCCCCACTCCTGCTATCCGCAAGGCCTTGAACAGTGCTGGATTGAAGTTGTCCGACATGGAATTGGTTGAGTTGAATGAGGCATTTGCTGCCCAGTCCCTCGGTGTAATCCACGAGTTGGTAGAAGAGCACGGTGTAGACAGAGCAGAATTGATGGCAAAGACCAACGTAAACGGTAGTGCTATCGCTCTTGGACACCCTGTTGGAATCTCTGGAAACAGAATCATGGTTTCCATGATCCACGAAATGAAGCGCACAGGAAAGAAGCTGGGATTGGCTTCTCTGTGTATCGGTGGTGGTCAGGGAACTGCTGTTATCCTCAAACTGGTATAAACCAGTACATCATAGACTGATGATTCTCCCACAAACTTTTACTGATGGTACTTGTGGGAAATCATCTTTCTGAATACAATATTTATATTATTTCTTAGTTTCAAAGCGAGGTATATTTTATGACTAAGGTTGGTGTAGTTGGTGCAGGAACCATGGGACAGGGCATTGCTCACGCATTTGCTGCTGCTGGATATTCTGTAACTGTATGTGATGTTAAGATTGAATGGGCTCAGGGCGGAATCGATAAGATTGGAGCTGGCCTTGATAAGTTGGTTGGAAAGGGAAAGATCGAAGCTGATGCAGCTGCAAAGATCAAGGGTAACTTGAAGACTGGTGAGTACAAGGACTTGGCAGACGCTGACTTGGTTGTTGAAGCTATCCTTGAGACAATGGATGCAAAGAAGGGATTGTTCTCTCAGTTGGATGATATTTGTAAGGCTGAAACAATCTTTGCAACAAACACCTCTTCTCTGTCTGTAACTGAGATTGCAAGAGGAATCAAGCACGATGTAATCGGTATGCACTTCTTCAATCCTGCTAACGTAATGAAGTTGGTTGAAGTTATCTGTGGTGTAAATACTCCTGCAGCTGTTAAGGACAAGATTGTTGAAGTTTCTAAGAACTTGGGCAAGACTCCTGTTGAAGTAAACGAAGGACCTGGTTTCGTTGTAAACCGCATCTTGGTTCCTATGATCAACGAAGCTGCTTGCATCCTCCAGGAAGGAATTGCTTCTGCAGAAGATATCGATACAGCAATGAAGTTGGGTGCTAACCACCCAATGGGACCTTTGGCTTTGTCCGACCTTATCGGAAACGACATCATCGTTCTTATCATGGACGTTCTGTTCAATGAGACTGGTGACAACAAGTACCGCTGCTGTACATTGTTGCGCAAGATGGTTCGTGGTGGTCTTTTGGGCCGCAAGAGTGGAAAGGGATTCTTTGACTACTCAAAGTAAGATAGGTGATAGAAATGAGTGTATTAGTTGATGTAAAAGATCACGTAGCAACCGTTACTATTAGCCGCCCAGAAGCTTTGAATGCATTGAACACCGCTACCCTCAAGGAGCTTGACGATGCATTTGTTCGGTTGGAAGATAATGCTGATGTTTACACAGTAATCATTACTGGAGCTGGAGACAAGAGCTTTGTTGCTGGTGCTGACATTGCTGAAATGAAGGACAAGGATGTAGCTGCTGCTGCTGAGTTCGCTCGTGTAGGAAATGCTGTATTCTCTCGCATTGAGAAGTTCCGCTGCCCTGTTATTGCTGCCGTAAATGGATTTGCTTTGGGTGGAGGATGTGAGTTGTCCATGGCTTGTGACATCCGTATCGCTTCTACAAAGGCTCTCTTTGGTCAGCCTGAAGTAGGACTGGGAATTACTCCTGGTTTCGGTGGAACACAGCGCTTGGCTCGCTTGGTAAGCCCTGGTATTGCAAAGGAGCTGATTTACAGCTGCCGCAATGTTAAGGCTGACGAAGCTCTCAAGATTGGTCTGGTTAACTCTGTTGTAGAACCTGAGCAGTTGATGGAAACAGCCCTTGCTATGGCACAGACTATCTGCAAGAAGGCACCTTTGGCTGTAAGCTACAGCAAGAAGGCTATCAATGAAGGACTTCAGTTGGACATTGACGGTGGTATCGCTGTTGAAGTTCGTGAGTTCGGAAACTGCTTCGCTACAGAAGATCAGAAAATTGGTATGACTGCTTTCTTGAACAAGGAAAAGGGCGTTCAATTTAAGAACAAATAATAAATTACGTGGGGACAAGCTATGGGTCCCCACTTTCCTTTTTTACTCATAGGTAAAAAAGGATATAAGGAGGAAAAAAATGAGCTTTGAAGCAGATTACAAGGCAAAGCTTAAGACAGCTGAGGAAGCTGTTCAGGTTATCAAGTCAGGTGACTGGGTTGATTATGGTTTCTGTGTAAACACACCTATCGCACTGGATAAGGCATTGGCTACACGCTTGGTTACATTGGAAGACGTAAAGTTCCGTGGTGGTGTTCTTCCTTTCAACCCTGCAATTTTCCAGATTGAAAATCCAGGTGCTCACATGTGCTGGAACTCATGGCACTATTCCGGAATCGAGCGAAAGGCTGGACAGGCTGGATTTGCCTATTACAACGCTCTTCGCTACTCTGAGTTGCCCCGCTGGTACCGCGAAAACATCAAGAACATCAATGTATGTATGTTCCAGGTTGCTCCAATGGACGAGAAGGGATACTTTAACTTTGGTTTGAGTGTTTCTCACCTTTTGGATGCAGCAAAAATTGCTGATGTTGTTATCGTTGAAGTTAACAAGAACATGCCTCAGACCTGCGGTGTTGATGACAAGATTCACATTTCCGAAGTAGATATTATCGTTGAAGGTGACAATCCTCCTGTATCACAGATTGGTGGTGGTGGAGAGTTGACAGACGTAGACAAGGCTGTTGCTAAGTTGATTCTGGAAGAAATCCCCAATGGTGCATGTCTCCAGCTCGGTATCGGTGGAATGCCCAACGCTGTTGGTTCCATGATCGTAGATTCCGACCTGAAGGATTTGTCTGTTCACACAGAAATGTATGTTGACGCTTTCGTTGACATTGCTAATGCTGGAAAGATTACTGGAAAGTGCAAGTCTCTTGATGACGGAAAGCAGGTTTATGCCTTTGCTGCCGGTACAAAGAAATTGTATGACTACATCAACAATAACCCTGACATCTGTCCACGTCCTGTAGACTACACCAACGATGCTCGTGTTATTGCCCAGATTGACAACTTCATCTCCATTAACAACACCGTTGAAATCGACCTCTTCGGTCAGGTAAACTCCGAAAGCTCCGGAATCAAGCAGATTTCTGGTGCTGGTGGACAGCTTGACTTCGTTTTGGGTGCTTATCTTTCTAAGGGAGGAAAGAGCTTCATCTGTTGTTCCTCTACCTTCAAGCAGAAGGATGGTTCACTGGGATCTCGTATCCGCCCCACTTTGGACGCAGGTTCTGTTATCACAGCAGCTCGCCCCAACATCCACTGGTTTGTAACTGAATACGGAAAGGTAAACTTGAAGGGTCTTTCTTCATGGCAGCGCACAGAGGCTCTTATCTCTGTTGCCCATCCCGACTTCCGCGAGCAGTTGATCAAGGATGCTGAAAAGATGGGTATCTGGAGAAACAGCAACAAGCGCTAGTTCTTAGATAAACTATAGAGGCCGTACTTTCCATAGGAAAGTGCGGCTTTTTTTTTATTTAAAGCGAAAAACAATTTTCAGGTAATAAAAAAAAGGGCTGACTCACCAAAATGGGAATCAGCCCTTGATAAAACCTAGCTACCTACAATTGTAAGAAGCTTATTTCAAAGCTTATTTTTTTGCCTGTAACAATGCAGCACAGGTTGCCAAAGAAAGGAATGCCTGCTCTACAGAATTACTTCGTGAGTTCAGTGCAATAGGAACAGTTGCACCAGCTACAATACCACAGCTGTTAACATGGGCAGACATCATCAATGCCTTTACCAAGATATTTCCAGCCATAACGTCAGGAACACAAACTGCATCAAACTCGCCACACAGAGGGTTATCATAACCTTTCAATCGGGCGGCTTCCTTGCTTACGACCAAGTCCCAAGTAATAGGTCCTACTACCTCACAGTCAGCAATGGGGTTAGCTGCGTGGTCACGAGCAATGGTCTGAGCCTCAACAGTATCCCTCATGTGGAAGCTTGGTTTTTCTACCAAGGAAAGCACCGCTACATTAGGATGATTAATACCTAATTTATTCAACAGTTCTACCATGTTGCGGATAATCAGTTTACGACGCTCAATAGAAGGATTAACAATAACAGCTGCATCAGAAAGAGCTAACAAACGATCGTAATGAGGAATCTTCATCAAAGAAACGTAAGTCAAAACATCTTTTTCAATGAGCTTATTGCTCTTATTCAAGAGTGGCATCAAGAAACCACGAGTAGATGTATTTCCTCTCATCAATACATCACCACCACCGTTACGAACTACATCAATGGCGTCTTGAACAATATTGTCTTCATGGCTTGAACCACAAATCTCATACTTGCGGTTTTCAAGATTAAGTGATTTCAACATACCTTGAATTCGAGCTTCATCTCCCACAAGAACAGGAATTGCAAATCCTTGAGCTTCTGCCTCAAAGACGGCCTGTAACAGATGCTCTGCGTCGGCACCAGCTACAACTACACGCATAGGTTTGGAAAGTGTCTTAGTCTTTTCCAAGATAAAGTCAAATTCCTTCTCAAATACGTTGTTCATATCTTCCTCCTATCAGTTGATAAGGCCCATGCCGTTATTAATCAGCATGAACAGAGGTGCGAATACCAAGGCCACAACAGTCATCAACTTGATGAGAATATTGATGGAAGGACCAGAGGTATCCTTGAAGGGGTCACCAACGGTGTCACCTACAACAGCTGCACGGTGGGCATCACTACCCTTTCCACCGTGGAAACCACCTTCAATATATTTCTTGGCATTATCCCAAGCACCACCGGAGTTTGACATGAAGATGGCGGTGAGAACACCAGTTACCAAACTTCCTGCCAAAAGTCCACCGAGAGCACCTGTTCCCAGCACAACACCAATTGCAAGAGGAGCAAGTACTGCCATTACACCAGGTACCATCATCTCTTTGAGAGCGGCCTGGGTAGAAATGGCAACACAGGAGGTATAATCAGGCTTTCCTGTTCCCTCAAGGATGCCAGGAATAGTGCGGAACTGACGGCGCACTTCTTCAATCATCTTGTAAGCAGCCTTAGATACAGAATCCATAGTCATGGCAGAGAAAAGGAAGGGCAACATACCACCGATAAACAAACCAACGATTACCTTGTAGTCCAGCAAGTTAATACCAGCAACATTCAATCCTACAGCCTCGGCATAGGACACGAACAGGGCCAATGCAGTGAGAGCGGCAGAACCGATGGCAAATCCCTTACCCATGGCAGCAGTAGTGTTTCCAACTGCATCCAAGGTATCGGTAATACCACGAACCTGTGGAGGAAGGCCAGACATCTCAGCAATACCACCAGCGTTATCGGCAATAGGACCATAGGCATCTACTGCAACAGTGATTCCTGTGGTGGAAAGCATACCTACAGCAGCCAAGGCGATACCATAGAGTCCGCCAGCCATGTAGGCACCGATGATTCCCACAGCAATCAGCAGGATAGGAACAGCTGTAGAGTGCATACCTACTGCAATACCACTGATAACAGTAGTTGCAGGACCTGTTTCTGACTGTTGGGCAATCTTTTTAACAAAGCGATAATCACCAGAAGTGTAAATCTCAGTAATGTAACCAATAAGGAGTCCAACTATCAATCCGAAGATGATGGAGATAGCAGCATTGAAGTTACCAAAGCAATACTTACTAAGCAGCAGTGAAGCTACAATAACAACTGCACTGGAAACATAGCTACCCATCTTAAGAGCCTTATGAGGGCTTGCTTTTTCATCACCGCGAACGAAGAAGGTTCCCAGGATGGAGGCCAGAATACCGATGGCAGACAGAACCAAAGGATACATGGCTCCGCTAGCCTGATGGAAAACAACACCCAAGGTAATGGCTGATACAATTGAACCAACATAAGACTCAAAAAGGTCAGCACCCATTCCTGCTACGTCACCAACGTTGTCACCGACGTTGTCGGCAATAACAGCAGGGTTACGGGGATCATCTTCTGGAATACCAGCTTCTACCTTTCCAACCAAGTCAGCTCCAACGTCAGCAGCCTTTGTTTAGATTCCTCCACCTACACGGGCAAACAGAGCGATGGAAGATGCTCCCAAGGAAAAGCCGGAAAGAACGTTGGCATCACCAGTAACCATGTAGATAATGCTGGAACCTAAAAGTCCTAAACCAACAACGCTCATTCCCATAACAGCACCACCAGAGAATGCCACTGACAGAGCCTTGTTCATCCCACCCTTCATGGCGCCAGCGGCAGTTCGGACGTTAGCCTTAGTAGCTACACTCATTCCACAGTAACCAGCTACAGTGGAGAACACAGCTCCTACCAAAAAGGCAATAGCTGTAATCCAGCTAATTCCAAATCCGATGAGAACGAACAAAACTGCTACGAAAAAGAGCAGAATCTTGTACTCAGCCTTGAGGAAGGCCTGAGCTCCCTCGTGAATAAAGGCTGCAATTTCCTTCATGCGGTCTGTACCCGCATCTTGCCGAGCTACACGGCCAGCCAAAATGGCAGCGAATAGCAGGGCAACACCACCGAGAACAGGTGGCACAATCACCAATAAATCCATGTTTCTTCCTTAAACTATATGGAATTGAGAATGTCTTTTCTGCAGAGGATTTACACAAAGAAATCTCCATAGAAAAGAATAAAGAATATTATAATTCAATATGTAAGGTACTTTCAAGTTTTTTTTTCACATTTTTTCTATAAATATATATATTTTTGCGGATTTGTTTTTATTGAGAGATTACTGTAGGTATTTTTGAGATAACAACTTAAAGTATTCAGATAGAACGCTGTTGTTCTAGTTTAATATACAGCTGCACCAATGGGCTTGGCTTCCACAAGACTGTAATCATGCTTGTGGAAGAAGCGACAGAGAGGTCTACAACAAGGACTTCATCTCATCTTTTACTTGTTGTAGCTTTTGTACCACTTGGTCTGGAGCAATCATGTCCAACCCTTCTACCTTGATGCAGCAGGTTTCCTTAATGCCGAAAAAATTCTTGCACAAACTTTCCCAATAACTATAGCCGTAGTCACAAAACATAGGGCCACCAGCGGTGGTAACGTAGTAAAACTTCTTTGCCCGGCACATTCCCACGGGAACTGCTCCCTCGTAGTCAAAGGTAATGCCTGAAACACAGATATTTTCTATATACGTTTTAACGATGGCAGGAAAGGACAGGTCCCAGTAGGGAGCAGCAACCACAATCAGGTCAGCGGAGGCAAATTGATGGGCATAGTCAAACATTTCATGGTGAAAGTCCCTGCTCTGCAAAAGCTTGTCCCGCTCCTCAAGGCTTTTTCTACTATGGCCACACAATGGAAGCTGTGCCAGCTCTAACTCTTCCACCATCAACTGGCTAGACTCTGCAACATCGTTCACATTTGCAAGATCGGCGGTAAGCAACGTTAAAAGATGACGAGCCAGTTCCAAGGTTCTAGAATTCTCCCGTACACAACCGTTTACAAACAATAGTTTCATGGCTTACCTCCCTATTCCCTAGCAAGTTTTTGTTCCGCATCCTTGTGACCTAAGGCAGCAGCTTTCTCATAGAGTTTGCGAGCTTTCTTGGAATCACATTCTCCACCGTAGCCTTCCAGATACCAGTCAGCTAGCTGTACCATAGCCTCCACGTAACCTGCAGTAGCGGCACTTTTCATCTTTTTTAGTGCCATCTGACTGTCAGCCTTGTTGTAGTGGTACAGGGCCAGCTCAAACTTTGCCTTGGCATTTTTTCCCCGCTCCGCCTTGGTGAAGTACTTGTACATCAGCTGTTCTGGAGGTTCCTTTGAATCAGCCGCTGCAGCAGGATGGTGCTTGATGTAGCATCCATGGAGATAGTCCTGCAGGGCCTGGATTTCCTTCAGATCAGCAGGAGAAAAATTCACAATGGCAGCAAGAGCAATATCGTCACCGCTTCCATTCTTTGAAAGTTTAGGCAAATAGCGACAGATTTCCTCTCTTACCAAGGCATCTTTGCATTGTAAATCGCATTGATTTTGATTCTTGCAACGAAGTTCCTGACACTGGGGAAATTCCGACTGCACAAAGAGGTTAAAAAGAGAACGATAAAATCCTGTCACCTGGTCTTCTGTTTTAAAGGAATTGGCCACACCATCGGAGGTACACAGCACCACCTTGGGAATCTGGGTACCAGCCACAGAACGAAATTCCTTGGTGGCAGCAGCATCACACAGGGAGGTGGTCTGGTTCAAAAAGCATCCTTCATCCTTGGGCATGGGAAGCACAAATTCCTGACCATCCAGAGAAAGGGCAAAGTCCCCGTCTCCAATCTGAATGGCAAACCAAAAATCCTTGGTGGCAAAGTAACTCACCAGCGTACAGCCGTAGATGGAGTAAAGATCATGGCCCTGGCGATACAAGGCGGCAACAGAAGGCTTTTCTTCTTCCAGATGATCCAGTTCTTCCTTTGTGATGGGATGCTCCGCCAAGTCTTGGTCAATGAGCTTGTGCCAGTCCTTTACAATGGCCAAGGCCAACTGAGAACGAATGGTGTCAAAGTCTCCTGATGAGACTAATTCCTTAATCCTGTCCATACGACGAGAAACAATGCCCTGTACCACCTGCAGGGCGAATTCAGCTCCCTTGTGACTGCGAAAATAGGGAGCACCACCATGGCCATCACTGATTCCCATAAAGCTAAAGGTAGTACCATCGGAGGCTACCAAAGAACCATTGACAGTGGCCCTATCCTGACAGGGAAATCGTCTTCCTGCCAGCAAATGCTCCCGCTGCAGCTCCCGCTTGCGGTGACTTTCTCCTTGCACCGTCACCGCAAATTCCATCTGCGGAAATCCAGTTTCCATGGAATTACCAGCCTTCGTCAACGCTGTCTTCCGCATCAAGCTCTGCCATCTTTTCCTGAATGGCAGCGGCTACTTCTTCCTGTCGTGTCTGGGCTGCATCAGCACCAGTGCGCTTGCTTCCGATTTTTGAGGAGGTAACAGATACAAAGCGAATCAATTTTTTCAACATACTCTTGTCCGCAAGGTAGATGGCAGTTTCTGTGCTACCGGTAAATTCCTTTAGCACACTTAAATCTGCCCCCTCCACTCCCAAGGCAATCTTGATGGCGGAATTGAACCACTTGTTTTCCCGTAGCTTCTGGATACCTGCCTTAAAATTGTCCGTGGGCTCTCCGTCACTGATGAGGATGATAACTGGAGCGTAATTTCCTACTGCATCCGCCAAAAAGGCGGAACGATTGAGCTTGGACTCCAGCTCAAGGCAGGCTTCACCCAAATCGGTAACCCCATCCGCCACCAAATTACTCCACTTGTACTTGTCCAAATCCTCTGGCACGGGAGTAAGCCATTCACAGCCTGAAGCAAAGCTCAAAACTGCAATCTTTATCTTGGCATCTGCATTAGTGTCCGAGATTTCCTTGAGGTCTGGCAACACTTCCCGCATGGCATCATTTACTTGGCCAATATTGGAACCGCTCATGCTTCCTGATGTGTCAATCAGAAAAAAGAGTGCCATTGTTTTACGGGGAATTTCCACAGCTTCATCTAACAATCCCATAGCCTATCCTCCAAATTATTTTATCGTACCCTCGCTCAAGGTGCCGAACTTAATGCTATTATTTCT
>JAGBXW010000085.1 GCA_017629095.1 Treponema sp. | reverse complement strand
TTCAGAATCTCCGAATGACTAATAATCGTTTGGTCTGGCAGTTCCACAAAATTGTACAACATGAAATCCTCCTTACTAAAGTATACCATCTTTCAAAATGAATGTCCTGATTCTTCAGCCTCTCCAGCCTACACTTTCTTCACTTGTCGCCACTCAGCGCCCTTCTTTCCAGGCTGCACCACAATGTGGAGCTTTGTTTTCTTGGCATGTTGGCAGAAAAAAGCTACATCCTGAGAATAAGGACTTAATAAGTCATCGGGGTGAAAGGTCAAGCTCAGGGTGGTTTTCTCCCCATCAGCATAGGCTCGGCTAAAGGCTCCGTTTAGCTTGATAAGGTCTATGGCAGCAGGCAACAGAGACTTGAGCTTTGGGCTTCCATATTGATTTTGGATAAACTTTAGCTGAACCTGTTCCACCTCATGGTGGCTACACTCATCTTGAATGGCAGGAATACGAATATTTTCTGCCTGCAAGAATTCTGTAAACCGAGTAAAAAAAACGGAAGGGCTACAACGAAGGGGTTTCAGCAGGGAATGGAACCAGCTTACCGCCCGCCCACGGGAATAAAAATAGCTGGTGGCACGAGCTAGCTCTTCTGCCTTGTCTAGGTCCTTGGCAGAAAATTGTGGGGTAGATTCCACCAAATAAGGCGGCGTTTCAGGAGCCACTAAGCCCAATGACTGCTTTTGATCAAAGAGGGTGGTACCAGGCAATACGGAAAGGCGGAAAATCTCCAAGCTGTTAGGATACAAGGAAATAGCATAATCAATACTTTCCTTAAAGCCTACAAGATTGTCTCCAGGAAGACCGTAGATTAAATCAAAGCCAAAAATGATGCCTGCCTTGTTCAACAGGGCGATTTTCCCGGCAAATTCCTTTCGATTGATGCTGCGAGCCACGAGTTTCAGCACTTCTGGTCGGGCACTTTGTAACCCGATTTGCAAGGAACAGGAAATTCGAGAAAAGGCAGCTACCAGCTCAGGATTCAGTAATTCTGCACGACACTCAAAATGGAAAAAGGCGTTTGGGGCCTTTTGCCGAATCAATTTGAGGATTTCCACCGCCCGCTCTTTTTTTGCATTGTAGGTGGGATCCAGCACAAAGATTTGGCTTACCTTTTGCTTTGCAAAAAAATCTAACTCCTGACGAATCCGCTCCAGGGGAAAGTAGGCCACCGTCTTTTCACCCTTGGACTCGTAGCAATAGGCACATTTGAAGGGACACCCACGAGCAAGCTCCCACAAGGCACCGTTTTGATATTCAGCAGGATTTAAAGTGCCAGTCAAATAAGGGGAAGGAAGATTTTCCTGATTGGCACGGGGAGAAAAAATCTTTCGTGGTGGAAGATCGGAATCTGTCTTGGAAGCACCTGCAACAGCAGTCTCCTTCTGCAACAATTGACGCAAAAGATTCGGTACCGACTCATCCCCTTCCCCACACACCAAGTAATGGAATGGATCCTTGTCTGCAGCCCCTGCCGTTACCTCTGGTCCACCTGCAATAAGGGGGATTTCTGAGGCTTTTCCCTGAATGATCGCTGCAACTTGAGCCAACACTGTTCGATTCCACACAAAAAGAGAGAAACAAAGGGCAGCAGGATGAAGCTTCAGCAACAGATTTGCTAGAGTTTGGGCTTGCTCATCTTGGGCTCGGTGAAACTCTGGTGGAATAGATATGAGTCGAGCTTCCACAACAGTTTCTGGGGCAAGAGGCTTTTCTGCAAAGCTCTGATTGATGGCTGCAACAATGGAGGCTGCTCCCAAAGGCAGGGCTTGCGGTGAGATTTCTGCAGGAATGGTGCAAACAGGAACAATCAGCTTTCTTTCAGAAGGATAACTCATCGCAACACTCCAATTAAATCCTTACGACCAGCCTTTTCTAGGGCTTCTTGCACAAGGCGGCGATTTTCCTTCTTGTTAAATTGCAACAAGGCCCGCTGAAGTCGCCGTTCATGGCCACCACGAGCCACGTAAATTTCTGCCATGGTGTGGGGGTCAAGGCCAGTGTAATACATACAGGTAGCTAAGCTTCCTGGTGTGGGATAAAAATCTTGTACTTGGTCTGGCACAAAGCCGTTTTTTTTCAGATGTAGGGCCACCTCAATGGCGGCATTTAAGTCGGCTCCAGGATGACCTGCAATAAAATAGGGCACAAGGTATTGCTTTTTTCCCAGCTCCTTGTTGATTCGTTTATATTCCACCTCAAAATCCTTGTAAACTTGGTGGGTGCTTTTCCGCATTAAAGACAAAACCTTATCGTTTACGTGCTCTGGAGCCACCTTTAGCTGACCAGAAATGTGATGCTGGCACAACTCACGGAAAAAGGTTTTATCTTTTTCCTTCATCAAGTAGTCAAATCGAATACCACTGCGAACAAAAACCTTCTTTACTCCAGGAAGCTTTCTTAATCGACGTAAAAGCATCAGATAGTCGCTGTTGTCCACATCTAAGTGGGGACAGGGCTCCGTGCCAAGGCACTCACGATGAAGACAGGCTCCCGCCTTTGCCTGCTTTGCACAGGCATCCTTGCGGAAGTTGGCAGTGGGGCCCCCTACGTCATGGATATAGCCTTTAAAATCTGGCTCTTGAATTAAAAGCTTGGCTTCTCGCTCCAGGGAGTCGTGACTTCGGGCTTGAATCCGCTTGCCTTGGTGAAAGGTAATGGCACAGAAGGAGCAGGCTCCAAAGCAACCACGATTGCTGGTAAGAGAGAATTTTACTTCCTCCAAGCCAGGTACTCCCACCTTTCCGTTGGAAGCAGGCGTATCGTATATGGGATGCCACCGTCGAGTAAAGGGCTGCTCCATAACCTCATCAAATTCTTCTTGACTTAAGGGCAAGGTAGGTGGCTCTTGTACCACATAGCGACTTTCACTTTGCTCTATTAAGATGTGGGCAGAAATGGCGTCGGTATTTTGTTCCTGCTGGATGTAGGAGCGGGCGAATTGGGCTTTTCCTTCCGCTGAATTAGCAGAAACCTCACCAAAGGAAGGAATCCTCATGGCGGGCTGAAATTTCCCCTGACCATTGGCACAACCAGCAGGGAGCTCGGATTCCTTGCCTGTTCGCCAGCAGGTTCCCCGCACTCCACGGATTTCTGTTACTGGCTTACCCTCTGCCAAAGCGGAGGCAATTTCCAGCAAGGGCCGCTCTCCCATGCCGTAAATCAATAAGTCTGCCTTGGAATCCAGCAAAATTGAACGGCGCACCGTGTTAGACCAGTAGTCGTAGTGGACAAAACGGCGGAGACTGGCCTCAATTCCACCGATAATCACAGGAACTCCCTTGTAGGCTTCCCGAATCTTTGCTGTATAGGTAATTAAGGCTCTATCTGGACGATGACCAGCTTCCCCTCCGTGGGAATAGGCATCCTGTGAGCGAGGCTTGTTATTGGCGGTGTAATTTGCCACCATGGAGTCCATAGCTCCAGCTGTTACTAAAAAAGCCAGTCGTGGCCGCCCCAGCTTCATAAAATCTGCGGTGGTTTTCCAGTTTGGCTGGGGGATGATACCCACGGTGTAGCCCTTGCTTTCCAGTAAACGTCCCAAGAGAGGGGCGGCAAAGGTGGCGTGGTCAACATAAGCATCGCCAGAAACAAATACAAAATCAAGCTGCTGAATGCCCCTACGTTGCAAATCTTCTTGGCAGATGGGCAGATATAAATCCTGACAGTTCACGAAATGCAGTATACCATGGGGGAAAGAAATGGAAAAGAGGAAAGGCCAGAGGAATACGAGACACTTTTCATGTATCCCATTAGAGTACCCTCCCCTTCTTTGACCATTTCTCAATTTTGTGGTATACTAGAACTATCATGAGCAGTCCTGAGTATAAATTCCAGATCGATCAGAAGGTTGTGTATCCCAGCCAGGGTGTTGGCAAAATCACTAATATTACAGAGAAGAAATTTAAGGATCAGATGATCCAGTATTATGTCATCTACCTTGCAGTCTCAGACATGGTGGTTATGGTTCCTGTAGACAAGGTTGACGAGTTGGGAATTCGAGCCATTGTTTCTGCAGAGGAAGCACAAAAGGCCATTGACATGATGGCAGAAGAAGTGGAGCCCATCACTTCCGACTGGAAATTGCGGTACCAGATGAATCTGGACTTGCTGAAGAAAGGAAGCGTGCTGGACATTGCCACCATTGTTCGCTGTTTGTATCATCGCAGCAAGGTAAAGGAATTGCCAATCCTTGAGCGAAAACTCTATGATTCAGCAAAGAAACTTTTGGAAGATGAAATCTCCTTTGCCCTTGATATGAATCCCAAAGAAGTGGAATCCATCCTCTTGTCCAAGTTGGAGCCTCTGGGATTGGTTCGGGATGCAAAGAATTCCTCCATTTCCAGCAGCTTTGATGATGATGATGAATACATCGATGAAGATGATGACAGCATCATTCCCGAT
>JAGBXW010000084.1 GCA_017629095.1 Treponema sp. | reverse complement strand
GTTTTTTGGAGTATAGCCTGCGTGGAGACATTCTGTTTCAATCTTCATAAATTTCTCCTTTGTAAAAATAAAGCCTGCATCGTGAAGCACAAGGCAAGTGGAAACCACTGTACCGAAATCTCCACAAGGCAGGCTCTTTGGCTTATAACCTATCCTGGCTTACACAACGCCTTGGGCAATCATGGCCTGAGCAACCTTCAAGAAGCCAGCAATATTGGCACCTGCCACATAGTTGCCTTCCATACCAAACTGCTTGGCAGCGGCATAGGCATTGTCATGGATATTCTTCATGATACCCTTCAACTTCTCGTCTACTTCCTCACGGCTCCAAGACATACGGATAGAGTTCTGGCTCATTTCCAATCCAGAGGTTGCTACACCACCTGCATTAGAGGCCTTTCCAGGAGCAAACATAACTCCAGCCCCCTGGAAGGCAGCTACAGCTTCTGGAGTAGAAGGCATGTTAGCACCTTCTGCCACCAGCTTTACACCGTTGGCAATCAAAGCCTTTGCCTCATCACCGTTCAACTCGTTCTGCGTAGCACAGGGGAAGGCACAGTCACACTTTACAGACCAAGGACGCTGACCTTCTGTGTAGGTGGCACTAGGATACTTTTCTACATATTCCTTGATGCGACCACGCTTTACGTTCTTCAATTCCTTTACAAAGGCAAGCTTTTCAGCATCGATTCCATCTGGGTCATAGATGAATCCAGAGGAGTCAGACAGGGTAACAGGCTTTGCTCCCAGCTGAATCAGCTTTTCTGCACAGAACTGAGCTACGTTGCCAGAGCCAGATACAGCACAAACCTTGCCCTTGAAATCGTCTCCCTTTACAGCCAGCATATTCTGGGCAAAGTATACACAACCATAACCAGTAGCTTCAGGACGAATCAAGGAACCACCGAACTGCAAGCCCTTTCCAGTCAATACACCAGTAAACTCGTTGCAAATCCGCTTGTACTGACCGAACATATAGCCAACCTCACGGCCACCAACACCAATGTCACCAGCAGGAACGTCAGTGTCTGCACCAATGTGACGATACAGCTCTGTCATGAAAGACTGGCAGAAACGCATTACCTCGGCATCGGACTTGCCACGAGGATCAAAGTCAGATCCACCCTTACCACCACCCATGGGCAAGGTGGTAAGACTGTTCTTGAATACCTGCTCAAATCCCAAGAACTTCAAAATACTTAAATTAACGGAGGGATGGAAACGGATACCACCCTTGTAAGGACCAATGGCACTATTATACTGAACACGGAAACCACGGTTTACCTGCACCTTGCCAGAATCGTCCATCCAAGGTACACGGAACATAATGACACGCTCCGGTTCCACAATCCGCTCCAAGATGGAGTTGGCTTCCAACTCAGGCATTTTTTCTACCACTGGCTCCAAAGACTCCAGCACCTCTTGAACAGCCTGCAAATACTCACTTTCGTGGCTATTCTTTGCCTGAACCTGCTCCCAAACTCGCTTTACGTAAGCGTTCTTCATAGTCATTACCCCCAAAGAACTGTAAAAATTTTCTACTTAAATTTTAGTAAAGATCCTGTAATATTACCACAAAAAAGCCATTTTCTACAATACAAGTAGGAAAAGAAATTAGAGTTTGTGGAGGGGGAAGAAGGAGCAGTTTCCATATTGAAAATCACACTTTACTTTGATAAAATTGCCAACAGAATTTTGTAGTATATGGAGATTCCGTAGTGGCAAGAAAAATCATATTTCTATTGTATAGTTCCTTGGCAATTTTTTGCGTTGGGCTTCTTCTTTACAATAATTTTTTTAATGAAGAAGCTGCAATTCTTCTTGAAAACAAACACGCCTTTACATTTTTTGTTGCCCTCCTTGTGGGATTGTTCCGAATGTACAATGGTAACACTAAAAAAAAATCATTGTCTTATTATAAAAAAAATTACAAGGACTTTATACGAGATTCATTTTCTAATGATAAGAAATCTCTGAAAAAGCTTTTGAAAGCCATAAAGCTATTGAATGAAGACAAATTTGATAAATCAATTCAACTATTGGAATCCTTGTTACCAGACTGCAAAACCCTCAATGAAAAATATGTAACAAAGCTGTTTCTTGCTTTAAACCATGAGGAAACAGGTGATACTGATAAAACCTGCCTAATTTATGAAGAATTGATTCAATATGGACTTGCAGACAGTATAATATATTCAAATGTAGCAAATTCATATAGAAAAAATGGCCAGACAGAAAAGGCAATAGAAGCTTGTAAAAAGGCCCTTCTAATCGATTCAAAAAATACCTTTGCCTATAATAGTCTTGCAGGGATATATTTTATAATGGGTGAGTTTGACAAAGCCATAGAAAATGCAAAAAAAGCCCTAGAATATGACCCTAAAATCCTTCCATCAATCAAATATCTCATCATCATCTATACATTATTGGAAGATGAAGAAGAATGTGAAAATTATAAAAAGAAAGCGCTTGCAAACGGCATGACTAAAAAAGAGTTAGAGGAAATGCTCGCTAGTTACTGCTGAATAATCTCGGCTTAGCAACAATTCAGACAGATTCTCAGCCACATTACGGACATAATGCGAATTATAGAAATTCGTTCATTTGAAATCATAGGTAAGTGGAAAGAAACCTTTGGCAAGATAACAAAGCCTACATCCCAACGCCCTACATCGTCAAAAGCGGTGGGGGAGGGCCGCTGTAGTCTCCACCCTCTTCCAGTGGAATTCTCCAGCAGCCCATTTTGTCGATTATACTCGACAAAATAATATAATAATAATATAATATAATCGACAATGTTTCAGAAGAGGCAGCATGAATCATACCGTATTGAAAGCAATCATATATGACAATCATGAAATGATCAGGAATCTCAGCATTGTGGACAGGGAATACGATTTTGATGTACAGGCAAACTATGTGCTGGTGGGACTACGCCGGGCGGGAAAATCCACACTGCTTTACAAAATCATCCAAGATTTGGTGGCTTCAGGTGTGGAGTGGAACCAGATCATATACATCAACTTTGAAGACGAGCGACTGAATGAATTTACGGTGAACGACTTCAACGACATAGTTGCTGTCCAGGCGGAACTCAGTGACAAGAAAGGCTGGTTCTTCCTAGATGAGATACAAAATATTTCTGGCTGGGAGGGATTTGCCCGCCGTATGGCAGATTTCAAGGAGCATGTATTCATCACCGGCAGCAACGCCACCATGCTTTCCAGTGAGATTGAGCAGCGGTTGGGAGGACGCTACCTTACAAAACACGTCACTCCCTATAACTTCCGGGAATTCCTTGCGGCAAAGAATACGACTTTTACAGATTCCACATTGCTGGGAACAAAATCCCAGGGAAAAATCAAGCGGGAATTTGAGGAATACTTTTATTTTGGAGGTTTCCCAGAAGCCTTATCCTTCCGAGACAAGCGGGAATATGTCTCAAGCGTCTACCAGAAAATTCTGCTGGGTGACATGGCGGTGCGGAACAAAATCAGAAATACCAGTGGACTGAAAATCATGATGAATAAAATCGCAGAGTCGGTAAAGGACGAAATCTCCTACTCACGACTCCACAACATCCTGAAAACAGTAGGTATCCCCATCAGCAAGGATGTGGTCATCGACTACCTGGGATTTGCACAGGAATCCTACCTGCTTTTTGCGGTCAGAAACTACTTCTCCAAGTTTGTGGAAAAAGAGACCACACCAAAATACTACTTTAGCGACAACGGACTGCTCAACCTCTTCCTTATCCAAGGGGAAACCAGACTTCTGGAAAACCTTGTGGCACTCAGTCTGAAAGACAAGTACAAGGACCAGGTCCATTTCCTAAAATCAGCGGAACTGGACATAGACTTCTTTGTTGCTACCACTGGCACCGCCATCCAAGTTGCCTACTCAGTATCCAGCATCTCCAACAGCAGGGAAATAGACTCCCTCAAGAAAGCAAGTAAAATCCTTGGGGAGGCCCAGCGATTTGTGATCATCACCTACGAGGAGGAGGATCTCCTTGCTTTTGACGGAATCCAAATCGAAGTGCTTCCCGCCTGGAAGTGGCTGTTAGCGCTGTGACGAAAGGGCAATTTATTTTCCGGACATTGACATCCTACACCTCCACAAATGGCTCGTAAAAGTCTTCCTCTAACCACCAAGCAAGCCATTCCGCCACATTGGCAATTTTGTCTGCCCGTCTCCGCCCGGTGATGGAGCATTCCCACACGACAGCCACCCGCCAACCTTCTTCCAGTAGTTTTGCCACCACCTCCACGAAAGTAAGGATTTGCACCACCTCGATTGCAAGAATCTCCAAAAAGTGGCATTATGTGGGGCATGAATATCTTGTTACAGATTGGCATTGTCCTTGGCATTTGTCTGGTGGGAGAAGCTCTTTCCTCCATACTGCCCTTCATCCTTCCGGGAAATATCATCGGAATGATAATCATTTTCATCCTGCTGCTGGTGCGGGTAATGAAGATTCATCACATCCGAGAAAAGGCCCAGTTCTTAAAGCAGAACATGGCATTTTTCTTAGTTCCTTCCAGTGTTAGCATCATTCAGCACACAGAGCTGCTGAAAGAAATTTTGATTCCCCTGTTGGTTATCAGCATGGTTTCTACCATTCTTACCTTTTTGGTCACAGCCTTTGCGGTAAACCTCACCATGAAACTGACCCAAAAGAAAAAATCCATTTCACAAGCTCAGTTCCAAGGAGACAACAATGAATGAGACACTTATGACCCTCTGGACCACCTTCATTAACTCTCCATTTTTTGGCATCTGTCTTTCTATCTTTTCCTACCAGCTGGGACTTGTTATCTACAAAAAATGGAAGCATCCTATAACCCATCCCCTGTTAATAGCCATTGTAGTCTGCTGCCTCTTTTTAGGCTTTACGAAAATTCCCTACGAAAGCTACTATATTGGTGGCTACATGATAGCCATCTTCCTAGCCCCTGCTACCTCCATACTGGCAGTATCCATGTATGAACAGCTGGAAACATTAAAGAAAAACATCCTGCCCATTTTGGTAGGGACCATTGTAGGTTCTTTTACAGCTGTTGGAAGTATTATCTTGATGGGACGTTGGTTTAATCTTGATTGGACAGTAATACTCTCCCTCGTTCCAAAATCTGTTACTACAGCTATTGGATGGAGCCTTGCAGAAGCCTTTGGAGGAATTCCTGCCATTACTGTTGCAGGCATCATCATTACCGGTAACTTTGGAGCCTTGGTTTGCCCTTCCCTTGCAAAACTTTTCAAGATAACAAATCCTGTTGCAGTGGGAGTAGCCATGGGAACCTGTAGTCACGTTACTGGTACCACCAAGGCATTGGAAAT
>JAGBXW010000083.1 GCA_017629095.1 Treponema sp. | reverse complement strand
ATGAATGCAGGTTTGTGCGTGGGAACAGAAAACTATCTGTGTATCAACAAGAATGCCAGTGCAGAGGCCCAAGCTGCTGCAGATGTATTCTTGACCTGGTTGTTTAGCTCCCCCACTGGAAAGAAACTTGTTTCTGAAGACCTGAAATTCATCACTCCTTTCAATAGCTTCAGCGAGGCCGAACTTCCTACCGATCCTCTTTCTCAGCAGGTAAGCATCTGGATGAACAAGAGCGGTGTTACTTCCATCGGTTGGACCTTTGCTGCCATTCCTTCCGAAGAGTGGAAGAATGCATTGGGTTCCGCATTGTTGGCTTACTTTGAAGGAAAGGCTGACTGGAACACTGTTGTAAAGACAGCTCAGGATCAGTGGGCCGCTGAATGGAGCATCAAGAACAAGTAAGTAATTGATAGAGGGGACTCGTGTCTTTTGAGGTGCGGGTCCCTTTTTTTATGGAGATTCAGTATGGTTATGGAAAAATCATTGGGAAAATATTTTCCCCTTTTTGCCCTGCCAGGTATTCTGTGCTTTCTCATTGCCTTTCTCATTCCCATGCTTATGGGAATCTACCTGTCTTTTTGTGAATTTACTAATGTGACCAACGCTCAGTGGGTGGGGCTAGACAATTACGTAAAGGCCTTTACCATCGATAATTATTTTAACTCAGCCCTGTGGCTGACGGTCAAGTTCACCATTGTATCCGTTTTGTCCATTAATTTTTTTGCCTTTGCCCTTGCCTTAATGCTTACCAAAAAGCTGCCGGGAACTAACGTGTTTCGTACCATCTTCTTTATGCCAAACCTTATTGGCGGCATTGTTTTAGGCTGGATTTGGCAGGTAATTATTAACGGTGTACTGTACAAGTACGGGGCTACCATTGTCAGCGATCCCAAATATGGATTTTGGGGATTGGTGGTGCTGATGAACTGGCAGAACGTGGGCTACATGATGGTTATTTACATTGCAGCCATTCAGAATATTCCTGGAGATATGCTGGAAGCCGCCGCCATTGATGGGGCTGGTTGGTGGACAACTCTCACCAAGATTATCATTCCCAGCGTAATGCCTTCCATAACAATCTGTCTTTTTATGACGGTAACAAATGGCTTTAAGCTCTTTGACCAGAACTTGGCCTTAACTGCTGGTGAGCCAGGAAAGCAAACAGAGCTTTTAGCCTTGAATATTTACAATACCTTCTACGGTCGCACTGGATTTGAAGGCGTTGGCCAAGCAAAAGCGGTGGTGTTCACCATCATCGTTGCCGCTATTGCCTTGTTACAGTTGCGGATTACTCGTGGTAAGGAGGTGGAGCAATGAGCATGATTCAAAAGAACAAGTCTACCAAGTGGTTTATCTTTGCTTTTTTAGTGGTTGCTGCAATCTACGTGCTAGTTCCCATTGCGGTGGTTCTCATGAACTCCTTCAAGGGGCGACTCTTTATTTCCACAGAGCCTTTCTTGCTGCCTTCTACTAACCCCGACAATCCTACCTTTGTGGGCTTGTCCAACTACATCACTGGTATTACCAAAATTAAATTCTTCAAGGCCTTTGGTTATTCTCTGTGGATTACCGTGGCTTCTGTGTCAGGTATTTTGCTCATTAGCAGTATGCTTGCCTGGTTCATTACTCGAGTCAAGAACAAGTTCACCAGTGCTGTGTACTATAGCTTGGTATTCTCCATGATTGTGCCCTTCCAGATGGTAATGTTTACCATGAGTAAAATGGCAAACATGCTACACCTGGACAATCCCATTGGAATTATCCTGATTTACATTGGTTTTGGCTGTGGTATGTCCACCTTCATGTTCTCTGGCTTTATCAAGTCAATTCCCCTGTCCATGGAAGAGGCTGCCATGATTGACGGTGCCACACCTCCACAAATCTTCTTCCATGTTATTGTTCCCATGCTGAAAAGTACTGGCATTACCATTGCCATTTTGGAAATTATGTGGGTTTGGAATGACTATCTTTTGCCCTATCTTACTATCGGAACAGATTACAAAACCATTCCCATTGCCATTCAGTACCTGCGGGGCGGTTATGGTGCGGTAGACATGGGAGCCATGATGGCTATGTTGGTGCTTGCCATGCTTCCTGTTGTTATCTTCTACCTGTCCTGCCAAAAATACATCATCAAGGGTGTCTTGTCTGGAGCTGTAAAGGGCTAGTCGCTGGCCTTCGGCCAGCTTAACGAGTTTCGTTCCGAAACTCGGGTAGAATGGCTAGTCGCTGGCCTTTGGCCAGCTTAACGAGTTTCGTTCCGAAACTCGGGTAGAATGGCTAGTCGCTGGCCTTCGGCCAGCTTAGCGAGTTTCGTTCCGAAACTTAGTGATTACCAATGTACTCTGAAGAAAGGGTCGTCTTTACGACTCTTTCTTTTTGTGGTATTATAGGGAAGTTTAATTTCGCAGCCAGCCTTCAGAGGGATTTTGAGGGAGTAGGCTGAGAGAGGAGATATCATGTCAAAGAATGATCAGATTTTGGGGCCTTCCGACCGGCCGCCTCTGGTAAGCTGGGTTCCCCTCAGTTTCCAGCACGTCTTTGCAATGTTTGGAGCCACCGTATTGGTTCCCTTGCTTACAGGGTTAAATCCTTCTACTGCCTTGTTTACGGCTGGAACAGGTACCTTGTTGTATATTTTGATTACGGGAGCAAAGGTTCCTGCCTTCTTGGGCTCATCCTTTGCCTTCATTCCTGCCCTGATTGGTGTTTCTGCTGAGTTCGGGATGCCTTATGCCTTGGGTGGTGCCTTTTGTGCCGGTCTTTTTTATGCTGTTGTAGCAGGAATTATTCGGATTGCAGGAACAAAGTGGCTAGATCGAGCCTTACCCCCCGTTGTTATTGGTTCTGTTATCATTGTTATCGGTTTGAACTTGGCACCCACTGCCATGACCTCTGCCATGATGAACGGGGATCAGTATTCCTTGGTGTATTTTTCCATCGCCTTAGTTACCTTGTCCATTGCCATTATTGCCTCCATCTTTTTCAAGGGGTTTTTCAACACCATTTCTATCCTGACCGGTTTAGCAGGCGGTTATCTGTTTACCCTGTTTATGGGTATGGTGTTCCCTGCCTACAGACTCATTGATTTTACCGTTGTGTATGAAGCTGACTGGTTCGGTGTTCCTCACTTTGCTATTCCAAAGTTTGGCATTGTGCCCATCATTACCTTTATCATCGTTTCCTTGGCCACCATCTGCGAGCACCTGGGAGACACCTTGGTTACTTCCCGCGTTGTAGGCCAGGACTTTTACAAGGAGCCTGGTTTGCACCGTACCTTGCTGGGAGACGGACTCGCCACTTCTTGGGCTGCCCTTTGGGGTGGACCTCCAAACACTACCTATGGAGAAAACATCGGTGTTATGGCCATTACCAAGGTGTATAGCGTGTGGGTTATTGGCGGTGCTGCTGTAATTGCCCTGCTTTTGTCCTTTATCCAGAAGTTCGGTTCTATTATCAATACCATTCCTGATCCTGTTATGGGTGGTATTTCCATGCTGTTATACGGACTGATTGCTTCCAGTGGACTTCGCACCATTGTAGAAAGCGGAGTTGACTACAAGGATAAGCGAAATCTTACCATTTCATCTGTAATCTTAGTTATTGGAATCGGTGGTGGAATCCTACAATTCAATGTAGGACAAGAATTTACTTTTTCTTTGGGTGGTGTTGCCCTTGCTACTGTTGTGGGAATTTTCTTGAATCTGATTCTTCCCCAAACGGTTGCTACAGAATAAGGTGCAGTAATTGTTGCATAAAAAAGAAGCCTGTGGAATGAAAAATCCACAGGCTTTTTTAATTGATTTTGGATAAAAAAACTTTTGTTTACCTTTTCTTGGATTTACTGCTTCATAGCCTGTTGTACTTTTTTCAAGTCTGATTGCAGCGTTCTATTTCCCGGCACTTCCATTAAGCCCTGCTGTACCACTTCCAAAGCTTCCTGATATTTTTTCTGGTTGAACAAGGCAGCATAGCTATTGTGAACGATTATGGCATGGTTGTTCAGACATTGTTTTTCCAAGCTGGACAGTGTAGCACTAGTTCCCAAAGATAAAACCCCTTGACGAGCTACTGCCGCTGCCTCTAGGTATTTTTGCTGGTCCACCAAGGCTTTAATCTGCCGCTGCCACACATATTCACGGTTTTCTTTGAGTTTTGCCGCTCCCTTTATTGTGGATGCCACAGGATGCTCCTCCATGGTTTGCAAAAAGGCTAGTGCTTCAGCTGGCTCCAAATTGGTGGTTTCTGCATCCATGCTCCCTATGAACACATTCAATGCCACTTCTTCTCGAGCTTTTTCAGAAAGCCGCTGTTCCCAAGCCTCGTAGATTTCTTGTGCTTCTTGAACATGGGCTTGATTCAAATACTGCACCACGGAATTGTGCACCACCACATCGATGCAATCTTGCCAGATGGAACCAACTTCCCACTTGTTAATAGCCTTCTCCATCCATTCCAAAGCCGCTTGAGAGCGTCCTATCCTTTGCAGGTGGGAAACGTAATTTGTGGCTACAATGTCAAATTCTTCTTTTACCTGTTGAGCTCCCGTGGTTTCTTCCTTGTAGGTCAGCTCATAACGGGCAATAGACAGGGGAACTGCCAGCCGATAATCATTGTTTTTCATGGCTAGCGTGCTGATATTACCCCCCACCAAGGAGGCTAACACTCGGTCGCTCACAATAATCTTATTCTGGTATGATTTTTGTGGAATAACCGCCCAGCTTGAACGTCCGTTTTTTTTGGCCGGTAGAGCCTTTTTTGTTCCCGGATCAAAGCCATAGGGATTGGTGGTTTCCACTTCAATCAGTCTATCATCTATTCTAACAGCACAAAAGCAATGGTCCTTTGTTTTGTAAATGACCGTTTCAAAGCCAGCTTCCTTGGCCAAGGCTACGTAAAGAATGGTGGAGGAAACGCAATTATACTGTCCCTTCTGAAACATCACATCAATACTTGATTCCAGTTTTACGTATTTTTTGAGCACATCTCGATATATAAGTTTGAGAATTGCCTCTCCCCGTTCAACTGCATCCATTTTCTGGTATTGGGAAGATTGCACTTCTTGAACCAGCTTGTTGTACTGGCTCATCACCACCTGGCCTGCTTCCGTTTCTGCTGCACAGGAAGAAAAATCCAAGCCCACTTTAATAAGGTCTGCACCAGTTAAGCTGGAAGAAAAAAGCCCTGTATCCCGCTCATATTGAGAAATGTAGGTAAAGGCTGGCTCCATGGGCACCGTTAAGTGCTGAAAATCTCCCTCTGTTTGGGAAAAGGTCATGCTTCCTGCTAAAAAAAATAGACTCAAGAAAATGAGTTTGATTTTAGAGTGAAAATTTTTTGTGTGAATCATGGTTCATTCTATCATGGTGAACTAGTGGGGACAAGGGGAAATCAAAAAACAAAGGGCTAAACTTGAAAAAATACCTTCTAGGGCCTAAAATTCAAGCCTTGCTATAAAAGTCGTATTTTGTTACAATACCCTTCACGGATTGTAGTTTGACTGCAGCCGAATTTTGTACATCTTTTATGGAAGGACTTTGCCATGGTTGTCATGAAATTTGGTGGGTCATCCGTTGCCAATGCGGAACGGATTAAGCATGTTGCTTCTATTATTGAGTCTTATGCAGACAGAAAGCCTATTGTTGTGCTTTCTGCTATGGGAGACACCACTGACCATCTGCTGGAAGCTGCCGATATGGCAGTGAAGGGTGAGGTTGCCATCGCTCGAATAGAAGCCCTCCATCGGGAGACTGCCGATATTCTGGGGGTGGATTTTGCTCCCATTCAAGAATTGCTGGAAGAGCTTGATACCCTCCTGACTGGTATTTCCCTTCTAAAAGAATTGACAAAGCGGACTCGAGACTACCTAGTTTCCTTTGGTGAACGACTTTCCGTTCGTCTCACTGCTGCTTACCTCAATAAAATTGGTACTCCCGCCCAGCACTACGATGCTTGGGATGTGGGCTTTCTCACTGACTCTAACTTCATGTCTGCGGAGTTGCTCGAAGAGTCTTGGGCTTTAATTCCAAAGGCTCTTGGTGGATATAAAACTGGAGAACTTACGGCTATTCCTGTGGTAACCGGTTTTATTGCAAAGGACAAGAAGGGGTATATTACCACCCTCGGTCGTGGTGGAAGCGATCTTACTGCCACCATGTTGGGAGCTGCCCTGGGTGCAGATGAGGTGCAAACTTGGAAGGATGTAAACGGTATTCTTACTGCTGATCCCCGCATCGTTTCCCAAGCCCGTACCGTACCAGAAGTTACCTATGAAGAAGCTGCAGAGTTGGCTTATTTTGGTGCTCAGGTCCTTCATCCTCGTTCCATGGTTCCCTGCCGCAAGACAGGCACTCCTGTTCGAGTAAAGAATTCTTACAATATTGAATCCCCTGGTTCCATTATTGTAAATGAGCATACTACTGAGGTAGGGCCTGTTCGTGCAATTACCTCTGTTAAGAACGTTACCTTGTTGGATATTGTTTCCACCAGAATGATTGGAGCCTCTGGTTTTATGGCCCATATCTTCAATCAGTTCCTGAAATGGGATATCAGCATTGACGTTATTGCCACCAGTGAAGTTTCTATCTCCCTTACCATCAACAACAAGGGTGATATTAGTGGGCTTCTTGCTGATATGCAGGGCTTAGCAACTACAGAATGCAAGAGAAACAAGTCCATCGTTACGGTTATTTGTGATGCCGACAAGGCAACCTCAATTTTGGCCGACGGCTTTGCCGCTTTGGTAAAGAAAAATATTAACGTACAGATGATTAGTAAGGGTGCTTCCAAGGTTAATATCAGTATGATTTGCGACGACTCAGAAGCAGATCTTGTGGTACAAACCCTTCACGAAGCATATTTCCCTGCATAAGTAAATCATAAGGAGGCAAAAATGAAGATTGCAATTGTAGGATACGGTCAAATGGGCCACATGATTCATTCTTGTGCTGAAGCTGCTGGGCATCAGGTGGTAATTACTGCTGATCCCATGGCCAAGGATGCCTCCTTCACCTTTACTGCTGGTGATTCTATCAGTCTCGCTACAGCTATCAAAGAAAGTGGTGCTGAAGGAATCATCGAATTCAGCCATCCTTCTGCAGTTATGGCCAATATTCGTTGCCTCCTGCCCACAGGCATTCCCTTAGTGGTAGGAACTACTGGTTGGACTGACCAAGAGGCAGAAGTCGCTGACCTTGCTGCTCAGTGTGGTGGTACCTTGATGCGCTCCGCCAACTTTTCCGTTGGTGTGAACATGTTCTACCGCATTGTAGAAGAAGCTACTCGTCTTTTAAAAGATTACAGTGAATACGACGTGGCAACTTGGGAAGCTCATCATATCCGCAAGGCCGATAGTCCTTCTGGTACTGCCTTGGAAATTGCCCGCCGTATTATGAATGCCAATGGTGCAAAGACTGAAATGGTGGTGGATGCCTTCCACGAAAAACCTCAACCTCACCAGCTTCACGTTTCCAGTACTCGTTCTGGTTCCGTACCTGGTACTCATACGGTATTCTTCGATTCTCCCGCCGACACCATAGAACTTACCCACCGTGCCCGTTCCCGAGAAGGCTTTGCCAGCGGTGCCGTTCAAGCCATTGTTCGTCTCAAGACAGCTTTGGATGAAGGGCGCCTAGTTCCTGGAAAACTCTACGGTATGGCTGATTTATTCTAAATTTTACCTCTTTGTCTTCATTATCAGATTTAAACGATAAATTTATCTCGACTTGAAAAAAAAAGTGTATTCTTCTATACTGTTTTCTTGAAATCGTAGATCATATTTTATATGGAGGACGTATGACAATAATTGACATGCTCCAGCAGAGTCTCTTCTTGACCTTGTTGGGAATGGGTGTTGTTTTTGCCTTCCTGGTTATCCTTATTGTGTGTATGACTTTGGCTCACAAGGCTTTACATGCACTAAAACTTGATCAGGAACCTGTTGAACAACAGAAACCATCTGCTGCACCTGTCTCAACGGGACAGGACGGAGCCGTAATTGCCGCCATTGCCGCCGCAATCCGGGAAAAACAAAGTTAATTAACGAGGAGATTTTAATATGGCAAAGAACGTAAAGATTTCTGACTTGGTGTTGCGTGATGCTCATCAGTCACTTCATGCAACACGTATGACCACTGCAGATATGTTGCCTATTTGTAGTAAGTTGGATTCCGTAGGATATTTTAGCTTGGAAGGTTGGGGTGGAGCAACTTTCGACTCCTGTATTCGCTTTTTGAATGAAGATCCATGGGAACGCCTGAGAAAATTGCATGCTGCATTGCCCAATACTCCTATCATGATGTTGCTTCGTGGTCAGAACTTGTTGGGATATCGCCATTATGCAGATGATGTTGTAGATAAGTTCGTTGAGGCTGCTGCCCGTAACGGTATTGGTATTTTCCGTATTTTTGATGCTTGTAATGATCCTCGTAACTTAAAGCGTGCCACTGATGCTGCTAAAAAAACTGGAAAGCATGTTCAGATGGCTATTTCTTATGCCACTACACCCTACCATACAAAAGAGATTTACGCCGATTTAGCCAAGTCCTATGCTGACTTCGGTGCTGACTCTATCTGTATCAAGGATATGTCTGGCTTGCTGAAGCCCTTTGAGGCCTACGATTTGGTAAAGGCCATCAAGGCAAAGGTTGATCTTCCCATCGAAATCCACACCCATGCCACCACTGGTTTGTCTGTAGCCACCTTACTGAAGGCTGCTGAAGCTGGTGCAGAAATTATGGACACAGCCATTTCTTCCATGTCCATGGGAACTTCCCACAGTCCCACAGAAACAGTGGTGGAAATGCTGAAGGGAAGTGATTTGGACACTGGTCTTGATCTGGATACCTTGTTGGAGATTGCCGCTTACTTCCGTGACGTTCGCAAAAAGTATGCAAAGTTTGAGTCTAGCTTCTTGGGTGCAGATACTCGTATCTTGGCTTCTCAGGTTCCCGGTGGAATGCTTTCTAACTTGGAGAACCAGTTGAAAGAGCAAGGTGCATCTGACAAGATTGACGACGTATTGAAAGAGATTCAGGTTGTTCAGAAGGATTGTGGATACATTCCTCTTGTTACACCCACTAGCCAGATTGTTGGTACCCAAGCTGTATTCAATGTACTCTTTGGTCGCTATGCTAAGTTGACCCAGGAAACACGTGACTTGGTAACAGGTAAGTACGGAAAGACTCCCGCTCCTGTAAACGAAGACTTGCTGAAGGAATCTCTCAAGCAGAACGAGATGGATGCTGCTATCACTTGTCGTCCTGCTGACAATATCCCCAATGAGTGGGAAAAAATGGTGGAAGAGGCCAAAGCAAATGGTGGAAATGGTTCAGAAGAAGATACCCTTACTTATGCAATGTTCCCCAAGGTTGCTCCCAAGTTCTTCAAAGAGCGTGCAAATGGTCCTGTTTCCTCCGACTCCTTTGTTGTTAAGGCTGCACCCGCTGCAGCTGCTCCTACCTCAGCTCCTTCTCAGGGTGGTAGCTACTGTGTAACAGTAAATGGAACAGCTTACAACGTAACAACTGGTCCTGCTGGTGATACCATGAGCGTAAATGTAAATGGAACAGCTTATAACGTAAGTTTTGGTGCTCCTGGTACTGCCCCTGTTGCTGCTCCTGCAGTAACTGTTTCTGGAGGTGCTTCTGTTACTGCTCCTGTGGCAGGAACCTTGCTGAAACATGTGGTTTCCTCTGGTGCAAACGTAAAGAAGGGTGATACCGTTGTAATGATTGAGTCCATGAAGATGGAGCTTGAAGTTAAAGCTACTGCAGATGGACCTATTACCTTCACTGTTCAGCCTGGAACTCAGATTGCTGCTGGTGAAGTTATTGCCAATATTGGAGGCGGTGTCGTTGTAGCTGCTCCCACTCCCGTTGCAGCTCCTGCTGCTCCTGTAGCCGCTCCTGCCCCTGCTGCTCCGAGCGGTGGTGTGGTTGTATCTGCTCCTGTGGCAGGAACTTTGTTGAAGACTATGGTAGCAGAAGGTGCTTCTGTTAAATCTGGAGACACCATTATCATGATTGAATCTATGAAGATGGAGCTAGAAATTAAGGCTTCATCAAACGGTGTCGTTCACTTCCTGTGTACAGCTGGTTCTCAGATTTCCGCTGGTCAGGCTCTGGCAGAGATCCGTTAAGGGGTGTGAGTATGTTACATAATCAACATGCATACAAGCGGCAGGTGTTGAACGCTATGATGATTATCCTTGGTATTGCCATGGTAATCTCAGTTTGTTCCACCGTATTTGCCACTAATGACAGTGGGGATGTGGCTTCCTTTAGAACAATGGGAACTGCCATCATTAAGGGATCAGAAAATGTTCCCTTTATTGACCCTCTCAGCTTTGTCAAGAATATTTGGGAAAATACTGGTATTAACCAAATTATCAATGGGGAAATCCCAGCTCCTGAGCACGTAGCTGCAGAAGATCCCTTTGCTGGAATTACAGCTCCTGGTTGGCAGAAGCTTTTGATGATGGCAATCGGTTTCTTGATTGTATACCTTGGTGCCTTCCGAGGGTTTGAGCCCTTGTTGCTGATTCCTATCGGATTTGGTACCATCTTGGTAAACGTTCCTGGTGCAGGTATGTTTAATGAGGGAACTGGTATGCTTCGCATCATCTATGATGCTGGTGTAGGAAATGAGTTCTTCCCAATGCTGATCTTTATGGGTATTGGTGCCATGACTGACTTTGGTCCCCTTATTGCCAATCCCAAAATGGCATTGCTGGGAGGTGCTGCACAGTTGGGTGTATTCTTTACCCTCTTCGGTGTTGCATTGATGAACCTGATTCCTGGAATTGACTACAATATGTTGCAGGCATCAGCCATTGCCATTATCGGTGGTGCAGATGGTCCTACTTCCATCTATGTGTCTGGTAAGCTTGCTCCAGAAATGATGGCTGTTATTGCCGTTGCTGCCTATTCCTACATGGCCTTGGTTCCTATGATTCAGCCTCCCATCATGAAGCTCTTAACTTCAGAAAAAGAGCGAAAGATCAAGATGAATCAGCTTCGCTATGTATCTAAAACAGAGAAGATTATCTTCCCTCTGTTGTTGTTGATACTTACAATTTTGTTGCTGCCTGCTGCCGCTCCTTTGATTGGTATGTTGGCTTTTGGTAACTTTGTTAAGCAGTGTGGTGTAGTAGACCGTCTTGCCAAAACCATGGAAAATGAGTTATTGAATATCGTTTCAATCCTCTTGTCCTTGGGTGTTGGCTCTCAGATGACCCCTGAAAAAATCATCAATGGAAACTCCTTGGGAATTATCGCTTTGGGATTGCTGGCCTTTGCTGTTGCAACTGCTGGTGGTTTGCTCATGGCCAAGTTGATGAATATATTCTTGAAGGAAAAAATTAACCCTCTCATCGGTTCTGCTGGTGTATCAGCTGTACCAATGGCAGCTCGTGTTTCCAACAAGGTTGGCTTGGAGTATGATCCATCAAACTTCTTGTTGATGCATGCTATGGGACCAAACGTTTCTGGTGTTATTGGTACTGCTATTGCTGCGGGTGTATTTATTGCTACTTATGCAAAATAGTTTCTAACAGTAGAGCATACTACGTACAAAAAAGCTGTCTCTCTAGAGGCAGCTTTTCTTTTAAACAAAAAATGCCTTCTAAAAAGAAGGCATCATTGAAGTAAAACATTATTTAGCTTAATCAGTCATAATCATCGTAATCTTCGTCGGATTCATCCATATCGTAGAGAGACTCCTCGTCATCTTCATCATATGCTTCCTCTTCAAAGTCCTCATCCAAGAATTCATCATCTTCAAAATCGTCAAAATCATCATCTTCAAAGTCATCATCTTCAAGATAGCCTTCATCTTCATAACTATGGTCAAATCCATAGTCACCTAATAAGGTAATTTCCAGCGTGTCGCTTGCATAGGGCATGTACAAGTATCCTCGTTGTGTGTAGAATTATAAGCCTATATTATCTGTGGCTAGAATCTCTGTCAACTAGCCTTATATAAAAAAAGAGAATATAGAAATTTTTTAAGAAAAGAAAGGTTCAACTTTAGTATAAGGGTTTGACAAATAATGAAACTTTTTGTATAATGCCTATGCTTATGTTATGTGATGTACGTGTTTTGGCTCCTGCGAAGATTAACATAGGTCTTCGTGTTATGCCGGCTCGTGCAGATGGATATCATGGGATTGAGAGTATTTTTCAAACCATACCATTTTACGATAAGCTGGCCTTGCAGCGGACTGGAGATTCTGGAAGTAAGTGTCACGTTATTTGTAATGGGATGGTGCTTCCGGAGAAAAATACTCTTACGTCTGCATACGAAGTGTTTTGCGAAGTGACAGATGTATCTGAATCTGCTACGATTTATTTGGAAAAGAATATTCCATCTGGAGCAGGTTTAGGCGGAGGATCCTCCGATGCAGCTTCACTAATCAACGCCTTGGATGCAGTGTACGGCACAGGCTTATCTTTAGAACAAAAGCGATATATCGCTAGTAAGGTGGGAAGTGACGTATTCTTTTTTACGGAATGTAACGATGTAACAGTGCCCTTTGCAGCACTTGTAAGTGGTAGAGGTGAAATTGTTGATCCTATCATTCCGAGGCGAGACTTATTCTTCGTTTTAATTTGTCCGGATGTCCATAGTTCCACGGGAGAGGCTTATAGACTTGTGGATCAATGGAATGGACCAGATTGGAATTGGAATGGTTATTCCGCTGAACAACTTGAAGGTGTTTATTCAAAGCCTGTGGAATCATGGGATTTTGTAAACAGCTTCACAGCACCCTTGGTGCAGCAGTATCCGTTGATTGGAGAAGGTTTGCAAGACTTGAAGGATGTTGGTGCATCTTTCGTACAGATGTCAGGCTCTGGTTCTACTGTGTTTGGTATCTTTTGTACAAAAGATTCAGCAGCCTGTGCGTTCCTGAAACTTCGTAAAAAATGGAAGCGGTGTTATACATTCGCTTTTTCTTGATTTTGCTTGAGTGAGATGTTTGTCTAAAACTTAAGGAGGATGAAGTTTTGAAGATAACGGAGGTAAGGATACGAAAGCTATCTGTAGAAGGAAAGCTTAGAGCGTATGCAACAGTAACCTTTGACAATTGTTTTGTAGTCCATAATATTAAGATTATTGACGGTAAAGCAGGATTGTTTATAGCTATGCCAAGCAGAAAAACTGCAGAAGGTACTTACATGGACGTGGCACATCCCATTAGTCCAGAGTTAAGAACTGAGT
>JAGBXW010000082.1 GCA_017629095.1 Treponema sp. | reverse complement strand
CTTGTCCACATCTGCGTACAACTGGGCATTAATGCCGGCATTTTCGCTGTTTATAATATAGAGTCCTGTAAGGGATTTTATGATTGGATAAAAGTTAACCTCACCATTATTAAGCTCTATATCCGGCAACTTGCCAATCAGCTTGAACATTGCAGGTGACACGTAAACTGCACTTATGTTTTCAGAGTCTGAATATTTCTGATAAATGCTCTTTCCATCCTGAGCAAAAGAACTTATGATAACAAGCAGCATTGCTGCCAAAATGAAAAATCTTTTCATAATCTTAATTTTTACTGTCCATCACATTGTTTAAAATTTCCATTGGCCTCTCCGCCAAAGGTTTTGCATCCGCAATCATTTCCACTCCCACTGTCATTTTCCTTGAAATCTGTCTGAAGGCCTCCTCCACCTGCACATATGCCATATACGGATCATCAAAAGTATCCTGCAGAGTATTTTTCTGCATTTCTGGTTTCAAAAGTACCAGAGCTAAAACAACTACAGCCGCTGCTGTAATTACGCTGTATTGCAAAATCCGCTTCCTTTGAATCTGTGGCTTCTCTATTGGCGGCTCCTTTGCCAGCTCTGCTGCCAGAATCCGCTCCTGGATCCTCCCGGCAAGACCCTGAGGCACCTCCACTTTCTCTTCCATAGCAGCTGCCTCCAGCTCCTCCAGCCCCATTTTTTCTATATCTTCAATTCTTTTCATCTTACTTTCCATTAAATTTTTCTTCCCGATAAATTTCTCAATGCCCCTCTTGCCCTTGTGAGTAATACTCTCAATGTCAGTTGGGACATCCCCATTCTCTCAGATATTTCTTCGTATGAGAGTTCCTCCACTGTGCGCAGAAGGAGAACCTGCTTCTGGCTGTCGGGAAGAGACTTTATTGCCCCCAGGACTTTTTCCAGCCGCCTCCTTGCATCTATCTGCTCATCTGTAGGCGAGATTGGCTCCCTAACCAAAACCTGATCTGCAGGTACAGATTTCTTTGCTTTGCGGAGGCGGTCCAGACACTCGTTTTTCAGGATTCTGATGCTGTATGCCTTAGCTGACTCCACGTCATCAAGCTTGCCCCTCATCTCCCACAATTTGAGGAACGTCTCCTGCACCGCATCTTCAGCTTCATCCTGCTGTTCAAGTATATGGAAAGCAATCCTGTAGAGCAATGGAGCCAACGGCAAGTATTCAGTATTGAACTTCTGGCTAGTCATCTAATGCAATTTTTGCTATAGCTTCAGTTGAAATTGATCCTAGGATACATATTACGGCACATTCCGATGGGGTATGCAGGATAAAGTCACTCACCTTCTCTCCGTCCTCGTCTACAATTCCGTAGATCCTCATTTTATCGTCGCCATCTTTAGCTTCCATAAGCATCTGGGAACCTTCAAGCATTTTCTCCAGACGGCTGTTCACTTTTGCCTGTACACTCTTGGAACAATCTTCATAACTTAACACATAAAGACTTCTTACATCCTTAATCATTTTAAGCATCTCTCTGGCTTCCGGATCATCTATAGATACAATCTTCAATATTCCCTTTCCTAAACTTGTTGTAAAAGACCCCAGATGTACAACTTCAGCTCCTTCATAATGGCGACAATCCGCTATAAAACTTCCAATTCTGTTCTTGCTTGCCCTATTTCCGAATGTTGCAGCAGTTGCCAACATAGGAACCATCAAACCCAATATCAATAATAGTTTTTTCATAATTTTTTGATGTTTTATAATAGGACTCACTCACCCGCTTTTTGTTAACAGAAATTTTTCATTTTTTAATCAAAAAAAGATAGAGTAAAACAGATTGTAATACTCAAACCGTTTCACTCTACCTTTATATTCTATAATTCTCCCCTTCTAATCTTCTTAAGCACCTCACAGTATTCCTTATGCGAAAGATTTTTAAAGACATCAACCTTTACCCCTTTGCTTTCCAATGCAGAAACAATATCGGGATAATCTTTTGGATTGACCATAGAAATACCTAAAAACAACCCACCTCGTTTTCTGCCAACCTTTGATATCTCTATTGACTCTACTCCCCACTGATTAGGAGTAGGCATCCAAAACCTCACCTTGCTTATTTCTTTGTAACTTCTGGCTATCCTAAAAAACGGGAGAAAATAGTTTTGTACAACAATTCTGTCGTCATGCAAGACAATATAGAAGTACTTGCCTAAAATTGAATACCACACAGCTAATATACCAGGAGATAGGATTCCTAATGCAATCCAGGCAGCATAATCAACCAATATCCCAGAAAAGATAATGTACTTACAGATAACCCAAATTGAAAATATCATTATGATGGAATCAACTATAAGTTGAAACTTTACTACTTCTGAAAACGGCCTTTGATAAATTTTAGTCATTATAACCTTTTTAAACTATGCTTTTGGCATATAATTTCCACTTCACCAAAGTTAACAAATATTTCTCAGCGCTGGAATGATACGCGTATGATACAATAAAACAAGCCCCGCAATCTCATCCCGAGACTGTGGGGCTTGTCCGACTTAACCTAACTTAAAAAACTATTTCACTTATAAGAACAAGTGGTATAGCAAAAAGTTCAGGTAATATCAGATTTTTCCTTCCATAAAATCCAATGTCTCATTCATCCACCGTTCAAAATCTACCACCATGGGAGACTGACTACCACCATGCCCGGCTTTATCATAAACAGATAGCTTTTTAT
>JAGBXW010000081.1 GCA_017629095.1 Treponema sp. | reverse complement strand
TTCCACCATGGCGCCCTTGGACATTATCAACCAGCACTTGATTCCCGCCTTGGACATTGTGGGTAAGGGCTTTGAAACAAAAAAGCTCTTTTTGCCCCAGCTTTTGATGAGTGCAGAAGCTGCCAAGGTTTCCTTTGAGCTTCTTAAGGAGCACATGATTAAAACTGGTACCAAGGGAGAATCCAAGGGAACCGTTGTGCTAGCCACCGTAAAGGGAGACATTCACGACATTGGTAAAAACATCGTGAAGGTGCTGATGGAAAACTACAGCTTTACCGTCATTGACCTGGGACGAGATGTGGCTCCAGAAAAAGTGTTGGAAACAGTGCAAGAGCATAACATTAAGCTGGTGGGACTTTCCGCCCTCATGACTACCACTGTTCCTTCCATGGAGGCCACCATTAAGCTGTTGCGAGAAAAAGCCCCTGGTTGCACCGTTTGCGTTGGTGGAGCTGTTATGACACGGGAATATGCCGACATGATTGGAGCCGACTTCTACGGCAAGGATGCCCTAGAAACTGTCCGCTTTGCTCAGGAATTCTTCGGCAAATAAAATTGCAGTACATTTAAGCTATCCCACAGAAAAGCCCCCTGTATAAACTCTTTTACAAGGGGGCTAATCTTGTTATAATCTGGTTATGTTACATTTTAAGCAATGGCACGAAGACACTATATTTTATCGTGAAATGCAGCCTTATTTTGGTCAGTGTGACCGTTTCCAAAGATTGAATCTGGCAGAGTTGCTGCTAGTTACCTCCGATAGTGCCGTGGAGGACTATTACCAGCGGGGCATGGGCTATCAGGTGCTGAAGGATAATAATTTTGCTATCCTTGTTTCTCGAGTCAGCTTGAGAATTCACAGTCATCCTAAGACAAACCAGCCCTTTAGGGTAAAGACCTGGGAAGAAGCTCCCGCAGGGCTTCAGCTTACTCGTCGCTACGAGATTTTTGACATGCATGACAAGCATCTTGTTTCTGGCAGCAGCACTTGGGTAGTGATAAATCTAGAAAAACGTCGAATCATTCGACCCACAGATTTTACCCTGAGAGAAGCTCCAACCTTCACTACAGAATTCTGCGGTTTGCCCTGCGGAAAAATCATCGCCAAGGAAAACATGACGGTGGTGGACGAGCGAACAATCCATTTCAGCGACATTGATGCCAACGGCCACATGAGCAATGCCCGCTACGGAGCTTACATCATGGACTGCCTTCCTCCAGAGTTCCAGCAGAAGGACATTAAGGATTTCCGCATCAACTACGCCCACGAGGCAAAGGAAGGAGATAAGCTCCAGCTTTTGGCAGATTTTTCCAATCCTGCAATAGTCCACGTTTCTGGCATAACCCCAGAAGGAACCTGTTTTGAAAGCGAGCTGTACTATTAATTCCAGCTCCCACAACAGGCTCAGAGGATTGCCTTAACAACCAAAAATTTCTTGTCGGTGGAATGCACCTAACACAGCCAGTTGTTCCTGCAAGGGAAGCTGGCTGTTTATTTTTCCTTCATGGAGTTTTTCAGCTAAATCGATGGTAAACCTGTTCATGGAAAAATGCTGAAACACCATCACTTGGTTCCACTGGGGCAAAAATCCTTGTGGTGCAGAGTCAACTTGTCCTTCACCCGTCAACTCAATACCGTAGCTTTTAGCCAGCTGGTTACGATACTCCAAGAACAAGCCCCTTCCCTTGAGTTCAGCGTAACCCACCAGCCACAACTGACAACCAGCCCAACCAGCGCCATCTTTTATTTCATTACTGCTGGCATTCTTGTCACTGGCATTCTTGCCACCGGAACCAGGAGCTGAACATAAAACCTGATGAAGCTGAGCCGTTTTTTGTGCCATCCACAGCTGGCTTTCTTGAATTAAGTGAGTGATTTCACTACAGCCGTTTTTTAAAAGGTAACGAAGGTGGGCCGTTTTTGCCGTGTGAACAGGAGTCTTATTTAATATGATGGTATTCTTGCGAAAATCAATGGCCAACTCAGGATTGCGAGAAAAAAAGCCAGCTGCAATCTTTCCCGCCTGTCCCACCAAGTACCGCTGGTTACACAGAAGCTGCTCATCCTTACCTGGATTGTCCCCAATCACAATGAGCTTGATGTCAGTATCTTTTGTCACCTCATCCAGTGCATGGTTGTACACCACCCCTGTTTCCACAGCATACTCTGGCGTATCCTTACTAGCAGCAGCCTTTTGAAGCGGTTCCAATTCAGCAGCAAAGGCCTCATTCCATTGGTGGCATTGTTCCTTAAAATCCCTCCTAAAATCAGTAAAAAACTGCCATTGTGTTTCAGTCATGATAAAACTCCTTTTCACCTAGCCTCATGAGGAAGTTCCATTCCCGAGGAAGTTTCCCGAGGCAAAAAATAAAGGCCTCCTTCCATGGAAATCCACAGTAGGAGACCTTTTCAAAAAATTTTCACTGAAAATCTTTCTTCTTGCTCACCTTATTTTTCGTTCAAAACCTTTTCTGCAGCAACAGAATCGGTAATGCGATAGGTTACTTTTACAGGCTCGTCGGGGAATTTTTCCTGATCAGCCTTACCTACAGAGAAGAAGGCCATAACACCGTCGGAGTTAGAAAAACCTTCGGGAGCAGTGAAAGAAACTACATTGGAACCGTTGATGTACAGAGCATAATCCTTGTCACCACTTCGTTCAATCTTCAGCTTGTTTACACTGTCATAACCACCTTTAACTGCAGAAGATTCATAACGATAGGCGGTGTTTTCCCCATGATTTTCCACCAAGTCAATGTAGGTACTTCCACGGCAAGCATAGGCACTAAACTGACCAGCAGTATTGATTTCAAACCGCAAGTAATCTGCAAGCCAACCTTCATCATCAGCAGTGTAACCAAAGACAAAGCCAAAGCCACTCTGCTCATACCCACCAGCTTTCTTGAACTCACCTTCTACCATGGAAAACTGGCCAATTTCAGGAGTGGTAAAGAAATAGCCATGCTGGTCAGCATCAGCAAATACATTCTCGGACCATTCACCAGAATCGGTAGAAACAAGAACAGTTTCCGCAACTTCAACAGGTTCCTCTGCAACAGGAGCAGGTTCTTCTACAACCTCAGAACTCTTACAGGAAAAAGCAAATACTGTTACCAAAAGAATAGTGGCGATGGTAACAAGACGCAAAAAATTATTCTTCATAAAAACTCCACAAAAAGAGAATGCTTCATTTTATCACAGGTTTTCTATGATTGCAAGAATAGATTGAAAACTAGCATCCCTTCCAACCACTGGAAAAGGCTTGCCCTCCATCCCTCTTTTTCAGTAAAATGACCCTTACCCGCTGGCCCTTGAGCCACTTTCTGCGGGCGGAGTCAATGTGACTCTAGTGAGGAGTATTTTTTTTTATGGAATTTACACAAGAAAGCATTGATGCCCTGGTGGTAAACGAGGTAGACATCATGAAACGGATTGCCGAAGAGCTGGGAATCCGTATGCAACAAGTGAGTGCCGTTATTTCCCTTGTAAACGAGGGCTGTACCATTCCCTTTATTTCCCGCTACCGAAAGGAAGCCCACGGTTCATTGGATGAAGTACAGGTTCGTGATTCAGATCACCTTTTCAAAAGCTACTCAAATCTCGAAACTCGTCGTCTTGAAATTGTAAAAGGTATTTTTGCCCAAAATAAATTGACAGATTCCCTCTACGAAGCTGCCATGTCTGCAAAGACCCTCACAGAGCTGGAGGACTTGTGGGCTCCCTTCAAGAAAAAGAAGAAGACACGAGGAATGGTTGCCATTGAAAAGGGCTTAGATCCCTTGGCAGACGCCATGCTTCAGCTGGATAAGGCTGGAATCGAAGCAAAGGCCGCAGAGTTCGTGGTGGAAAACACTGAAAATCCAGAGCTTTCCGTAGCCTCTGTTGCCGATGCCCTCGCTGGAGCCCAGGACATCTTGGCAGAACGCACTGCCCAAGACAGCGAAAATCGTGCCGATGTTCGTGGCTATTATCTTCGCACAGGAAAAATCGTGGTAAAGGGAATTGGTGGCGAGGAAGAAGCCAAGGTTTCCGTATACCAAATGTACTGGGATTATGAAGAAGCCCTAAACCAGATTAAGCCCCACCGTATTTTGGCCATTAACCGTGGTGAACGTGAGGGAAAGCTGGAAGTTACTCTGAGCGTAGATGTGGACGGCGCCATCGACGTGCTAAAGCACAAGTACACCATCAACAATAGTTACCACGGAGACGCCATTGAAGACGGCCTTGTTCGCCTTCTTTCTCCCGCCGTTCTCCGTGAAATCCGTGGCGACCAGACTGACGAAGCCGACCACCACGGTATCAGCATTTTCAGCGAAAACTTAAAGAACCTGTTGATGCAGCAGCCTATCAAGGGAACTCGTGTTCTTGGAGTAGACCCTGGTATCCGTACTGGAACAAAGTGTGCTGCCTTGGATGAAACTGGTAAATTCCTGGGAGACTTTGTTATCAAGCAGGTAACTGATCCCGACGGTTCCGCCGCTGCCATCCGCAGAGCCATTCTCCAGCACAAGATTCAGCTGGTAGCCGTAGGTAACGGAACAGGAACTCGTGAGGTACAGGAAATTGTCGCCAAGGTAATCAGTGAGAATTTCCCCGAGGTATTGTACACCGTTGTAGACGAAGACGGAGCCTCCGTCTATTCTGCCAGTGATATTGCCCGAGAAGAATTCCCCGACTTGGACTTGACCATCCGTGGAGCTATTTCTATTGGTCGCCGTCTTCAGGACCCCTTGGCCGAGCTGGTAAAAATCGACCCAAAATCCATTGGTGTTGGTCTGTATCAGCACGACGTAAACCAGAAAAAGCTTTCTGAAATGCTGGACGATGTAGTTGGTTCTGTAGTAAACAACGTTGGTGTAAACTTGAACACCGCTTCCTATTCCTTGCTGAAATATGTTTCTGGAATTAACGGTTCTTTGGCAAAAAAGATTGTAGCCTATCGTGATGAGCACGGAAAGATTACCAGCCGCCAAGAATTGATGAAAATCTCTGGCATGGGAGCAAAAACCTTTGAGCAGTGTGCAGGCTTCTTGAAAATTCCCGAAAGCTCAGACCCACTGGACAACACCTGGGTTCACCCCGAAAACTATCAGGCAGCACGAGAGGTGCTTCCCTTGGTACAAAAGAAGGAAGAGCTTTCTGCCAGCCTGAAAAAAGAGCTGAAGGAAAAGTATAGCCTCGGTGATCAAACCGTAAGCGATATTATAGAAGAATTGCAAAAGCCCAACCGTGACCCCCGTGATGGGTATCCCAAGCCCATCATGCAGAAGGGAGTTGTTACCTTTGAAGACCTGAAAGAAGGCATGAAGGTAACAGGAAAAATCAAGAACGTAGTTGACTTTGGTGCCTTTGTGGATTTGGGATTAAAAGAAACAGCCTTGGTTCACATTTCTGAACTGAGTGACAGTTTTGTTTCTGACCCCATGGATGTGGTAAAGGTTGGTGACATCAAGGAATGTACCATCATCGGCCTTGACCAAGACCGCCGCCGCATTAGCCTTTCTCTCAAAAGCGATGCTGCTTCTCGTGTGGGACAAGGTGGGCGTCCTGCAGCACCAGCCGAAGGCAACGGAGACGCACCTCGAAAGGTTGTTCGTGCCGTTCGTGTTGGAGTAAAAACCGAGGGCGGAAATCCTCGTCCTAACCGCTCAGAAGGTGGGCGTCCCAATACCCGTGGTGGACAAGACCGAGGAGATCGCAACAGAAACAGCGGTAGCGATGATGGCATGAGCTACAATCCCTTTGCAGCCTTGTTGAATAAAAAAAAGTAACGACTTCCTCTAAAACCAGGAAGCAATCCAACTGAAAACAAGCCACTGTATCCTATTCAATAATTCAAGTTGTAGGATCCAGTGGTTTTTTATTATCCCTACTTCTCCACAGTGGCAATGGAAGCTTCATTTTACAGGGATTATATTCCCCTTCTTCCAATATAATTTGACAAGGCCATCGAATCATGGTGTAATATTTGGATATAGAAAAGATATTCTATCTGGAGGAACGAATGAAAAAGATTCATCGAATCTTGCAAGGCTTGTCCTTTGCCCTAATTGTTCTGGTACTATTTGGTTGTGCCAGTGTCAAACCAGTCCCCTACGAAGAAGGGAAAGAATACCAGCTGGTGGTTATTCACACCAACGACCATCACGGAACAGTTTTAGCCAAGGATGGCATTGCAGGCTTGGCAGAACGAGCCACCTATATCAAGGCCATGAAAGCTGCCCATGAAAACCTGCTGATTTTAGACGCAGGTGATATTAACACTGGAACAGCCATTTCAAACATGTTCCAGGCAGAGCCTGACATCAAGGCTTACAACATGATGGGCTATCAAGCAGTAACCTTGGGCAACCACGAGTTTGACGGTACTACAGAAAAATTACTGGCTCAGATGGAAATGTCTCAATTCCCCTGGCTTTCTGCAAACATCGTAACTTCAAAGGGAAAGCCTTTTGCAACTCCTTACATCATCAAGGATTACGAAGGATTTAGAGTGGGAATTCTTGGACTAACCACCCTCCGCACCCAGCAAACAGCCTCTCCAGACAAGAGCTTGACTTTTAAAGATGAAATCCAAGTTGCACAGGAATATGTAGACATTCTCAAAAACAAGGAATTGGTGGATGTGGTAATTGTTCTGGGGCACCTCGGCTCCGTGAGAGAAGCAGAAGACCAGAATACCTCCCTGGATTTGGCAGAAGCAGTAGACGGCATTGACTTGATTATTGACGGCCACTCCCACACTAAGTTTGAAGAGCCGCTTTACATCAAGGATACAGCCATTGTTTCCGCCAATGAATGGGGAAAATTTATGGGAGAAGGAATCCTTACCATTGTAGATGGCGACGTAATGAACTTTAACTGGAAGCCCGTGGCCATTACCACAGAAGCATTCCCTCCCGACCAAGAAATGGTAGACCTACTGCAACCCTATGTGGACGAAGCAAATGCAAGTCTTCAGGATGTAGTGATGACTACCACCGCCCCCTTTGAATTTGGCAATCGTCTCAGCCGCTACCAAGAAACCTCTGTAGGAAACCTTACCTGTGACGCAATCGTTCACTACCTGCAATCCACTGGTGTTACTGTGGACTTTGCCTTTATGAACGGAGGTGGTGTTCGTGCAGCCCTTCCTGCAGGCCAGGTTACAAAGGAACACATCATGACCATGCTGCCCTTTGAAAACTACGTCTACGTTATCAGCATCAAGGGTTCAGACCTTATTGAATTCTTTGACTTTGTGGCCACCATTCCCCAGGGAGCAGGAGCCTTTGCCCAGGTTTCCAAGGAAGCCCGCTATACCCTCACCTATGACGAAAACAAAACTGGCACCATCAGCAATCTCACCATCGGTGGCCAGCCCATTGATCCCGACAAAACATATCGCATGGCCACCAACGACTATCTTGCCAGCGGTGGAGATGGGTACACAGTGCTAACACGAAACTTTGAAAGCTTCAATACTTCCATGTTGCTCAGTGATGTAGTTATTCAGTATGTCCAGACCTTAAACCAGCCAGTGGAACCAATTATTGATGGCCGCTTGACTGTGGTAAATGGAGTCACTCCCTAAGCATTGTCTCCCTTGACATTGCTAGCCCCTTCGGTTTACTATTATTGTAATGACTGAATTGAGACTGCATTTGCATCGCCATCTTTTCTCCGCGTAAAAAGCCTGAAGGGTGTTGGTGTTGTTGTATCTTATATGACAGGCCGCTTGCCTTAGGCAGGTGGCCTTTTATTTTATCTATTTTGTTACGTTGGCCTTGCAAAATGCAAAAACCTGCAAGCAACAACTACAGGGAGGATCCTATGGACAAATTGAAAATCCTTCTGCCAAAGGGTAGGATTTATGAGAATGTTGTAAGCCTGTTTAGCGGGGCTGGAATTACCATCAAGCTGCCAGACAGAGCCTATCGTCCCACCGTGAATCAGGATGACTTAGAAGCCAAGGTCATGAAGCCACAAAACATTGGTAAATTGCTGGAGCTAGGTGCCCATGACGTGGGATTTACTGGCCGTGACTGGATTGAAGAAACAAATGCCGATGTAGAAGAAATTATGGATTTGGGCTTTGACAAGGTGCGGATTGTTGCCGCTGTTCCCAACGAAATTGATGATACCGCCCTTGCTTCCCGCCGCATTATCGTTGCAACAGAATACGAAAAAATTGCCAGTCGTTGGTTGGCAGAAAAAAAGATGAACTCCTTGGTGGTGCGAACCTACGGTGCCACAGAGGTATTCCCTCCCGACGATGCCGACATGATTATCGATAATACCGCCACTGGCCGTACCTTAGTGGAAAACGGCTTGCGTATTGTGGACACCATCATGACCAGCTCCACCCGTATGTTTGCCTCCAAGGAAGCCATGGCAAATCCCGACAAAAAGAAGAAAATCATGGAGCTGAAAATGCTCTTTGAAGCAGTGCTTGATGCACGGGACAGAGTTATGCTGGAAATGAACGTTACAAAACTAAAGTTCCAGGACTTGGTTACTGGCCTTCCTTCCATGAGAAGCCCCACTGTGGCTCCCCTCTACGGCGACGACGGTTATGCCATTAAGATTGCAGTAAAGAAAAGCGAAGTTCCCAACCTCTTGCCTAAGCTCAAGTCTCTGGGAGCCACCGACATTCTTGAGTACGAGCTACGAAAGGTTCTTTCATAAGGAGTTCACATGAGTGCACCACGTATTGCTAGCCTCACCAGAAAGACGGCAGAAACGGAAATCACCTTGGAAATCAATCTTGATGGTAGCGGAAAATATGAAGTAGAGTGCCCCATCGGCTTTTTAGGACACATGCTCCATGCCTTTTGCAAGCACGGTCTCTTTGACCTGAAGGGCAGCCTAAAGGGTGACTTGGAGGTGGATCAGCACCACTTGGTGGAAGACACAGGTATTGTGCTGGGACAAATTTTTGGTCAGGCTCTAGGTGATTGTGCTGGTATTTTCCGTTGTGGCTCCTGCCTCTATCCCATGGACGAAACCCTCTGCCGTGCCGCCGTAGATTTTGGGGGACGCGGTTACCTGGTGTGCCAGCCAGAGCTCAGTAACATTCCCTTGGTTTCCATTGGAATGAATGGCCAAAGTTCCAGCTTCCAGACAGATACCTTTGTGGATTTTTGGCAGGCCTTTGTTATGGGAGCCAAGTGCAACCTCCATCTTGATACCTTACGGGGACGCAGCGACCATCACAAAATGGAGGGCTTGTTCAAGGCAGCAGCCAGGGCCCTCCGTGATGCCATTACCGTGGATCCTCGTCGCCAAGGTGCGGTTCCATCCACCAAAGGAGTGATTGTATGAGATATTTTCAGTGTGATTATGCAGAAGGCTGTTGCCCCGAAATCCTTACAGCCTTAACCCAGACAAATTTTCAGCAAACGGTAGGCTATGGCGAAGATGAATTCTGTGGCCAAGCAGCAGAACTCATCAAAAAAGCCTGTGGAACACCTCAGGCAGCAGTGCACTTTTTAGTAGGCGGTACCCAGGCCAATCTCACCGTTATTGACTCAGTACTGCGAAGCCATCAGGGAGTTGTTTCTGCAGCTGGAGGCCACATTGCCGTCCATGAAACAGGAGCCATAGAAGCCTGCGGTCACAAGGTACTGGCCCTTCCCTCTGAGGACGGAAAGATTTCCGCCTGCCAGATTCAGGATTTGTGCCGAGCCCACTACGCCGACGAAAGCTTTGAGCATACTGTGCAGCCTGGCATGGTGTATATTTCCTTCTCCACAGAATCAGGCTTGCTGTATTCCAAGGCAGAACTGGAAGCTATTTCTGCAGTGTGCAAGGAATACAACTTGCCCCTCTACATTGACGGAGCCCGCTTAGGCTACGGGTTGGCTTCTCCCCAGAATGATTGCAGCCTTCAGGATATTGCTCGTCTTGCAGATATTTTCTACATTGGAGGAACAAAGCAGGGAGCCTTGTTTGGAGAAGCAGTGGTGATTACCAATCCAGCCTTACAAAAGGATTTCCGCTATTTTATCAAGCAAAAGGGCGGAATGCTGGCAAAGGGACGTCTTTTGGGAATCCAGTTCAAGACCTTGTTTACTGACAACCTCTATTTTAACCTGGCAAAAAAGACGGTGGAGCAGGCTCTGTTGATTCGTGAAGCCTTCCAGAAAAAGGGCATTTCCTTTTTCTTTGATTCTTACACCAACCAGCAGTTCCCCATTCTCACTGCAGCCCAGCGAGAATATTTTGCTCCCAAGTACAAGACCAGCTTCTGGCAGCCCCTAGATGAGGATAAGGCCGTGGTTCGTTTTTGTACCAGCTGGGCCACCACCGATGCCGCCGTTGCAGAACTTGTAGCCGACATAGAGCAGATGTAAGTCCATAAAACAACAAAGGGCTGATTGAGCAGTTATAACTTCTCAATCAGCCCTTTTTTCTGTTACAGACTCCAGCAAGTTCTCGGACACTGGAACCCTGGGCTTAATCAGAAACTTGTAGAACAGTCCCTTACCAACCTAAACTATAGTTCTATTTTCCATTTTTGTAAAAAGTCTATTTTTACGTAATCGCCGAGATTAAAAACTTCAGAATCATTTGAAGATTTATCAACTATCAGTATGCCATTTTTTGTTTTGTTGGTTCCAACTTTGTATCTTATTGTAGAACCCAAAAATATTTTTGAAATAATTTTGCCTTCTGAATTTTCTGACTCTGATTTTTTCAAGCTTATCCATTCTGGCCGTACAATAAAACAAGAATTTTCATTTTCAATAAAGTTTGCTTTTCCAACAAAATCCGCAACAAATTTGTTTTTTGGCTCAAAATAGATTTCTTCTGGACTCCCAATTTGTTGAATTTGCCCATGGTTCATAACGGCAATTTTGTCTGAAAGATACAACGCTTCTTCTTGGTCGTGAGTTACGTAAATTGTTGTAATTCCAAAATCTTTTTGAATTTCTTTCAGTTCATCTCTAACTTGATTTCTAAGTTTTGCATCTAGTGAAGAAAGTGGCTCGTCCATTAAAAGAATTTTGGGTTTTAAAATTAAAGCTCTTCCCAAGGCAACTCTTTGTTGTTGGCCGCCAGAAAGTTCGTGCGGAAATCTGTCTAGTAAACCAACTAAGCCAAGAAGTCTTGCCTTTTGCTGAATTAAAGCTTCTGCATTTTTATAAAATTCTTTTGAAGAAACTTTTTCTTTTTTACTTTTGATTTTTAAGCCATAAAGAATATTTTCCTTTACAGTCAAATGTGGAAAAAGTGCATAATCTTGAAAAACAATGCCAATTTCTCTCTGGCTTGTTTCAAGTTTATTTTGATTAATGTTCTTAATAAAAATATTCCCTTCTTGTGGAGTTAAAAATCCCGAAAGTAATTTTAGCAAGGTTGTTTTTCCACAACCAGAAGGTCCTAGCAAAGTTGTAAAACTTCCTTCTTCCACCGCAAGAGAAATATTGTTGATTGTTTTGTTTTTACTGTAGGAAAAACAAACGTTTTCAATTTTTAAATATGCTTTTGTTTCCATTTCTTCCTTATAAACTCATACATTAGTGATTCTACTTTTAATATTATAAAAGTTAGACAAGTTAAAACAAGTGCAAAAGCACAGGCTTTTCCCCAGTCCCCTTGTTCTGCAAGATTTAATATAGTTACCGAACTTAAAGGACTATCAAATGATATTAAAAAGATTACTGAACTAACAGTTCCTACGGCACGAACAAAATTATATGTAAAGGCAGAATTAATTCCCTTTTTTGAAATTGGCATCAAGATTGAACATAAAAGATTTAATTTAGTTGCTCCTAAAGATTTTGCTGCTTCGTCAAGATTTGGTTTAATTTGAGAAAAACTAGATGAAATGTTTCTGTAGGAAAATGGTAAAAATGAAATTGTCATGGCAATTATGATTAATATTTTTGAACCTGTGAAATGAATTTTGTTTGCCGCAATTAAAATGGAAAGGCCTAAAAGGGAACCTGGAATGCAAGATGGAAGCTGAATTAATACATCATAGAAATTTGAAAACTTACAATTATTTCTGTTTATGTAAAAACTTGAAAATGAAGCAATTAACGTTGCCAGTAAAGAAGCAATAAATGCAAAAATTAAGGAATTAATAAGTTGCTTTGAATATTCAAAAACAGATTTTATATGTCTGAATGTAAAGTTTGTATTAATTCCCCAAAGTTCCTGAAAACTTCCAATTACGATAGAAACAAATTGTGATAAAACAAGAAAACTTAAAAATGCACAAAACATTAAAAGAAGGTATTTTGTTATTTTTGCAGATTTTATGGAAGTTGAAAAACTTGTTTTTGCTCCAATTGTGGCAAGTTTTAAAAAATGTTTTTTTGAAAGTCTTAATTGCAATATGAATAAAATTACAGAAGGAACAACTAAAATAAGTCCAAGCACAACGCTAATGCCAGAGTTGAGCCAGCCTGTTAGTTGTGTATAAATTTCTACTGCAAGAACTTTAAATCTTCCGGCTACAATTAATGGGTTTCCAAAATCACTTAAAACTGAAACTGTTATGAATAAAAAAGAAGAAAAAATTCCTTGTTTTGAAAGTGGCAATGTTACTGTAAAAAATATTTTTAGTTTTGATGCACCCATTCCCAAGGCTGCTTGTTCATAATTTTGATTTATTCCAGCTAAGCTTTGTAAACAAATTAAATATGCCACAGGAAAAAAACATAAAACTTGCGAAATTAATAATCCCCAAAAACCATAAAGTGAAATATCAAGATTTAGAATTGTATGTGTAAAAAATCCTTGTCTTCCAAATAACAAAATAAATGAAAGACCTCCAACAAACGGTGGTGTTACCAAATGTAAAATTGGAATTAATGAAAAAAATCTTTTGAATGGAATATTTGCTTTTACAATGGCATAAGCGTAAAGGTAACCAAACAAAACTGAAAAACTTGTGGAACAAATGCATTCAATTAAAGTGTTTAGAATTGTTTTTAAATATCTTTGTTGTGTAAAAACTTTCTTAAAATCGGAAAGTGTTGGTGTTGAAAAAGAACAAATTAAAGGAAATAAAATTGAAATGAGAAGAAATGTTACTATTAAACACCATATTAAATAAAAAACTCTATCGTGAGTTTTTATAATCTTATTCAATTCTATTTCCTCAAAACATTTTATTAGAAAATTAATCTACAATTTGTGACCATTTTTCCAAAACTTCATCTTTTTGTTGAGCTGCAAGATTTGAATCATAATCAATTAAATCTGTGTCGGTAATTTTGATTGCTTCTTTTGGAGGAATCGCAAGTGGATTTATTGGTGTTGTAAAATCAATTGCCGACATAATTTCTTGTGCTTCTTTTGAAAGAATAAAGTCTACAAAAAGTTTTGCTTCTTCCATATTTTTTGCATTTTTTAAAACTGCTACACAATCAACATCGCCAACAGTTTTTGGAGGTGCAATAACTTCTATATCAAATCCTTGTGATTTATATTTTGCCAAAGCGTGCAAGTAAGCAACTCCAAGGCTGTATTCACCTGTTCCAATAAGTTTTGGTGGAGCACTTCCGCTATCTGGAAATTGACCTACAAGTTGAGATAAAGATTCTAAATACTTCCAACCTGCATTCCAAGAAAGTCTTTGTAATTGATTTTGAACAAAAAGATATGCAGTTGATGATGCCATTGGATTGGTCATAACAATTTCGTTATCAAAGTCAGCATCAAGTAAATCATCCCAAGTTGTTGGATATTCTTTATCAGGAAACTTTTTAGAAAATCTTTCTGTGTTTACACCAATTCCTAAAGCAAAAATACAGAAGCCTGTCCAAGTTTTATTTGGTGAAATTGCATAAGAAGGAAAATCTTTGCTCACTTGTGATTCATAAACTTCCAATGCGTTTTCTTTATCTGCCTGAATGTGATAATTGGAAGCACCGCCTAAAAGAACATCTGCTTGTGGATTATTTTTTTCTGCAATTACTTTGTTTATGATTTCACCAGTTGTAGCTCTAATATATGAAACAGGAATGCCTGTTTTTTTAGTGAATTCTTCACATAAGATTTTTGTTTCTTCATCGTGGATGATAGAATAAATTTTCAGTTCTTTTTGACTGTCTTTACATGCAAAAAATGTAAAAGAGAAAATTGTAATAAATAGAAAAAATACGACTGATGATCTGAATTTCATTTTAAATCTCCTATTAACTAATACAAAAAATCGAAAAAAGGATATTTTTTCATCGGCATTGTAACACATTTCGCAATTGTGTCAAGTCTGGTTCACAATCTCGTTCCAAGGTTTATTGAGCTAGCGGCCTTTCTTTTGTCTGCTACGTTTCCACCTTTCTTTTAGTTTTAAGGCTTTTTAGTTGCGACACCCCTCTAATTTTGGTAAAATAGACTGTTATGCAGTTTGACAATCCACTCATTATCCAAAGCGACAGAACCATTCTTCTTGACGTTCACGCTCCCAGAGCCACCGAATGTCAGCAGGCCCTTATTCCCTTTGCAGAACTAGAACGTTCTCCAGAGCACCTGCACACCTACCGCCTCACTCCTCTTTCCCTGTGGAACGCCACCAGTGCAGGCTTTACCCCAGAAGATGCAGTGGCGGTGCTTAAAGAATTTGCTCGCTACGATGTGCCCCAATCCATTGAAGTGTGGATTCAAGAAACTGCGGGCCGATTTGGCAAGCTCCACCTTCTGCCTGCCCCTGCTGACGATGCTGGCCAAGAGCAGCTTTACCTTGCCACAGAATTTCCCATGATTTATCGGGAACTGGCCGCCACTCCTGCCCTAAAAAAACTGCTGACACCAGCCAGCTCTCAGCCACTAGAAGCTCCAGAAGCTCAGACTACAATTCCAGACCAAGACAAGCTGTGCTACCGCTTCCTTTTACCCCTCACCTTGCGAGGAACCGTAAAGCAGGAGCTTTTAAAGCTGGGGTGGCCAGTAAAAGATGAAGTGCCACTGGTGGAAGGTGAACCCTTAGAAATTAAGTTCCGGGATACTTGCCGTTCTGGAAATCCCTTTGCACCACGTCACTACCAAAAAGCTGCCGCTCAGGCTTTAGTGGGAAATAAGGGACCAGGCACAGGCTTTGGTACCATTGTACTTCCCTGTGGAGCTGGAAAAACCATTGTGGGAATGACCATCATGGAGGCATTGCAAACCAGCACCTTGGTTATCACCACCAATATTTCCGCTGTACACCAATGGATGAACGAACTCCTCGATAAAACAGAATTAACAGAAGAGCAAATCGGTGAGTACACGGGAGAAAACAAGGTAATTCGGCCAGTAACAGTGGCTACCTACCAAGTCCTTACTTGGCGCCCAGACAAGGATTCTGCCTACCCTCACTTTAAGCTTTTTCGGGAGCGGCCCTGGGGACTGATTATTTACGATGAAGTTCATCTTTTGCCTGCACCAGTGTTCCGAGTGGTGGCAGAATTACAGGCTATTCGTCGAGTTGGTTTAACGGCAACCCTGGTGCGGGAAGATGGCTGCGAGGGCCACGTGTTTAGCTTGGTGGGCCCCAAACGATACGATGTCCCCTGGAAGGAGCTGGAGCATTCTGGCTGGATTGCCACTGCCGAATGTGTGGAGGTTCGCCTAGATATGAGCCCCGCAAAGGAGCTAGAATACACCATCGCATCTCCTCGCAGCAAACATCGCCTTGCCAGCGAAAATCCTGCAAAAATCCCCGTAGTGCAGCAGCTGGTGGAACGATTTCCCACTCACAAGATTCTCATCATTGGTCAGTACCTTGATCAGCTAAAAGAAATTGCCAAGCTGCTGAATATTCCCATTATTACAGGCTCCACTCCCAACAAGGAGCGAGACATACTCTATGGTGATTTCCGTAGCGGCAAGCTGAGAATTCTTGCAGTGTCCAAGGTAGCAAATTTTGCCATCGACCTGCCCGATGCTTCCATGGCTATCCAGATTTCTGGCACCTTTGGCAGTCGCCAAGAAGAAGCCCAACGCCTTGGCCGCATTCTTCGCCCTAAAGACATGATAGCTCGATTTTTCACCATCATTACCAGAAACACTGCAGAAGAGGAATTCAGTGCCAATCGCCAAAAGTTTTTGGCAGAACAAGGCTATGCATACAAGCTCATTCGTTACACTGGCCCAGAAGATCTTGACCAGCTACAAGAAGCCTTGCCTCAAGGTTGCTGCAATTCAGGAGGAAGCCTATGATACAAAGCGAAACACAACGCCAGCAACGAGAACAGCAAGCTCAAAAGGTGGTACAATGGCGAGAATGTCTCACCCGTCTGCCAGACAATCTTTTCTTTGAGCTCATACGGATGTATCTTGGGGAAATCAAAACTCCCTACAACAAGCAAAATCTCATTGAACGATTGGGAGCCTTTCTTCACAAGGAGCAGGTGCAACAAAATATCCTTTTGCTTTTATCACCCACAGACTGCCAGCTCCTTAGTGCCATTTTCTACTTGGAAAATCCCACCCACAGCCTGCTCGCCCGTTTTTTTGCAGATACCTTTTCAACTGCCCAGCTCCGGGAAAATCTCATGAATCTAGAAGAACGACTCCTGATTTTCCGCAACACCAGTAATTTGTTGCCAAAAGAAGAGCCAGCCTTCTTCCTCAATCCCATCTTGGAAACGATTCTTCAACAGCGGCTTCATCCTTCCCTTTTGCTTCCCTTACCACAAGAATTTCAAAATCAGGTGGAAGACAAGCCTTTGCCTCAACTTTCTGCACATCTTTTGGCCACTTTTTTTTCCTTTGCCAAGGAATATCAAGACCTCTGTCGCCAAGATGGCACCTTAAAAAAACGAGCTATCCAACGGCTTTCCCAGATTTTTCCCTTTCCCTTTACGGAAAATCTCACAGAATTTTTTCAAACCCTCATTATCAGCCTAAACAATCTTTCCTTGCTGAAGGAAGATACAAAGGGCTTTGAGCCTGACTTTCAGCGGTGGACAGCCTTTTCACAGCTACCAGCCCACCTTCAAAGGGCATATTTGGTAGCTGCAGCCTGTGGACGAGACACCAAGGCAAACCTGCAAAAAAAAGCGGGCATCTTTCTTTCCATGGTAAACCTTTGTCCTCCAGAAGGCTTTACCCAAGATGCATTTCTGCGATTGGAATTTTTGATTCAATATATGAATCGAGAAAATCTCAAGCTCACCCCAAAGGCGCCACCGCAAACAGAAAGCAAAAATCCTGCAGAAAGCCTGCTTTCCGGAACAAGGGCTGGAACAAGTAGCCGCTTTGCCAGAATGATGGCCGAAGCAGAAAAAAATCGTCAGGCAAAAGCATCACAAGCTGCCAATGATACGCTACAAGAAAAGACTCCCTCAAAAAGCTTCACCACTACGGAGTCAAAATCTCAGGATCAGGAGGAAATCCTTCAGGAGCAAGCAGAGCCAATTCCCCAGGAGCAGCATCTTTTGTGGTGCAAAACCTTGTTTGAAGCGGCAACAAAGCTGGGACTTTTTCGGCCAACGGGAACAGGCTACGGGGTCAAGAACACTATGCAAAGGGTGTACCATCCCCAGCTGAGCCAGGAGACTTCCCTAGTGCCAGAGCGGGGGCATATCACCATGGATGCAGCCCTTACCGCCACCTTGCTTCCAGGATTGAGCCTTGCCCAAATACTTCCCCTCCTGCAATTTCTGCGGGTCAGCCGATTCGACACCGCCATGACACTGGAAATCACCAAAGACTCCTGTCTTCAGGGATTTGACAAAGGCTTAACACCCACTGCCATCCAGGAAATTCTTTCCCGCTACATCCACCACAAGCTGCCCCAAAGCCTTTCTGTTTCTTTGGAGGATTGGTATCATTCCTACAACGTGGCCACCTTGTACAAGGGCTATATCCTGCACTTGAAAGAAAAAAAAGATATTTCCCAGCATCCTGTTTTGGCCAAGCACATCGTCCTTCAGCTGGAAGAAGGGATTTATCTGATGAATTTTACCAGTGACCAAGAAGCCCAAAGGATTCTTTCCAAGGGCGGATTTGACAACGCAGGGGCCATCAAAAAGGCTCCCCAGCACAAGCAACTTTCTGGATTTTCCACCAACCTTCGGGAACTGACTGGAACAAATTTTTTGCATTCGCCAGAGCTAGAAAACTTCAACTGGCAACATCAGCAGGAGTTACAGCAAAGTCATATTCAGCAACTGGAAGCAGATTTGGCTCAGCAAGAACTTCCCTTGCACCAGAAGGAAGGCTTACAATTCCGTATCAACCGCAAAATCCTATTGATTCCAGAGCAGCTACAGGGTTCTTCTGTAAAAATGGAACAATACGAAGCCAGCGGAATGGATTTTGTGGGAAAGGTTCACGTGGCAGACCAAGCCATTCACCAAAATAATTTGCTCAAGCTCACTTATTTGCAGCAAGACAAGGAAATGCAAGTGGTGATAGGGCGACCAGTGGAGCTTCAAAAAATTCAGGGAGATAGTCTAGTTGTCCTGCAAATGGATCAGGAATCTCAAAAGTTTTCAACCTTCTCCTTGGGACAAGCCCAGCTGGTGCGAAGAATTCAAGGTTCCATCTTTGCTTCGGAATCAGAATTCTACAAATTATAATGAAGAAAGAAAAAAGAACGAAAATAAAACAAGGAGTTTTTATGGATTTTACTACTATTCGAGGCTTACTCTTTGATTTTGACGGGGTAATTGCCAATACCGCAAAAGATATTGCACGGTCAGTCAATGCTACCTTGGAAAACTTTGGCTTTGATCCCCTCTCTCAGGAACAAATCATTATCTTTGTGGGTAACGGAGCAGAACGATTATTGCGCCGTTCCATTGTGGCCTCTATTCAGCTATCAAAAAAGACTCCAGAAGAAATCCAAGCTCCCCCTTTTGAAGAAATTTACGCTTGGTATGTGGATTACTATCGTAAACATGCAGTGGAACAAACTGAATTATATCTTGGAGCAAAAGATTTGTTGGAACTTTTGTCCATCCAAGACATTCCCGCAGCCATTGTTTCCAATAAGCCCCACGAAATTACCCATGCAATCCTCCAACAAATGGAGCTCAGTAAGCTTTTTGTTTCGATTATTGGCCCTGAACAAACAAACCACGTCAAACCTGACCCAGAAGGTTTGCTTTTGGCAATGGAGCAGATAAATCAACGACAAAGGGCAGCAGGCAAGCCGAGTATTCCACCAGAAAACTTCTTGATGGTGGGAGATTCCCACACGGATATCGAAGCAGGAAAAAATGCTGGTACTAAAACCTGTGCCCTCATCAATGGATTTGGCAACAAGGAAAAGCTCCTTGCCAGTGAGCCCGATGTTACCTTGTTTATGGTTTGTGAACTTATTGTCCATATCCAACATTCCACTCATTTTTAGGCTGGAGCATGAACAAATTCTGTCTTATACAAGCATTTAAAGTTACCATTCCCGTTCTCTTTGGCTATCTCGCTATTGGGATTCCCTTTGGCCTCATGCTGGTAAATGCTGGCTACCCTTGGTGGCTGGCTCCCATCATGAGCATCTTAATGTATGCTGGAGCGGGACAATACATGTGCGTTTCTCTTTTTGCCGCAGGAGCCAGCCTTTCGGTAATAGCCCTCACCATGCTCTTGCTGAATATCCGCCACATTGTCTACGGGCTTTCCCTCATTACCCCCTTCAAGGACACCGGAAAGTGGAAGCCCTATCTCATCTTTGCCCTCACCGATGAAACTTACGCCCTCATGACTAGTTGTCCGCTGCCACGAGGTGTTGCTACGGCTTCCTTTTATGGAGCCATTGCTGTTTTAGACCATCTGTACTGGATTACAGGCAGCCTCATTGGAGCAGTGGCAGGCACCCTTATCCCCTTTTCCTTTGCGGGAGTTGACTTTGCTCTGACAGCCCTCTTTGCCGTCCTCCTTATTGACCAGATAAAAAAATCAAAGGACCTGATTCCACCCATTATCGGGTTCGCTGTAACAATTGGAGCAATTTTTCTTGTTCCTTCAGACTACGTACTTTTAGCTTCCCTTGCCGCAGGAGTTGCCATCCTTATGCTGGTACGTCGTCCAACTCCATCTGTTTCTCAGGAGTCCTAACATGGCCCTTCCCCTAAACAATGCCCTCATTGCCACCCTCATAGCCGCTTTAGTCATCTTTGCCACAAGACTCTTTCCCTTTGCCCTTTTTTCCAAGCGGGAACCACCGACCATCCTCCGCTTCATCGAAAAATACATCCCCCCCATGATTATGGCCATCCTCCTGATTTACTGTCTTAAAGACCTAGATTTTGCCACCCGCCCCTTTGGTCTTCCCCAGCTCATAGCCCTCCTCGTTACTGTGGTAAGTTACCTCTGGAAGGGCAACTCCATGGTGAGCATCTTTGGCGGAACCATAGTTTTTATGCTCCTACAAAACAGCTAATCTCCAGTATTTTATTGACATGTATGTAGTTATATGTTATGGTGAACGTGAACCAAACAGTGGTTCTTAAACTCTCTCCAACGTACAGTTCGCTGTACATCGGGGGGGGGGGGGGTAATTAAAACGCCCTCTCCCCCACTTTTTTTCCCTTGGCTCTAGCCCTCCTTTGTGGTATACTTATTGGCATGAACAAGATTTCAATACTCCCTGGAAGACCAATTCCTTATGGTGCAACTCCAGTACGAGCGGGTGTGAATTTCAGTGTTTTTTCCCGCAATGCTACTTCTGTAATACTAGACATCTTTGAGAATCCCGACGACAGTTCCCCGATTTTTTCTTATACATTAAATCCTGATACAAATCGCACTGGCGATATCTGGCACGTGTGTCTCCAAGGACTCCAGCCAGGTGCCCTCTACCTGTACCGAGTTGATGGTGCCTTTGAACCTAAAAACGGTCATCGTTTTAACAAAAACCAGTTCCTGCTGGATCCCTATGCAAAGGCCCTTACTGACACCTCCATTTTTGCAAACCTGCCACCCCACTACCGCACTCCTGTGGACAAGCTAGACGTGGAGCTGGAAAAACTTCGCTCCGCCACAGGCTTTCCCAAGTGCGTGGTAATTGACGACAGTGAATTCGACTGGGAAGGAGACCGCCCCCTGAACTATGGCATGAAGGACTCCATCATCTACGAAACCCATCTCAAAGGCTTTACCGCCAGCCCCACCTCCAAGGTACAATTCCCCGGAACCTATCGTGGTATGGCAGAAAAGATTCCCTACCTGAAGGAGCTGGGGATTACTAGCGTGGAATTGCTGCCCATTCAAGAGTTTGACGAATACGAAAATGCCAACACAAATCCTCGTACTGGTGGCCGACTGAAAAACCACTGGGGATACAGCACCATCGCCTTTTTTGCTCCCAAAGCCTCCTATGCCGCAGACCGTAGTCCAGGTGGGGCTGTTCGAGAGTTCAAAGAAATGGTAAAGGAATTCCACAAGGCAGGAATCGAAGTTATTCTAGACATTGTATTCAACCACACCGCAGAAGGAAATGAACATGGACTCACCTTGAATTTCCGTGGTTTTGACAATTCCATCTATTACATTCTGGAAGATCAGCACAAGCAGTACTACAAGAACTATTCTGGTTGTGGAAACACCGTCAACTGCAACCACCCTGTAGTCCGCAGCCTCATCATCGACTGTCTCCGCTACTGGGTTACAGAAATGCACGTAGACGGCTTCCGCTTTGACTTAGCCTCCATCTTGGGGCGGGACAAAAACGGTAACCTTATCAGTGAGCCTCCCGTTCTGGAACGAATTGCAGAAGATCCCGTTTTGCGAAACACCAAGATTATTGCAGAAGCTTGGGATGCTGGTGGAGCCTACCAAGTAGGAAGTTTCCCTGGAGGTCGCTGGGCAGAATGGAACGACCGATTCCGAGATGACTGTCGCAGATTCTGGCGGGGAGATGATTATCTTGCTGCCTCCTGTGCCACTCGTATTGGAGGAAGTGCCGACCTGTACGGTGACGATGGTCGCAAGCCCTATCACTCTGTAAACTTTGTTACCAGCCACGACGGTTTTACCATGAACGACTTGGTTTCCTACAACGGAAAACACAATGAGGAAAACGGCGAAAACAATCGGGACGGCTCAGACAACAACAGCAGCTTTAACTATGGCTACGAAGGCCCAACTCAAAACAGGGCCATCGAAAAAATCCGTAATCAGCAGATAAAGAATTTTTTCTGTAGCCTTATCTTCTCACAAGGAACTCCCATGCTCCTGTCTGGAGATGAAATCCGCAGAAGCCAGCGAGGCAACAACAATGCCTATTGTCAGGACAATGAGCTTTCTTGGCTTGACTGGACCTGCCAAGAAACTCACAAAGAAATCCTTGTGTTCACCCAAAAAGCCCTCAAGTTGCGACGTAAGCATCCCGTTTTCCGTCGTGCAGAATTTTTTGAAGGAAAACGCCACACAACACCCCTATCAGCATTGCCAGATATCAGTTGGTTTGGCCAAGATGGCAAGGAGCAAGACTGGGAAAAAGCAAACCATTTCTTAGCCTATCGCATGAGCGGCAACAAGCACGAAACCTTGGCCGCAGAAGACGACTGGGACTTTTTCGTTATGTGCAATTCTGCCACCACCGATATTACCGTCACCCTACCTGCTCCTACTCGTGGCAAGAAATGGTATGGACTGGTAGACACCTCTGCTGACTTCCCCCAGGACTTCGTAGAAGAGGACAAGATTGAGCCCCTGGAAGTACAGAAAACCTACGTACTTCCTGCTCGCAGTACAGCAGTACTCGTAGGCAAATAAGGGTAGAGTCACGAACTCACCCCCTTTGCCTTGACAGATTCCCCCATGGGGATTATCATTTGAATGTTCTGGAGCTATAAAATGCATCCAGAAAATAAGTACAGAAGGAACAATGATGACTTTCGACAAGGAACAATTCAAGGACGCCCTTACTCGCAGACTCAAGAGACAATATGGTAAGGACAGCACCCAAACCAGCAAACACGATTTGTTTGACGCCGTTTCTGCCACAGCATTAGATGTGATCATGCCCAACTGGATGGAAACACGCCGCCAATATACCCACAAGCCCACACGACAGGTGTACTACCTTTCCGCAGAATTCCTCATGGGACGTGCCTTGGGCAACAACCTCATCAACATGGGCATAAAGGATGCAATCGTAGAAGTGCTCAAGGACTTGGACATTGACTACAATATTCTTGAGGATGAAGAGCCTGATGCAGGATTGGGAAATGGTGGTCTTGGACGACTGGCAGCTTGTTTCTTGGATTCATTGGCTACCTTGGACTATCCTGGCCACGGATACGGAATCCGCTACGAATACGGAATGTTCGAGCAGCATATTGAAAACGGCTACCAAGTAGAATATCCAGACTGCTGGCTGAAATATCGTGACCCTTGGGAAATCAAGCGAAGTGACTTGGCCGTTTCCGTTGTATTTGGTGGCAATATTTCCGTTCGTCGTGATGACACAGGCCGTGAGCATTTCGCCATCGATGGTGGAGAAGTTGTTACTGCAACACCTTTTGATATGCCCATCATCGGTTACGACACAAAAACTGTAAACACCCTCCGCTTGTGGCAAGCCTCATCTCCCAACGGATTCGACTTGCAGTTGTTCAATAACATGGAATATAGCCGTGCTGTGGAGCGCCAAACTAGTGCCGAAAATATTTCTCGTGTACTGTATCCCAACGACTCAGGCCCCAGCGGAAAGGCTCTGCGATTAAAGCAGCAATATTTCTTTACCTCCGCTAGCTTGCAGGACTTGGTCAGAAATTACGTAAACACCTACGGGCCAGAGTTCTCCCAGTTTGCAGAACTCCATGTAATCCAGCTGAACGATACCCACCCTGTAGTGGCCATTCCTGAGCTAATGCGCATCCTCATGGACAACCACGGCCTCAGTTGGGAAGATGCTTGGGATGTTGTTATCAAGACCTTCGCCTATACCAACCATACTATTTTGGCAGAGGCCTTGGAAAAATGGCCCATCGACATTTTCCAGGGCTTGCTTCCCCGCATCTACCAGATTGTGGAAGAAATCAACCGTCGGTTCCTCATTAGCTTGAGAGAGCGCTATCCTGGCGACTACGAAAAGCACGATCGCATGTCCATCATTGGCCACGGAATGGTACGAATGGCATGGCTTGCCATCCACGGCTCCTTCAGTGTAAACGGCGTTGCAGCCCTCCACACAGAAATCCTGAAATCCCACGAGTTGAAAGACTGGGCTGAATTCTATCCAGAAAAATTCAATAACAAGACAAACGGTGTTACCCAGCGCCGTTGGCTTTTAAGTGCAAACCCTGCCTTGGCAAACTTCATTACCGAGCGCATTGGTCATGGCTGGGAAAAGGACTTGTCCCAGTTGAGAAAACTGGAAGCCTTTGCCGATGACCCAGAAGCACAGCAGAAGTTCTTGGACATTAAGCGAGCAGACAAGCAGAAGCTGGCTCACTACTTGCAGATTACCCAGAACGAGTTCTTGGATCCAGACTCCATCTTTGACATGCAGATTAAGCGACTCCACGAATACAAGCGACAGTTGCTGAATGTGCTTCACATCATGTATCTGTACAACCGCATTCTGGAAAATCCGAACTTCAATCCTCCAGCACGCACCTACATCTTTGGAGCAAAGGCAGCATCTGGCTATCGCCGAGCAAAGACCATCATTAAGCTCATTAACACAGTGGCAGAGCGAATCAACAATGACCGCCGTGTAAAGGGTAAGTTGCGGGTTGTTTTTGTGGAAAACTACCGTGTAAGTATGGCCGAAAAGCTCTTCCCCGCATCAGATGTTTCCGAGCAAATTTCCACCGCTGGTAAGGAAGCCTCTGGAACAAGTAACATGAAGTTCATGATGAACGGAGCCTTGACTCTAGGAACTATGGACGGTGCCAATATCGAGATTGTGGAGGAAGCTGGAGCTGAAAACGCCTTTATCTTTGGTCTCACCTCCGATGAGATTTTGAAGATTGAGCGAGAACACAGCTACAATCCCCAGAAATATCTCGATAGAAATCCCCACTTGGCAAAGGTTATGAACCAGCTCATTGATGGTACCTATGACCCCACCTGCCAGCTGTTCAAGGAAATTTACGATTCATTGATTTACGGTGTAGAAGGACAGCGCCCCGATGTATACTACGTTCTTGCTGACTTTGACGCCTACGTTGCAGCCCAGGAAAAGATTGCCGAAGAATACCAAGATCGCACCTCTTGGGCACGAAAGGCCATCTCGAACATTGCCCGCTCTGGCAAGTTCAGTTCCGACAGAACCATCGAGGACTATGTTCGTGACATCTGGAAGCTGGAAAAGCTGGTTTTCTAAGATTTAGCGTAAAACCTTAACGAAAAGGCTGGATGAGTTTTCACTTATCCAGCCTTTTTATTTCTTAGGTGTAAATCACAGACCTAATTTTTAATACACTGAACTAAATACAGGGAATAAAAAAAGGAGCTCGTTTCTAAGCTCCTTTTTGTAAGCATTAATCTTCCATCTTGCGGAAGGCATCAAATTCAGCAAGCATTTCAGGATCCTTATTCTTGTCCAACAAGCTTACTACTACAGCAGAAACTAAGCACAGGATAAAGGCAGGCAAAATCTCGTAAACGGCAAAGATTCCACCCTGCAAATTGTGCCATACCACAACGGTTACACCACCAACAATCAGACCAGTAATGGCGCCCTTAGCTGTAGCTCCTCGCCAGAACAAGGCCAGAAGAACCAGAGGCCCAAAGGTGGCACCAAATCCCGCCCAAGCATAACTTACCAAACCAAAGATAGAGCTATTTTCATCCCAAGCCATAACAAAGGCAATCACTGAAATAAGCACAACGGCAATACGACTTACGTTCAAAATTTCCTTTGCAGAAGCATTCTTTTTAATCAATCCCTTGTAAATATCGTGACTAAAGGCAGAAGATGCCACCAAAAGCTGGGAGTCAGCAGTACTCATGGCTGCTGCCAAAATTGCACAGAGGAAAATACCTGCAATAAAGGCAGGGAACATATTCTGGATAGAAACACTAAAGATGGTTTCAGCAGCGGAAGGAGAAAGAATCTCTGGAAGATGATACACAGTTCCAAAAGCTCCTACCAACAAGGCTCCAATAAAGGCAATCACAACCCATACAGTAGCAATACGGCGAGAAAGAGCCACATCCTTGTTGGAACGAATTCCCATAAATCGTACCAAAATATGAGGCATACCGAAATATCCTAATCCCCAAGCTAGGGCAGAGATAATAGGAACAATGCCATAATGCTGATTTGCAGCAAACTTAGCCTGCATTTCAGCCCCAAATTCACCGCTGATTGCCCGCTGGCTAAACTCACCCACCTTTGCTAGAGCCTCAGTAGGGCCGCCCAAGGTAACCATCATCACTAAGCCTGCAATAATCAGGGCAATGAACATGAGACTTCCTTGCACAAAGTCTGTGGCACAAACTG
>JAGBXW010000080.1 GCA_017629095.1 Treponema sp. | reverse complement strand
CTTCCAAAGGCTGAAAGAGAACAAACAATACATGTAAATAGGAAAATTGTAAAAAGACGTGTCTTCATACTTCCTCCGCCGGCATTATCCGGATCAGGTTGGGACAGCCCTACGGCCATCCTGCGGGTATATTCTCAGAGAACGCAACCTTTGCATAAAAGTCTACGCTCACACCCCGGTGATGAGTTTGAGTATAGTGGATTTATCTAGGAATGACAAGGTGGGATGTGGATGAGAGAAATCCATAATCAACAAATTTATTGCAGTATTTCTTCTCTAATATGGCATAGTAAATCTGCATCTTGGATAATTGGAGCATCCATAAAATTGACCATTCTTTCCATTTCTTACTTTTAACTGACCATTACATCTTGGACATATTAAGTTTTCCATTTTTACTTTTCTGTCAATGACAGTTTGCCTTATATTTTCAACATGTTTTGATCGAATATCTTCATCTATAACATTGTGATTTAAAATCAAATTCGTAATCTCTTGAATTTCTTTATCAGACAGGCATTTATTTGTTGAGTTTGAATAGACTAATTTTAAAAGATTATTTCCATAAATTACAGGAGTTCGTGAAGTAATATCCTTCAATTCTGCATTGCCAACAAAAACCACAATGGGAAAATATTTTATATCTTTATACTCTACAAGCAAGTCTTTCAGTGCAAAAATATGAGATTTATTTTGTTTTACAGGATTTCTGAATTTATGTTTTTCTTTGTAAATTACTTGCGTCCAATCCTCAGAGTTTTCATGTCCAAAAATCCAACCACTATAGTTTTTAGTCTCAATCACAAAAATTCCATACAATGAAACTACTATATGATCAATCTGGGTTGTTTTACCACTTTTTGTCTGTAGCATTACATCATTTAGTATTTTATACTCACTTTCATTCAAAGAAGACAAAATCATTGACACGTGATGTTCCCCTTGATCTCCTTTATTAATCCAAGTCCTCTTCCTAAGGACAACGAGTAAAAAAAATACAATAAAAACGAGTACAAATAATGCAAACATAACTACAACAGAGTAGTTTTTCTTCTATATTTTTTCTTCACCATGGTTAATAAGTCCCATAATCTTATTTTCCCCATTATAGCACAAGTTCCAATAAATTCACATCCACAATTTCCATTCTCCCCACCACCTATCTCAAGTAATACCACAGTACAAAAAGATTTTCCTTTTAGTACAAATTCATTTTGAATTTGGTACAAAAAGATTATTCTGATAGTCTCAAAATATCCTTCCAATAACCTATAAACATTATTCTGATAGCCTATCAGAATTATTCCAATAGCCTACCACAATCCTTCCAATAGCTTATCCAAAGAATTCTGACAGGTTAAAGCCATCCTTCCCAGCCTTACCTGTCACAACGTCCTGTCTAGCTAGACAGCTTCCCCTGTCCTTACATGCCACGACGACCTTTCTAGCTAGGCAGTTTCCCCTGACTTTAAACACTATTACATAGGGTAATTTACCGCCACAAGAACACGATCACACACCGATGATGAGTTGTTAATACAGGCTTTATCTAGGAATGGTAATTGATAACAAATATACTAGAAAGCAGACTTTACTATACGTCCACATTTTTCGACCGAATAATCCACCTAGAATCACATTTTTCGACCGAAAAAAGCAATCCAACCTGCATTTTTCAACCGAATAACCAGCAAGCCTCCCAGTACGAGCCCCTAAGCAGTGCTGGGGGAAAGGGAGGTATTAGGTAGGGAGCGACCAGCCAAAAGGCTGGGAAAATCGCGATATATTGAGCGATTTTAGCGAGTCTCACTTTTGTCTCGCAAAAGTGCAGGAAAACCCCGCTTCTGAGTAGAGGGGTTTCCTCCCCCTAAATAAACTCATTCTTGTAAATTCCCCCTAAAAACGCTACAATATCACTGAAGTTATCATCTCGATTCCTAGTTCCACAAATGACCACTACAATACAGTGGAAAAACTCAGGTTCAGCTGATACACAAGGCCCTTTGTTTTGGCCACAAACACAAAAGGAGAATACAATGGCATTAACCTTAGCAGAAAAAATCTTGCAGGCTCACATCGTTCCAGAAGCCTGCCCCAACACAGCATTTACCCCCGGAACACCCATCCAGCGGGGAGCGGACATTGCCATCCGCATTGACCAGACCCTTACTCAGGATGCCACTGGTACCATGACCTACCTACAGTTCGAGACCATCGGCATTCCTCGAGTCCGCACAGAGCTTTCCGTTTCCTACATTGACCACAACACCCTCCAAACTGACTTCCGCAACATGGACGACCACCGCTATCTTCAAAGCATTGCAGCCAAGTACGGCCTGTGGTTTTCCCGCTGTGGTAACGGAATCTGTCATCAGGTGCACTTGGAGCGCTTTGGTAAGCCTGGCAAGACCCTTCTGGGCTCCGACTCCCATACTCCCACTGGAGGCGGAATCGGTATGATTGCCATCGGTGCAGGTGGACTTGACGTAGCCGTTGCCATGGGTGGTGGAGCCTTCCACTTGGCCATGCCCAAAATCTACGGTGTTAAGCTCACTGGAACCCTCAAAAAAGGCGTGGGAGCCAAGGACGTTATTCTTGAAGTATTACGCCGTGAAACCGTAAAGGGTGGTGTTGGTGCCATCTACGAATATTTTGGCAGTGGTGCAGAAAGCCTCACCGTTCCCCAGCGAGCCACCATTACTAACATGGGAGCAGAGCTTGGTGCCACCTGTAGTATCTTCCCCTCCGATGCCACCACCAAGGCCTTCTTGGAAGCCATGGGCCGTGGACAGGAATGGAGCCAGCAGCAGGCCGACGAGGGAGCCACCTATGACAAGATTATCGAAATCGACTTAGATGGCCTCAAGCCCCTAGCAGCAAAACCCCACTCTCCCGACGCTGTAGCAGAAATTGCCTCTGTGGCAGGAGAAACAGTGACCCAGGTTTGTATTGGTTCTTGTACCAATAGCTCCTTGGACGATTTGGCAGCAGTGGCAGCCATTGTGCGGGGCAAACACATTGCTCCCGGCGTAGAGGCTGGTATTGCTCCCGGAAGCCGCACCACCTTGCTTATGGCAGAAAAGGCTGGTATTTTAGGTGATTTGATTCGCGCTGGATTCCGCATTTTGGAAAGTGCCTGTGGTCCTTGTATCGGTATGGGATTTGCTCCCAACACAGAAGGCGTTTCTCTCCGTACCTTTAACCGCAACTTCAAGGGACGCTCTGGTACTGCTGACGCCAAGGTATACCTTGTTTCCCCTGAAACTGCCGCAGCTGCCGCCATTACTGGTGTTATTACTGATGCAACAACCCTCAACTATGAAGATCCATGCCTCAGTGAAACAGGTCGTCAGTCACTCTTAGCTGGTGGGTTGCATGGCCTCACTGTTGCAGACATCACTGGAGCTGCCACTGACGATAGCATGCTTATTGCTCCCTTACCACAGACAGAAGCCGAAGCCGTGGAAGTTGTTCGTGGCCCTAATATCAAGCCCTGTCCTGCATCCCCCGCATTTGAAGCAAGCCTCAAGCTCCCTGTATTGCTAAAGGCCCAGGACAATGTTTCCACCGACGATATTATGCCTGCGGGAACAAAGGTGCTGCCCTTCCGCTCCAATATTCCAGAAATCTCCAAGTTCACCTTTGAACGCATTGATGAAAATTTCTATGCCAAGGCCGAAAAAAATGGATTTGCTGGTTGTATCGTTGTAGGTGGCGAAAACTATGGTCAGGGCTCTTCTCGTGAGCATGCTGCCCTGGGCCCCATGTACTTAGGTGTTCGTGTGGTATTGGTTAAGTCCTTTGCCCGTATCCACCAAGCAAACCTTATCAATTACGGTATTATTCCCATTACCTTTGCAAATCCTGCCGACTACGACAGCATCCAGGAAGGTGACACCATCGAAATTACTAATATTGCCGCCGCTATGGAAACTGGAGAAGACTTTGCTATTACAATAACAGGTCAGTCAGGCTCCAAAACCATTGTAGGAAAGAATACTATGGCTCAGCGCAGCAGAACCATCATTAAAGCTGGTGGTTTGGCAGCCTATACTCGTGGAGGCGGTCAGTAAAATGGAGTATCGGGCAATTCGTGATCCCTTGTGGAAGCACATCTACTTACCAGAGGCCTTGGCTCAAGCTCTTACCACGGCAGACTTTGTTCGCCTTAGTAGGATTCGCCAATTAGGTCCCACGGAATTAGTGTATCCAGGAGCTGTCCACACTCGTGCGGGGCACTCCCTAGGAGTTTACGAAATTGCCCGACGAATACTCCAGCGTCTGGAACAACAAGGGGCTCACTGGATTACCCCCAGTGGCAGAATCTCTTGGTATGCTGCCGCCCTCTTCCACGACATTGGCCACTTTCCCTACACCCACTCCTTAAAGGAGCTCCCCCTAGAAGAACATGAGGTGCTTTCTGGTCGCATTGTGCTCAAGGAGGATGTAGCCCGCTGTATCAGCAAGGCAGGAGGAGATCCTCAGCAGGTGGCAGCTATTATCGACACCACCATTGCCACTGAAGATACAGAAACCTTGTTCTACCGAAAGCTCCTGTCTGGGGTTCTAGACCCCGACAAACTTGACTACCTGAACCGTGATGCCTATTACTGCGGTGTTCCCTACGGTATTCAGGACACAGAGTTTACCCTAGATCAGATTTTACCCCATCATCAGCGGGGGATTCAGCTAGATTCCGCTGCCATCCTTTCTGTGGAAAATCTTCTGTTTTCCAAGTACATGATGTATCGCTCCGTGTACTGGCACAAGCAGGTGCGTATTGCCACCGCCATGATGAAAAAGGCTCTTTTTGCAGCCCTTGCTAAAAAGCTTGTTTACCCAGAGGAGCTATACCAGCAGGATGACCAGGGAATCCATCACCTGTTGCAGTCCATTGCCACCAATCATGGAGAAAAAATCTTTCCAGAAATTGTGCTGGCTACAGGAGTACTGGAGCGACAGTTGTACAAGGTAGCTGCAGAAATTAAGTTTGATGAGGCAAACCCCATGCACACTGCATTGGAGCAGCTAGACAATCGTCATGAAGCAGAGGAAAACCTTGCCCAAAAACTAGGAATTCCTTCCCAGCACATTTTGATTGATATTCCTGAGCGAATTTCCTTTGAAAGTGACCTGTGGATTTGTGACGAGGAAGTACCCTTCTCCCAAAGTTCCACCGTATTTTCCAGCCAGACAGTGGCATCCTTTACTGGAAGCCTGCGGAAAATCCGCGTGGCAATCCGTCAACAGGACACTTCCTGTTCATTCCAAGAGAAAGAATGCAAAATCATTGCGAAATTCCTTAATATGGAATATAATAGAGATAGTATACTTGGTTAGTTTTGGAGGACAAAATGAAAGTTCAGAACGTAATGGAATCATATATTACAAACCGCACAAATGCTTTATACGATGAATTTGCAGAGACTAAGAATTCATTTTTAACTTGTAGTTGCGAAAATTGCCGTCTGGATACGATTTGCTATGTGCTTAACAGAATCCATCCCAAGTACGTTGTGTCAGGACGTGGCATGACCTACGCAAGCCTTGCTCTCAACGGACAGATTATGGCAGACATCGATGCCATGATTATGGATGGAATGAGGATTGTCAATTCAACAAAGCGTCCGTATCATGCAAAAAGAAAGATTGATAATCACATGGAGAATGTTCCAGCCTTTAATTTCCCTGTATTTATGGGGGCTGTCTATGACGGCCACACCTTTGAACCCCTAGCAGGAGTTGCCGTGGAACTTACTGCCGACGGAAAACTTGTTCCCATGGAAGATGCATCTTGGGAAAATCCCACCCTCACCTACAAGCCTGCTCGAGGAAGTTTTACCTTTAAGCCTGCATCTATGCCTGCTGAAAAGGAAGGAGAGATAAAAAATTTCCCCTTCACTATCACTATTCGTGCAGAAAACTACCAGCCATTGATTTATTCCTTTACCATTCCTGTTACCAGCAGCGTAGAAGATACACCATTCATCTCCTTAAAGTTACAGGATAGCTACATGTTCTCAGTGGATGAAATTAATTCCATGGAATAAAAAATACTGGTTTAGGTATTGACTTTTTTTTCAGCCTCTGGTATAGTTTTATACATCAGGGGCGCTTAGCTCAGCTGGGAGAGCGTTTGGTTTACACCCAAAATGTCGGGAGTTCGATCCTCTCAGCGCCCAAAAGACACTCGGTTCTGCCGAGTGTCTTTTTTTGCCTTAATCACCTTTTACTTATTTTTACTCAGAATGTAATGAAAAATTTTATTTTTTGTATTTTTATACTTGACATTTTTTTCAATACCTGATATAGTCTTATACATCAAGGGCGCTTAGCTCAGCTGGGAGAGCGTTTGGTTTACACCCAAAATGTCGGGAGTTCGATCCTCTCAGCGCCCAGAAAACACTCGGTTCTACCGAGTGTTTTTTTTTGCCTTAATCACCTTTCAATCCTATTTCTATAGACAAGACATAAAAAAACCCCTCGCCTAAAACTAAGGGAGGGGTTTTCTTCAGATTTACAAGGGATTAATAGTTTTCAGCCTTGATCTGGAAGTAAGCCTGAGGATGGGCACAAACAGGGCAAGCCTTGGGAGCTTCTTTTCCGAATACCAAGTGACCACAGTTGCTGCACTGCCACATTACATCGCCATCCTTGGAGAATACCAATCCGTTTTCTACGTTTGCCAAGAGCTTGAGATAACGCTCTTCGTGAGCCTTTTCGATAGCTGCAACACCTTCAAAAAGCTTTGCAATGCTGTCAAATCCTTCTTCACGAGCTTCTTTTGCGAAGGTAGGATACATATTCTCGTGCTCGTAGTTTTCTCCAGCAGCTGCTGCCTTGAGGTTTTCAGCAGTTGTTCCAATTCCACCGTTCAAGAGCTTGAACCAAAGTTCAGCGTGCTCTTTCTCGTTGGCAGCAGTCTCTTCAAAGAGATCTGCAATCTGAACATAGCCGTCCTTGCGAGCCTTGGAAGCAAAGTAAGTATACTTGTTCCGTGCCATTGATTCACCGGCAAATGCCTCCTGAAGGTTCTTCTCTGTCTTTGTTCCCTTCAAATCTT
>JAGBXW010000009.1 GCA_017629095.1 Treponema sp. | reverse complement strand
TTCAGGCTTAATCAATTTGACTCTACAGGAAAAGCAAGCATAGTGAGCCGCCGTAAAAAGTTCAATTTCATTTTCGTAATACTGCAAAAATTCTGTGGGCATGTTAGAAAGGATTCCCAGTTTAAATCCCTGCTCCTTTAAGGCAAGTCCCCAGGCTGTTACATCCTCCCTTACAGGACGCCAACTTTCCATGTCAAGGCGAGCGATTTTTTCCATTAACTCCTTGTTGGCAGAAAGCTCATGATACCCCTCTGCTTCCAAAAGCTGACTATACATTTGAGCCCCTGTAATAGTTCCACGGTCAAATTCGAATCGAAAGCGATCATACACACTCCGAAAAATTTCAGCAGGCACCCCAGTCATAGATTGCATTTGCTCAGCACAATCACCAGTTTGAGTTTGGGAAATCACATTTCCATAGTCAAAAATAACAGCCTTAATCATATCTTCTCCTTTAACTTACCAGCATTTCAAGTTTTTCTCGAATAAACTCGCTTTTTTCCTTTAAGCCAATTTTTCCTGTTTCCAAAAGTAGCACGTTTGGCCGCTTGGCATCTAGCTTTACTCGGCCACCACCCTCTTTCATAAGCCGCAGCACCTTGTCCACAGAAACATCAGAAACTCGAGCAAATTCCACCGTTACCATGCCACCTCGCTCCCGTAAGGTGGCAATACTGAGGCGACGGCAAATAATCCTGATTTCTGCCAGGGACAAGAGGCTGTACACCTCTTCGGGAATGGGGCCAAAGCGGTCTTCTAGCTCCCCGTACATCCGCTCCAAGGTTTCCTTCTCCGAGATAGAAGCAATTTTTTTGTACACCTCCATCTTGGTTTGGGGATTGGTGATATAGCTTTCTGGAATAAAGCCACTGTATTCCAACTCCAAAAGCACCTCGTTTTGAGCCTGAAAATTCTCGTCGGTAAGTCGCTGCACCGCCTCTTCCAAAAGCTTCAAGTACAGGTCAAATCCCACTGCAAAAATCTCTCCTGACTGGTCTTTACCTAAAAGATTTCCCGCTCCACGAATTTCCATGTCCTTCATGGCAATTTTAAAGCCAGAGCCCAACTCCGTAAAATCGCTAATAACCTGCAATCGCTTCATGGCCACTTCTGACAACACCTTATTTTCAGGATACAGCAAATAAGCATAGGCCTTGCGGTCACTACGCCCTACCCGTCCTCGCAGCTGATACAACTGGGACACACCGTACATGTCGGCTCGGTCAATAATAATGGTATTTACGTTGGGAATGTCGATACCGTTTTCGATGATGGTGGTGGATACAAGAATCTGAAAACCTCCCAGCTTAAAGCGACGGAAAATATCATCTAGCTCTGTGGCAGTCATTTGACCGTGGGCAGTTTCCACCATCATTTCTGGAACTAGATTTTGGAGGCGGAACCGCACCTCTTCCAAACTTTCCACCCGATTATGGAGATAGAACACCTGTCCCCCACGCTCTGCCTCCCGACGAATAGCCATGGCAACACGGTCGTCATTGTAGGCATCGATTACCGTTTCTATAGGCTGACGATTATGAGGAGGAGTTGTCAACAAGCTCATGTCACGGATTTTTAGCAGGCTCATGTGGAGGGTTCGGGGAATAGGAGTGGCACTCATGGCAAGGCTATCGATATTGTTTTTCATCACCTTGAGACGCTCCTTGTCCTTTACACCAAACCGCTGTTCCTCATCAATAATCATGAGGCCCAAATCCTTAAACACCACATCTTTTTGAATAATGCGATGAGTTCCCACCAAAATATCTATGGTTCCAGCTGCAAGTCCTTCTAAAATCTTTTTTTGCTCCTGTCTGCTGACAAATCGAGACATATGAGCAATACGAACGGGAAAGCCTTCAAAACGCTCCACGCAATTTTCGTAGTGCTGCTCTGCAAGAATAGTGGTGGGAGCAAGAAAGGCTACCTGCTTTCCACCCATAACTGCCTTAAAAGCTGCCCGCATGGCAATTTCTGTTTTTCCATAACCTACATCACCACAAACTAGGCGGTCCATGGGAGCAGGCTTTTCCATGTCAGCCTTAATTTCCGCTGTTACCGTTAGCTGATCCTCGGTTTCCGTGTAGGGAAAGGCTGCTTCAAAGGCGGTTTGCCACTCTGCATCCTTGGGAAAGGGAAAACCACGAGAGGCCTTTCTGCGGGAATACAAGTCAATGAGCTTTTGAGCAATATCCTCTGCTGCCTTCTTTGCCTTGTTTTTACGATTTTCCCAGCTTTTTGAACCGATTCTATCAAGTCGTGGAGCAACTCCTTCGTTTCCGATATACCGCTGAACCAGATTCACCTGTTCAATGGGAATAAACAGTGTTTCTTCTTCCGCATATTCTAGCTTGATGTAGTCCCGCTCATTTCCCATGGCCTTTACTCGCTCAATGCCCTTGAACAAGCCAATGCCATAGTTCACGTGAACAACATAGTCTCCTGGATTCAGCTCCACAAAGGTATCGATTACAGCACTTTTTACCTGCTTTACCGACTTAGGCACCCGCTTACGCCGACCAAAAATCTCGTTTTCCTGCACCACCAGCACCTTCAGCTGGGGAATACCAAATCCAGCAGAAATTGACTGAGACAAAACATGGAGCTTTTCTTGATTCAAATCCTTCAAAAGCTCACTAATACGCTGTGCTTGATTTTCACTGTCGCCGTAAATAAAAATCTGCCAGTTATCTTCTATTAGATTAGTAAAACTTTCCTTCAAATACTGAATATTTCCAAAAAAGCTCCGTGGAGGATCCATTTCTAGTTTAATAGAAATAATATCAGCAGCCTCACTAGAAAGCTGGGTGTGAAGGGTTCTAAACAAGATTCGTCGTGGGTGCAACTCCACCAAGCGATGAAAGGTAAAAAGAATATGATCTGGTGGAGGAACTGGATGCAGGCTCCGCACCTTTCGGTACATTCCCAAATATTCTCGGTCAAAACTTTCTTGAGCATTGGTTAAACGGTCATGGTCAAGATAGAACAAGGGAGTAGAAACATCAAGATAATCCATTACCGAATAGGGGCGGTCAAAAACCTCCTGATAAAAAAGCTCTTCTCCCTCACTTTCCTTCTGATTTCTCAGCTCATCCAAAAGCTTTTCTTTTCCCCGCTGGAATTCCTCCTGAGAAGAAATACCAAAATCTCCAGTATCATTAGACAAGGCATTGGAAGTAGCCCCCTTGGGAAGCTGAAAATCTGCTTCTTCCAGCCGAACTTCCAAGTGATGTACCAATTCCTCTGTCCAGATAACCTCCTTCATGGGATAGACCACCAAGGATTCCACTTCCTCCAAGGAATTCTGACTTTCCGGATCAAAGGTCTTGATATGTTCGATTTGATCAAAGTCAAAAACAATGCGGTGGGCCACCTCGTCTCCCGGCAAGAAGATGTCCAGCACCTCTCCCCGCAGGGTAAACTCACCTCGCACCGTCACTCGTGGCACCCGCAAATAGCCTTGCTCCACCAAGTGAGCAGCTAAGGCCGTTGGGTCAAAGCTATCTTTCACCTTTAAGGAAAACAGCAGGGAACGAATATACTCTGGTGGAGGAACTGGGGTCTGCAAAGCTCGCTGAGTCACCACAAAAACTGGAGGCAAACCACTTCCAGTCGGTTGCCACTGGTTCATACTTGCCAAGGCTGCCAAGGCAGAAGCCCGCTGACCAAAAACTGGTGCTGCCAAGGGCACCGTTCGGTAGGGCACTGTTCCCCACCAGGGCAGAGACCACACCTCAATAGAATCATTGGCAGCTCTCAAATCTAAAGCCAATTCCTGAGCCTCACGCTCACCACTTACCACCACCACACAGGGGCGGGCCTTTTTGCTGGTCAAGTACTCAGCCAACAAGAAGGCAGTCATGCTTCCCTGCACTCCCTCTAGCTGAATTGGACCGTAGCCATCTGCTTCATCATGGTGGATTTTTTCCAACACCTCATGAAAATTAGGCCACTGGGGAAATAATTTATGCAAGGGATTAGCAGTAAAACCCGGTAAATCTTTAGAAGATGAATTTGTGTATAAGGTATTCATGTCTTTTATCCGATACTATAGTAACCTACGCCGAGAAAACTGCCTTGCAAGGCTTGTTTTCCCGGAACCAATTCTGATTCTGGAGTACTGAATTGAAACGCATACTGGCAGTCATTATAGCGGGTTTCGCCCTTTTTGCACAGTCCTACGCACAGGACATCGAAGTAACCGCCCAATTTTACAACAAAACAATGTATTATCCTGGTTCTGCTGAGGATAACCCTGTTTACGTTCACGTAACCGTAGCCAACAAAGGCCCTGAAACACTTCGGTTCAAGCTAGCCGATGATAGAATGTTCAGCATGGACTTTAAGGTTCTCACCGTCAAAAACAAAGAGTTGCCTGCCACCGACAAGCTTGTTCGCAAGCGCACCATGCAGCAGACAATCTATTTTAGAGAAATCGCCCTAGAAACTGGAGAAGAGTACTCCTTTACTGAAAACCTAAAGGACTTTGTACAGATTGACGACCCAGCCGTATATTATATGGAAGTTACCTTCTATCCTGAACTGTACAAGGCACGTCATTCAAGTGCCATTACATCCAATAGAATGACACTGGAAGTACGTCCCTCACCAAATGCAGCAGCTTCTACTCTTATTCCTGTTGCACCAATTTCCACAGGAATTCTGCAGCCAGAAGCAATTTCTCCAGACAAAGTGGTTGAACAAACCATTGTTGCCCGTCAGAGAAGCTTGTGGGATCAGTACTTCCTGTACATGGACTTGGAAGAAATGCTTATGCGGGACCCTGTACGCAACAGAAAATACCGCAGTGCCAGTGCCATTGAGCGAGACAAGATGAGAGAAAACTACAAGGCTGACTTGCAGCAGTCTCGAATCGATGGAGATATTGTGGCAATTCCAGAGCGTTTTACCATCGACAAGACAGTGTACACTCAAACTGAAGGAACAGTAACTTCAACCCAATGGTTTAAATACGACAACTTCTATGAAAAGAAGCGGTATACCTACCACGTTCGTCAGCGGGATGGAGTTTGGAAAATCTTTGATTACACTGTAGAAAACTTGGGGACAGAATGAAAGCACTTATCGTATCTGACGCATTGCAAGAAAGCACGATCATTCAAGCTACCTTGGAACAAATGGGCTACGACACTATCTGTTACCGCTGGTTGCTGAAAGCACTGGATAATATGGAGGAAATCCAGCCCCATGTTATTGTCATCAATGCTGTAGACTATCCCCGCCACTGGAAGGTATTGGTACAGCATAGCAGATGTAGCTTGAAAAATCAGCCCAAGGTTATCCTCCTTACTTCTCCTGATTTTGAGGAGGAAGAGGCAGAAAAGGCTCGACTTCTGGAAGTTTGTGGTTGTATTACTGGAATTGGCCAAAAGAACATGGATAAATTGCAGCAGTTGTTGGAAGAAAGAAAGGATTATCATCCTTCTCATGGCAACGAGGCAAAAATTCTTTTTATCCATCCCTATGAGGGAACCTTGTACAGCGGTCATCTCATTCAGCAGCATCATGAACAGTACAACATGATTCCCGATAGACCTATCTCCCTTAAGACAGGAGACATTATCCATGATGGTTCCATAAAATCGGATCAGGGAATTAAAGATATCCATGCAGAAGTTCTAGAAGCTGAACCAGAATTAGTTTTAAGTTTGAGCTAAAGAAAAAGGCTATCAACAAAAAGTTGATAGCCTTATTTTTTTACAGAAAAATGTACTGATTATTTCTGGCCGATATAAAAGAAAACACCAGCTACAACACCCACCAGTACCACAGAGGTTAAGATATACAACCAAGCAGGTAATCTTTCATCTCGATGGTGCGTGGACTTACTTCTTCCCTTACTCTTAGGTTTTCGTCCCCCAGTAGTAGTAATACCAAAGCTAGACAAATCCATGGCATAACCACATTTAGGACAACCAGATTTAAACTGGGAAGGATCTCCCAGCATATCGCAATTAGGGCAGCGAACAGAAGCAAAGAAATGGCCACAACGACCACAAACCTTGTCATCCCGCCCTACCTCAGAATTGCAATTCTCACAAAAAAAACGAGCCGTCTGCTTTTTCATCTCAACGACTACCCTTTGCAAGAGGAGCAGGATCCCCCACATTTATGAGAAGAAGAATCATTTACGTAAAATCCTGAACCCTGAAAGGAAATCCCAATTCCACCACTTAAAATACGATGAATTGACTGTCCACATTGGGGACAAATCCTCAAGGGCTCATCCATCATTTTCTGTACCGCATCAAAACGATGGTTACAGGAATCACACTCATATTCATATGTTGGCATATTTACCCCAAACTTTTAAATAATGGATTGAACAAACTCAATGCCATATTCTGGTATAATAGACATTTATAGAGATTTTGTCTACTACGAAAATAGCAAACCACCCTGCTCACCTTCTTCTGCAGCAACATGAATAGAGCTTCCTTCTGGGAATTTCCCTGCTAAAAGCTCCTTTGCCAAGGGATTTTCCAGATAGGTCTGAATGGCCCGCTTGACTGGGCGAGCACCAAAGAGTGGATCATAGCCCACCTCTGCCAAAAAGCTGATGGCTTCGTCAGATACCTCAAGCTGGAGGCGACGGTCTTCAAGGCGGCGGGCCACCCGTTTCAGTTGGCCACGAACAATGCCCTGGATACAGTCCTTGTTAAGACGGCGGAACATGACCATCTCGTCGATGCGGTTCAAGAACTCTGGGCGAAAGGTGGATTTTAGCAATCCATCAATTGCTCCTCGAATTTCACCCAGCTTTTCCTCTGTATCAGCTTCGAGAATTAAATCTGAGCCCAAATTGCTGGTCATGATGATGATGGTGTTCTTAAAGTCCACAATTCTTCCCTGACCGTCAGTAAGGCGGCCGTCGTCCAGCACCTGCAACAGCACATTGAACACATCAGGATGAGCCTTTTCCACCTCGTCAAAGAGCACTACGCTGTAGGGCCGCCGTCGCACTGCTTCTGTCAGCTGTCCTCCCTCGTCATAGCCCACATACCCGGGGGGTGCACCGATAAGGCGAGTTACACTGAATTTTTCCATGTACTCGCTCATGTCAATGCGGGTCAAAGAACGCTCATCATTGAACAAGAAGTCTGCCAAGGTTTTAGCCAGCTCTGTCTTTCCCACACCAGTAGGCCCGATAAAAAGGAAGCTTCCCAAGGGACGATTTTCATCAGAAAGTCCAGCCCGATTGCGGCGAATTGCATCTGCCACCACGGATACAGCCTCATCCTGTCCCACCACCCGCTGGTGTAGCACTTCTTCTAGCTCAAGGTATTTTTGCCGCTCCCCTGCCATCATTTTGCTAACAGGAATCCCCGTCCAGGTGGAAACTACACGAGCAATATCCTCTTCAGAAACTTCCTGACGCAAAAGACTGGTACCAGTGGCCCCAGCCTTCTGGGCTTCCTCCCGCCGAGCCGCAGCTTGCTCCAATTCCTTTTCTACCTGGGGAATACGGCCATACTTGATTTCTGCAGCCTTGTCGTAATTTCCTTCACGAGTATAACGGGTCTCATCAATGCGAAGCTGCTCCAGCTCTTCTTTCAAGTGTCGAGTTTCATCGATTTCCTTTTTTTCGTTTTCCCACTGTAACTTCATAGCATCCCGCTTGGAAGAAAGCTCTGCCAAATCCTTTTCCAGCTTGTCTAGTCGCTCCATGGAAGCACTGTCACTTTCCTTGGATATAGCTTGCTTTTCTATGGAAAGCTGCAAGACCTTTCGCTCCACCTGATCAAGCTCTACGGGCTGACTTTCAATCTCCATTTTCAGGCGACTAGCTGCCTCGTCCACCAAGTCAATGGCCTTGTCTGGTAAAAATCGGTTGGTGATGTAGCGATTGGAAAGCACCACAGCTGCTACCAAGGCATCATCACGAATACGCACTCCGTGATGTACCTCGTACTTTTCCTGAAGGCCACGGAGAATGGCAATGGAATCCTCCACAGTAGGCTCGGCACAATACACCTGTTGGAACCGCCGTTCTAGGGCTGCATCCTTTTCGATATACTTACGATACTCGTCCAAGGTGGTGGCACCAATGGAACGAAGCTCACCTCGAGCCAAGGCGGGTTTCAAAAGATTTGAGGCATCCATAGAGCCTTCCGCAGCACCAGCTCCCACCAAGGTATGAAGCTCGTCAATAAACAAGATAATGCGGCCTTCTGATTTTTGCACCTCATTAATGACAGCCTTTAGTCGCTCTTCAAATTCGCCACGGAATTTTGCACCAGCCACCAAGGCTCCCAAGTCCAAGGTTAAAAGTCGCTTGTGAGCAAGGCTTTCTGGTACATCACCAGAAACAATGCGGCGAGCAAGTCCTTCTACAATAGCGGTCTTACCAACACCAGGCTCACCAATAAGCACGGGATTATTCTTCGTACGGCGGGAAAGCACCTGCATTACTCGACGGATTTCTTCGTCACGGCCAATCACTGGGTCAATCTTTTCCTGACGAGCCAAGGCGGTTAAATCACGACAATATTTTTCCAAGGATTGCATGGTGGATTCGGGATCTTGGTTGGTAATCCGCTGGTTGCCCCGCACGGCCTTGAGTGCTGTCATGATGCTGTCTTTTGTAATGCCATTTTCCTTCAGCATACGGCCACAACCGCCATCTGACTCTGCAATGGCAATAAAAATATGGTCTGTAGACAGATACTGGTCTTTTAGGGAGTCGGCCACCTTGGCAGCCTTAGCAAGAATTTTTGCCGCCTCCCCAGACATGGCAATTTGAGCTGCCCCGCTGATACGAGGAAAAGCATCTAAAAGTTTTTGAGTTTCGTCAATCAAGTGGCGGACAGAGCCACCGATTCGCTCAACAAGGGGTGGCACCATTCCATCTTTTTGCTGAAGCAAGGCATACAAAAGGTGCGCTGTTCCCACTTCACTATGGTCATTCTGCTGGGCAATAAGACTTGCATCCTGCAGGGCATTTTGTGCCTTTACGGTATATTGATCGTAGTTCATCATACTTTAAAAGTAAAAATGAAGTGGGAAAAAGACAAGTAAAAACGAATATTTTATCTTAAGGAAAATAAGAAAAACAAGCTTTTGTTAAGAGTTGAAATCAGACTGTTCTCGGCCACCATACTCACAGCGAACATCATGCAAGATGGCATGCTCTATGAGCTCAAGTCGCTTTTTCTTGATTTTTCGGTACAGTCGCAGTTCACCAGTACCAGTGGAGCCTCCCAAAACCTGCAATTCTTCCCGTGGATTTGAAGGACAGATGTAGGAACGTACCGACATTTCCTCTGTAGGACAGAAAATATCAATGTCGATAAGATGGTGGTGAAAAGGAACGCTGACAGTCCAGTGCACCTTATTCTCCATAACAACACAGCCAAAATTAGGCTTGTTCTTGACTCTAGCACGCGCCAGCTTGATGGAGTCAATCTCCGCAAAAAGGGCAAAGGAATCCCGGTAAATTCCCTGCACTGCAAAGGCTCCAGTCACCAAGGGCTTTCCGGTAATGATACTGCTGATGTGGGAACAAGAAAGGTGAAAGAAGGGATAGGGATAGTCCTTGCCCCACAATTTATCTACAAAACCGAAGGAAGTTCCAGGCTCCACGCTATACAATTCACCGCAAAAATGCAGTTCACCAGAAAAGCGGGAACGAATGGCTGGGGCACCCCAGTACATATCCTTCTGCATTTTACCAGGAAAAAAATGAGATAATTTTTCTATCTGCAACTTCCAAGAAACATATTTTCCCTCAGACTCCATTATTCCAGATAGTACATCATCCTCAAGGTGGAACGCACCGTCAGCCACATCCAAAAAGTTCTTGGAAAGGCAGAAGGAACTTGCAGGTAGAAAATTTTGGATTACATTGCCAGCAAGACCATATTGTCCCACTCGAATGGATACATAGGAATGGGGAGAAAGGCTCTCCTCTGGCATAAAAAGCTGACTTTCATCCTTGAAGACAGGAATAGCATGGAGATCTGACCAAATAACAGTATCAGGGGACAAACTTGGATTAACAAGATACAACTCAATAAAAAAAGCTGTTTTCTCACCTGTAAAATTATTTTGTGCATTAAATATATAACGCCATCTGATAAAACCAGATTTTCTCAATGAATTACTTAATGGACTTAACTCTAACTTATTGTTTATACGCAAGACCGACATACTCCCCACATCCCCATCGAATCCTAGAGATAATTTCTCTAGTGAATTATCGGCAGATTATCTCAACAAGTTTAATTAAACCCTGCATGACTCTAGTGTTTAATCTGCAAGATACGTGTAATAGGGAGTATATCAGCCAGTATTTAAAGAATGTCTTCCAAAGACTGGGAAATTTCCTCAGCTTCTTGGGGAAAATTCTCATTCAAAAATACAAAGCAATCCATGGCTGCACGCTGGATATGCTCAAACCATATGGTATATAACTCATTTTCGATTGCACTAGGATAGGGTGCCCCCTGTACAGCAGAGACAAGGGTTCGCAACTTACCCATACATTCTTCCAGTTTGCCATCCATTTTTCACTCCTTACCGCATATTTTCAGCTATAATGTTAAGTTGACGTATATTTTTACGTTCTTTTAGCTCATCTGCATTCACATCATTACTGTTAACGATAACAGCCTGACGCTGATACTGCTCCAAAGAAGCCAGAAGATTTTGTGCAGCCTGACGGATATTCTCAGGTTTTGCCTGTACCAGTAGCTCAAGCTTCTTTTTCTTTGCTTCCTGTGTGTAGCCATACAGATACCGAAGAAATCCTACACTACCACGACTGGAGGGGCTTTTTGGCTGTACCTCCTTGCTGTAACACCCCGTAATCACTCCATCTAGCTCTTCTTGGGTAAGACAGGCCTCTGCAGCTTGGGCAATTACCTGCTGGAATACCTGCAAGGACCGCAGGGGTTTTGGGTCACGATAGGTGGCAAAACCAAAGATTCTTTCCGAGGTATCAGGCCAAGCAAAGGCACCGTAGGCTCCACCCACCGTTCTGATTTGCTCCCACAAGGCAGTATTGGTAATCCAATGAGCAAGAATTCCATCGTACACGTACTCAGGATTATCATAGCCCTTGCCACCACAGGTTATGGCGGCAAATCCCACCTGGAAGTTACTGGGCAACAGCTCCAGCAAGGCTTCCTGCTGATTACCATCAGAGGCTTCCACCACTCCATCCAAGGTGGAACTGGGAAGCTGGGTCAACTCATAGAAACGCTGGGTATTGTCGGCTACCCGTGCCTTTAGAGGAAGAAGCTTACAGTCTGCAATGGTCTTTTCCAAAAGTGGAAGGGCAATTTTTAAGCTTTCTTCATCTGCAATGATCTGGGCAATGGCACCATGCTCCTTAATTCGAGTAAAAAGGGAAGAAAGCTTTTGCCCCAACTGCTGGATATCCATATCCATCATGAACTTGATCTGAGCAAGCTGACTCAAGCCATTCCACAACTCGTCAATGGCCTTGTTACGGCTCAAAGTACAACTGCTGCGGGAAGCAACATATTCGTTGCCATTGGGAGCAAGAGAAGCAACAAAATCGTTTCTAAACTCCTTCAGCAAGGTGGAAAGACGCTGGGAATCGGAAAAATCCACAGTCAAGAAATTTTCCTGCAGTAGGATAAAAGCCTTTTCAGACTGCTCTGTGAGCATCTTCACCTTGAAGAAAAGCCAGTCTCGGCCAAATACAGGATCCTGCACTACTTCCCCATGTTCATTGCAAGCCATTAGGTTATCTAGGCCATTCATCATGGCAGAGGTAAAGAGGTTTCCCCCCATCCCTCCAGTTTCCAAGGCACTGCGACGAGAAGCTTCTACCCAGCTAGTAGTACCAAAGCCCACATTGGAAAGACTTCCTGCTAGGAACGGTAAGAAAAGATAATCCTCTGGCTCCAGTAAGTCCACAGGAAAACACAACTGAGCATACACGATGCCATTGGTAGCCTCCTGACTGACAAAGACAGGCACCTGATTTGGCCCCGCTTGCCGCTTAATGGTAATTTCATCCACATCTGTAGGCAGCTCCTGGGGAGAAAGATGGGGCAAGATGGAAATATCTTCCTTTTCGCTTCCTTCCTGCTGGAATTCCACCAGCTTTTGATGGTTTGCCTGTACCTCTTCTATAGAAGTACCTTCCATGAGTCGGGCAACAAGAGCTTCCTCCGCTGCTTTCCGCTGCTGGCTATAATCAGCATGGGGATATACCGTCACTCTGGAACGATGCTTGTTCTGTAGCAAGAGCTGAGAAATGAGATTCTGTACATAGCGGGGATCTTGGGCAATGCGCTCCTTGATTTTTGCAAAACACTCTCGTGTCAAAAGTGTTTCTGAAGGACGGCGACCATAGAGCCAGCCTCGCAGACAGCGACGCATCAAGACCAAGGAATAAGGTCCGTAAACACGACGCACCTCCCGTTGGGCAAAGTCCACCGCCAAAACAGCGGCGTCAATATCTTCCTGAGGAATACCTTCGATACACAATCGCTCCAAAACAGACAGGATTACAGACTCCACCTTCTGGGCATCTTGACGGTTACAGCCCCGCAAGCCTGCAGTAAACAAGACCCAGTGCATTTCACTGTCAAGGCCGTTGTTGGGAGCCAAATCCTCTCCCAAACCAGATTCTAGCAAGGCCTGGCATAAGGGAGAGCCATCGTGACCCATGAGGATTTCTGCCAGCAAAATGCTTTCCATGTGGCCCACAGGGTCCGAAGAATCTCCCAAAAACCAAGTAAGGGTCACATTGGCGCCACTATCCTCAGACTGCTCTCCATCATCCTCATTGGCAGTAGGTCCAATCTTTTCCAGCACCACTGGCTCTGCAAAGGCTTCAGGAGGTGTGTCCAAGGGCAAAAGTTTTCTGCCTTCATCTGCACAAGCCTGTGCACCTGCACAGACCTGTTCTGATAAAGTCTGCTCCCCTTCAGCCTGCTGAACAGAAAGGCTTGCAATGGTTTGCGCATAGGTATCTAAAAAACGCTGGCAAAGAAAATCAATCTGGTCCTGGGTGGAAATGTTTCCAGCCAAAAACAGGCGACAATTGCCGGGATTATAGTGATTTCGGTGAAAGGCCACAAAATCCTCATAGCTCAGCAGGGGAATTTCCACTGGGTCTCCGCCAGAATCAAGGTCATAAATGGTATTAGGCAATACACTGCGAACAGCCCAGTCTCCAGCAATGTTTTCAAAGCTAGAATAATTTCCCTTCATCTCGTTGTATACCACACCCTGAATGGTGGGCTTTCCCTGGGAATCCAGCTCCAAACGGTGAGCCTCTTGGGCAAAGGTCCACTTTTCCAGCAAGGGGAAAAATACTGCATCTCCATACACACCCATGAGATTGAAGTAATCTGTACGGGAAATTGATGAGGCAGGATACACTGTCTTGTCGGAAAAGGTCATGGCATTCAAGAAGGTTTTGACGCTCTGGTTCACCAAGCGAATGAAGGGATCCTTCAATGGATAGTTCTTGGAGCCACAGAGAACGGAATGCTCCAAAATGTGGGCAACACCAGTGGAATCCTTTGGTGGCGTCTTAAAGGCAAAGGCAAAGAGGTTTTCCTCATCATGATTCAGGATATGGTAGATTTCCATTCCCAAGGTTTTATGCCGCAACCAAATTCCCTGTGCAGAAAGTTCTGGCAGAGGTTCCACAGTCAATACTTCAAAATTCTTGTACACATCGCCTACAACTAAGGCTTTTTTTTCAGATACCATTTTCTATTTATAGACTAAGTTAAACATTTTTTCAAGAATGTAAACGACTGTTGACAAATACCATAGTGATTTGTATAATTTCCCCATGACTTGTTCAGTATTTTACCTACTACTAACAGATTCTCTCTCTGTTTTGCCTTAAAGGTAAGGTGCTGTATAGGTATTGCCTATGAATTACCGGCCCGTTGCCACAAGGCAACGGGTCTTTTTTTTTATGTCTTCAACTATTAGGAGGAAAAGATGAAGAACGCAGGAAAATACAAGCCCTTTGGAAAGATTCCAATTGTAAACCGCCAGTGGCCAGACAAGGAGATTACCCAGCCACCTATTTGGTGTTCTGTAGACTTACGAGACGGAAATCAAGCCTTGGCCGTTCCCATGGGAATTGAACAAAAGCTGGCCTATTTCGACTTGTTGGTAAAGCTGGGCTTTAAGGAAATTGAGGTGGGCTTTCCCAGTGCCTCCCAAACTGAATACGACTTCTTGCGTCGCCTCATCGAAGAAAATCGCATCCCTGATGACGTTACTATTCAGGTACTTTGTCAGGCCCGTGAAGAGCTGGTTAAACGAACCTTTGAGTGCCTGAAGGGTGCTAAGTCAGCCATCTTCCATATCTATAACTCCACGTCCCCAGCCCAGAGAAAGTACACCTTTAACATGAGCAAGGAAGAAATCATTCAGGTGGCTATTGACGGAATTCGCTGCGTAAAGAAATGCCTTCCAATGGCTGAAGGAACTAAGATTCGCCTCCAATATTCTCCTGAAAGTTTTTCCAACACAGAGATTGAGTTTGCTGTGGAGATTTGCGAGGCAGTGAAAAAAGAATGGGGCCCCACTCCTGAAAACAAGATGATCATGAACCTGCCCACCACAGTGGAATGTTCCTCCTGTAACAAGCATGCAGACCAAATCGAATATTTTTGCACCCACATTACCGACAGAGACTCCATCATTGTGAGCCTCCACAACCACAATGACCGTGGAGAAGGTGTTGCCAGCTGTCAGTTGGCCCTTCAGGCTGGAGCCGACCGTGTGGAAGGTACCCTCTTTGGAAACGGCGAGCGCACCGGAAACCTAGACATTGTAACCGTAGCCTTGAACATGTTTACCCAAGGTGTGGATCCCGGACTTGATTTTTCAGACATTAGCTCCGTGGCAGAAACCTATATGAAGCTCACTGGAATGCCCATCCATCCTCGCCACCCCTACGCAGGAGAACTGGTGTTCACCGCCTTCTCTGGCTCCCATCAGGATGCCATCCGCAAGGGAATGGCTGCTAGAGCCACCATGGCCGAGGATGATATTTGGGACGTACCCTACATTCCCATTGACCCACATGATATTGGCCGCGAATATGAAGAGATTATCCGCATCAACAGCCAAAGTGGTAAGGGCGGTTCAGCTTGGATTCTGGAACAGGATTACGGAATCTTCTTGCCCAAGGCTATGCATCCCGATGTGGGACAGGTTATCACTGCCACTGCCGACACCTTGCAGCGGGAAGTTACCCCAGAAGAAATCTACGATATTTTCAAAAAGCAGTGGCTTGAAAAGAAGTCACCCCTCAAGATTGTGGACTTGGCAGAAACCCACTTGGACAGTTCTTCAGGCTCCACCAATGGAGTCCATAACGCACGAGTTATGTGTATGGCTTCTGTAGAATGGCAGGGAGAGGTTCACTCCATGGGAGCCAAGGGCAACGGTCCACTAGATGCCTTTGTGGCCGCCCTCGCCTCCACTCCCGTGCCAAAGTTTTCCATCAGTGCCTTCCACGAGCACAGCATTGGAGCTGGTTCCGATACCGACGCTATGGCCTATATCCAGATTACCTTGGAGGATGGCAAAAAACTGTGGGGCTGTGGAAGAAGCTCCAACATCGGGCGGGCTGGTATTAAGGCTGTTGTCAGTGCCATTAACCAAATTGCGTAAAACTATCTTTGATACAAAATGAAATACAAAAAGCCGAGAGAAAGTGCATTACTTTCCCTCGGCTTTTATCAATAGCAATTAAAAAAAATTAACTTCTGGGACGACCAGATGAACCACCTGCAAAATTATACTGCCAGTACAGTCCTAATCGATACCCAACAATATTTTCTCGGCCCACTTCACCAATCTCAATTACAGGATCTAAGCAGAAGGTACCTGTAGCACCAGCGTTATAAGAAATACGTGGATTCAACACAAGGACTGAATCTCGGGCTGCCTCTTTTGATGCAAGAGTATCTCCATACCGAATCTGGATGCGAGCATGAACTGGAGGAATGATGGTCCAACGAATAATTCCTCCCACCAGCAGGGGCATGGCAGTGGCATCATGACGAGTATATTGCCCAGTAAGCTGTTTTTTACCAGCAAGGATTCCCATATCGGCTCCCAGAGTCATTCGCAAAGGAGTAATAGTATACTGCACACCAGTATTTACCAAAGTAGTGAAATCTTTTTCATGAACAGACAGAACATCATTAGCCCCCAGCAGCGTCCTGGTACTTGCAGTATTCATGGTAACACCTGCATTTACCTTAAGCCCCTTTACAGCCAACAACTCACCATACAAACCAATAACATGACCTGCTCCATGAGCTGTGGTAAATTTGCCACCAAGGCTCAAGTTGGCAACATCCTTGATATGATAGTTGATCATAGAAGTGTTTTCCCAAGCAGCATCCCCAGACTGTACAATATTCCCTAATGGCAATGCATTCCAACCGATTGAAAGTCCTTCCATGCCAAAATGATCCCCTTTCAGCAAAAAGGTAAGTCCATTTCCAGAAGCCCATTTTCTTAAACCATAACTTGCTTCTGTAGCATATCCATAGCCTCCAGACAGTTGGTAACCTTCCCAAGGAAGCTCCATTCTGTCATTGGAACCGTATCCATTACCTAAAGCAATCTCCAAAAAAGGAAGTGGTCGAATAGCACCGTTAAACTCCATGAATTTTGTTCCAGTTTTAGAATTGTTCGTTCCAATTCCAAAAGTCACATCATCAGTCCAACCATCAGCACTTTCAATCACAAACTGGGCACGACCATAGAGAGAAAACTTTTCGCTTTCATAGCCCCCCACTACCCAGTTGTAGATATTACCAAAATTGGGAGAAGCATCTTGTTCTGTTTCTTTGGAAAGAAAGGTACTTCCCAAACGATTGAAGAACGTAATGTTCTGGGCGAACAATATCCCCACACTGCAGACAAGCAACAGGGAGACAAACACCAACTTCTTTTTAAACATAAAATCCTCCTTATATTGAAGTTAACTTTATCTTTTTTTTCTTAAATCATCAACAAAAAAAAGTTTAAAAAAAATAAAAAAAAGTTTTATTTCTGTTGACACAAAATATTGTTTGTGCTATTATCATTCTTGTCAGAGACATGGTGCCTGTAGTTCAGGGGTAGAGCACCAGATTGTGGATCTGGTTGTCGTGGGTTCGAAACCCATCAGGCACCCTACAGGTATGGTTGCAAGACATGCGTTCGTAGCTCAGCTGGATAGAGCAACGGACTTCGAATCCGTAGGTCGCACGTTCGAACCGTGTCGAACGCAAACCTGCCAAAAATATTGGGCCATTAGCTCAGCTGGTAGAGCAACAGACTCTTAATCTGTGGGTCAAAGGTTCGATCCCTTTATGGCTCAAAAGGAGATACAAGAAATTGTATCTCCTTTTTTTTTATTCAATGAAGAAGGAAAAGCCATGAGTCGCCATACACAGGAACAAGCCTTGGTTCTCACTTCACGACTGGTGGGTGAGGATAATAGAATCATTACCCTACTGGGACCCGAACGGGGGATTTTTGAGGCCATGCTTTATGGTGGCAGAAAAAGTAAACTCCGCTCACTGGTGTCACCGTGGCATTCTGGTACCATCTGGCTGTATCAGGATAAATTGAAGAACAGTATAAAAATAAGTGACTTTGATCCCATTGCCTTTCGTCCGAGTTTGCGGGAAAATATCTACAAAAACATGGCAGCTTCTTTGGCTACAGAATTAGTAATAAAGACCCATGCCGCTGACGAATCTCAGGATTGTTGGGTTTTATTCTGCGGGTTGCTGGACGGTATGGAGCTTTCCGATGAAAATCGCTGTAAATCTGGCTTGCTGAGATTTTTGTGGCGATACCTAGGGATTCTTGGCTTACAGGCAGACTGCCTTCACTGCACCCACTGCGGAGAACTTTTGATACAGCAGGAAGCCAGGGCTATCCACTACTCTACCTTGGAGGCAGGCTTTTTGTGTCCCAGCTGCCATCAGCAGGGAGAAATTCCCCACCAGCCAGCGGAGGGATTTCTTGTAGGACAGGAGGCGGTGCACTATCTACAGCTAACCACCACCTCCATGCAACAAGCCCGTTCCATGGTTTTATCTAGCGAAGCCTACCACCAGCTGCGTCAGCTTTTGTTTTATCTTACTAGCTTTGCAGTGGGTAGCAGGCTTAAAACACTAGATACGGGGCTGGGGATTTTGTGATAGCTCCCCAAAAACTATTAAAACTGATACCGAGCTCCAAGATATAACACAAGTCCTTCATCAGACTCATAGCCATCGGCCATGGTTTCTCCATTGGTGCCCTTTACAAAGGAAATATTGTTCAACATATTCTTGATTCCTCCATACACCACCAGAGCATCATCTAACAGAGGTTGTTCTCCACGGAAATTTATCATCAGATAATCGGAAGAATAAGTTCCATCAAGGATATTGTTCTTGCCTCCTGGCTTTGGAGCATGCCAAGTACCGTTGAGGCTGAGATTTGTCTTGATGCCAGGAATCGTATAGGAAACAGAGGTCATGACTTGGTGGGGAGACTTACCGTTAATCTCTATCCACTTGCCTTCTTCAGTTTGACGGATAAAAAGATTAGTATAGGTAAGACTTGCCCGCCAATCTCCTAGCAAAAGCTTAGCATGAATGCTGGTATTTACAGAAACAGCCTCATTCACGTTTTCCATAAACCGCAGGATGTGAGAGGTTGGTTTACCCTGAACCTTCCAGTCAGGATTTTGAGTGCGAACAATCATATCCTTGAGATAGGCAGCGGTGGAATCAGCAGACAAAGACAAGGCTGGCAGAGGAAGCCATTCTAATCCAAGGCTTCCAGACCATGAAGTTTCAGGTTTCAGATGAGGATTACCATAGGCCTTGATACTGGTACTGTACTTTTGGCTTGAAGTGGGAAGACGATAACCTGAATCAACTCCCATTCGCAGAGCAAGATTAGACAAAATATCCCATTTGAGGCTCAGTTTTGGAGAAATATTCCCCTTCACATCCTCTTTGCTTCCGTCTATCCCCTTAACAGGAGCCAACAAGGTAAACCGTGTTCCGGGAATAAGCTGTACGGGACCAAAATCAATAATATCTTGGGCAAACAAGGCAAACTGCAAACTGGAAAAAGAAGGTGGCCTGCTGTACCACGAAATGAACCGTGGCATGTGGTTTTTGAATTTCACTGGAGCTGTAGCTCCTTCTTTGGGACTTTGAGGAACTGTTACGGGACTGATTACCGCCTTTGGTGCCATGGCAGAATCGGGGTCAGCAGTAAACATGCAAGATTTGTCGGGAGGAATTTGGGAAGCTATGCTTACCACAGCCTTTGGCATGACTATTTCCATTCCAGCCCTCTTATGCTATCGCACTTTTCGCAGAATCATTGAAAAACGAATGATGACCTTAAGCATGTATGACCAACTTGAACCACAGGAGACAGATAATGCTTGAGTTTAAAGGTTAGAAACAAGATAGTGAGGAAATGGAAGTGAATATCACCTCCATGATTGACGTTATTTTTATTCTGCTGATTTTCTTTATGATTTCCACCCAGTTTAAGAAAAATAGCTTGCCCTTGGATTTGCCTCATAGCCAGAACAAGGGACAACAAGATACGGTTTTGGTACTTTCTGTAAATCAGGAGGAACTGGAACTAGATGGCAAAATTATCAGTTTGGAGGAATTGGAGCCACAATTAAAGGCCCACTACGAAGGTGACCCAGAATTGACCCTTTCACTGGAATGCCACAAGGAAACTCAATTCCAACGGGTGGTTGATGTGTTGGGACGGATTCAAGGAGCTGGAATCAGCAAGATAGGAATTGTACATGAAACGATGGATTAACTCAGCCCTCATTACCCTGCTCGTACTAGTTCTGGCCTTTTCCCTTCCCCTTTGGGCGGAACTTCCCCAAAATCATTCTGAAACACAAGATGGCCTTTTTAATGAAGAAATTGAAAAGGTAACAGCGGCCACTGTGGCACTGCTTCAGCAAAGGGTGAAGACAACACCTGTTACTAAAACGGTGCCTCCAAATGCTCCCACCGTGCCTACAAGACAGGAACCACAGGAAATACCACCCCCAGTGGCACAAGAAGAAGTCCAGGATGAACAAGCCGTGGAAGAAACTACAGAGGAACCCATGGAGGAAGTTGCCCAAGAAACACAGGAACACACTGAGGAGCAGCTGGGAGAATCACCTACACCATCACAGTCTGGACAGGCTCCCTCAAAACCAGGCAGCAATCACAAGGCAGCAGAAGCAGACTATCGTCAGTATGTGCTCCAACGCATTGCCGCCAAGAAAACTTATCCCCGCAGTGCCCGTTCTAAGGAGCAAGAAGGAAGGGTTCGCCTTTCCATTACTATTCAACAGGATGGAAGCCTTGGCAACCTGCACGTGGTAGAAGCCAGCCCCCATAGCCTCTTGAACGAAGCAAGTCTTGTGGCGGTGCAAAAGGCAGCCCCCTTTAAAAAGATGCCAGCTGGCATGGAAGAACTAAACCTTACCTTTAGTATGGATTACTCCTTGGCCCAGTAGGAGGTTGAACCCCTAGGAGAGAAGCTTCTCTCCTAGGGATTTTTTTTTTTGGGGGGGGTAATCTTCTTTTTCTAGATCTGCCACAAGTCGCTCAAGAGTTTCCAGTGCTTTAGGTCTAGTACTATCATAATAATAAAAGGATCCCACAAAATTAGCACTCCTATCTGTCATTTTGACATCATAAACCTGATGAATAATTCCTGCAGCTTCTGCCCATTGCCAAATTGTTTTGAGTGGTTTAAGTGAAATCTTACGGATATCTGGACTGGAAACATCAAATCCCAAATGTTTATTTTCAAATTGCAAGGAGGCCTGATATCTTTGCTCAATAGAATCTTTTGAATCAGGATAACCATATTCTTTATGTCGTTTTAGTTCTTCTTGACGATGCTCAAAAAGTTGTTGCCCTCTTGTAATAGGATAATATATATTAAGAATTCCACCAACAAATCTATGTGTGAGAGAACCAGCATGATAAATAAATTTAAAAGCTTCTTCATAATATTTAACTGCCTCTTCTAAAGAAGCAGTTTCTTGTTTTTGTCTAAACTTAAAATACTCAAGCTCAGCACGAAAATAATTGAAACAAAAATCACCGACACCTTCCCCTCCTTCGTCTCGGAAATATTCTGCATACTTGGCTTCAAGCGCTACATCCACCAATTCTTGTCTTTTATCTCTACGCAGAACATAATAAGAAAATCTATTCATTCTTTCACCACATTCAGATAGAATCCTGCTATTAGTACGGCGAAGTTTCTTCAAGAGACGGTCATCTTTTTGTTCACTGTACCAAAAATACTCATAAAACAAACCTTGTCCAGACCATCTATTTTTAAGATTTTGACGTAAAAGAAAATCAAAGCCATTTTTAATAGGTTTTGTTTTGTATCCTGCTGGATCGTAAAAAGTATATTCTAAAATTCCTTCCACTATATCACAGACAATTTTTTCTGTGCATTCGCCAAAATAGGGGTTCACTGCTTTGATAAAATTGCACAACAAGTAATAGTTGAAGTAATCAGTTCTGTACTTTTTCACTACAGCAGCAGAAAGTTCTTTAGGGAAAAGAGAGTCATCTGAAATGATGCAATTAAGGATATAAACTGTAGATGTAGGCATAGCCTTAAGCTGACCATCCTCTGGTTGATGTTTGGTATCAAGTGTCTTTCCTAACTTTGAAAGATTTTCACCAATTTTGAGACCTGCCTTTCTCACAGCCTCTTTTAACTCTTCGTTTGCACATTGCATTGACGGTTTATAGTCACTGCCCTTTTTATCAAAATACCGTTTTACAAAATGCTTTGCCAGAATAAACTTTCTAATTTCTTCGCTCTCATCCTGATCACTAGATGAATATTCAGAGCGTGAATTAACAACATAAGAAGCAATATATTTCATCAATGAGTATTCTAAAATCTTCTTTTGAGACAACCCCTGTGGTGAAAACTCGCCTATATTAGTACGGAGACTTATAAAAAATTCATAGAGAAATTTATAGAACATTGCAACGGTAGAATGAGCAAAGGGATTTTGTTCCATAAGCCCCTCATACTTATATTTATCAAGAATGGTGTTTGATCCATGATATCCGTCATTATTTTTTAACTGGAATAAATCATAGATAATCGTTCTAATGGTCTCAGGAACATCAACAACACATATTCTTAAAACTATCCTGAAATCCCAAATATTCAGTGGTCTAAATGAAGTTTTTCCGTCATATATTTGCTTGTGCTCACCAGATTCAACATCAAATTCCCAGTCTTCAATTCTATTAGGAAGCTTTGCTACACTAAAAGACTCGTCTTTCAATCCATTCAAAAAACGACACCAAGAAGAATGTTTCCAATCAGGTGAAACATTCTGTTCTTTTTCATCATTTATGAATTCACTAGCCTTTTCTCTGATTTCACAAAGTGCATTTTCAATAAAGTCATAGGAAGTCTTGTAGTAAGAATACTCATATTCATTCCAATCCTCTTCAGAATCTTCATTGTCAAAAGCAGATTCAAGATTTTCCAAACACATATCAATGCTAGAAAGAAAGCCTTGATACTCGAACACACCAGTTAACTGGGCAATAAAGTCGGTGAATGCAGAAGACCTTTTTAATATTTCATTTTGAAAACGAATAAAATTCTGTGTTTTTTGTTCCTCTTTCATACAAAAAATTGGGTCACATGTAAGAGAACGCATAAAATCAAACCACTGCCTTGTATTACGTTTTTCACTGTAGTTTTTGCTCCCATCCAAAAGCTGGGCGGCCATAGATTTAATTGCATAATACACAATTTTTTCACGTTCAGTAAGTTTTTTCTCATCAATAATTGAGGAGTAAGACCATTTTGGTGAAATAGCTTCTAGGGCACCTTCAATATCGTCAATACTAGATATGCTTTGCACCTTCTGGGTGCTGGTAGATAAAGAATTGACAATTTCAATGACACCGTTTATAAATGGCACAATAAATAAATTGAAATCACCACTATTCATATGAAGTGCTTGAATTAAACCTTTGACTCCATGTGTAATGTATGCATTGAAAAATTTGTCATCTTGCTTGGCGTCACCTTCAAATTCATTTTTTAATAGTGTAAAAGATTCAGATAAACGCAAATCTTCTAGAGAATCCCAAAATTGTTCATTTTTTTGGGAGGAATTTTGATTATAAGAGGAAGAACCCTTGTGGTACCCACAGGCTCTAAAAACTGAACTCCATTTTTCCTCTCTTGCTTTTTCTTCCCGTGTCTTTTCATATTCAGCAATTCTCCGGCACAGATGTGAATAAAAATCAAAAAGATAGTATACTGCATCGCAAAAATCCTCGAATGAATCAAAAATATCATGGGCAAACTCGTTTTTAAGAGTAGCTAAATCACTGGGATTTTGCATAAATTCATTAATATCATTCAGATAAGAAAAAACACCAACGAATCTTATACGAATAAGTTGTTGCACTTCTTTTGTAAGTTTAGCAAGCTCTTTTGTACCTTCACCTTCTTTGTGGTATCTTAGGCGAAGAGGAAGCACTGTATAAGAGAAAATATTATAAACACGTTCAATAAACTTATCCTCGCATAAAGATTCAGGCAATTCTGCATAATCAACACAGGAGAAATACCTTATCCAATCAGTACTTTCAGCCTTATAATCAGGTGTAGAGTGTTCACTTACCACTTGAAACAAACTATTTTTATTTTCACCAAATTCCTTTATTCCTTTGTCAGTTTGCTCTGCCATAAACATAGATTGTTCCCTAGGGATAATCTGCTTGACAACATATTCCATAATATCCCGCAGGCGGCGTTCAAAATGCACATACTGCTCTCTGTTCATTGAACGGTCATTTCCAGAAATCAAGTTCTGATACTTAGTGTCAGATTCATCATCTCCAAATGGCAAAACGGAATCTTTTGTGAAAAATGTTTTGCCCACTGTATCGGCTTCTAGCTTTGTAATTTCTTCAATTGTGAGATTTCTCACTTCTTCTTGTCTAATAGTATTCTTTCCCATACTGCATATTATTATACAATTTGGATTTAAAAAATACAGGTGAAATTTTAATCACTTTTTTTAGTATTTTTCCTGGGTATTTGAATAAAAAAAATGATAAAAAAATCCCCTTTATACATTCAATCAAAAAACAATTACATTAGAAAACGTACCACAGTTAACTGTCGGGAAACCAACACTTATATAAGTGGAAAGGAGGATTTATGTGAAAAACATTTTTTAACTAATAAAACTGTCAACTGACAGGAAAATCAACACTTATATTACCGTAAGGAGGTATGTATGACAAAAGAAGAATTCAAGGTGTTCTTTCAGAAACTGAAAGATATATTCGTTGGATATCGGCGGATTAATGGAGCCATGATCGGAAAATTGCGGGAGTTGGGATTTTCGTTGCTCCGACAGAGAAAACATTACATCTTTGTCTACGACTTGAACGGCAAGACATTGCAGTTTGAGGTGGACAAGACGCCAGGGGACACGAGGTCGGGCATAAAGACGGCCTGTGACATTGGCAGGGTAATCCGACGAGAAGCGGGACTTGCAGGTTAAAAGAAGCTGGTGCTCACAGCTCCATAGATGGGGCTGTGGGAAATAACTTGAAAACAACGACAGGAGGAATTGTTATGGAAAAATTGAAGATTAACTATCATGTTACGGAAGTGTGTAATTTTCGTTGTAAATTTTGCTTTGCAAAATATGCCAACAAAACATTGAGATTTGAAGAGCAGAAGGCGGTGATAAAAAACATTGCCCAGTCAAATCAGTTTGACGAAATCAATTTTGCAGGAGGGGAACCGCTACTAGACAAAAACATTGTGGCCCTGATCAAATATGCCTTTGAGCTTGGCCTCAAGGTTTCCATCATCACCAATGGCTTTCTATTAGACACTCCGCTGCTGACAAGGATTCTTCCCTTTCTTTCCATGCTAGGAATCTCTGTTCATTCTTTTGACAATGCAACAAAACAGAATATTGGTGCATGTACCCCCTCTGGTGAATTTCTGGAGAATGAAAGACTGATGCAGCTATGTAATTTCGTAAGAAACTACAATGCACAGAATCAAAGGAAATGCAAAATCAAGATAAACACGGTGATTTGTAACGAGAACAAACTGGAGGATTTCAAAGCTAATATCAGTATGATGCAAATCAATAGATGGAAATGCTTGCGATGCCAAGAATTTAAATGCAACCAACGTACCCTTATCACAGATGAAGAATACAGGCAATTTATCGCTCGGAATAAAATGGATTGGATGGATCAAGTTTTTGAGAATGACATGAAAGATACCTACATCATGATAAATCCAGAAGGAAAACTTTTGCGGGAAGGGGCAGACAACAAGTCTTATGTTGAAATTGGCTCTGTTCTGGAACATGATATTTTGCAACTACTGAAAGAATTACCACTTAAAGAATCCTTGTATTATCAGCGGTATTCTGCTTAAAACTACATCTAATCTTACTCTGTGTTAGATTGGAATAGTACACCAAGTAAGATTGGACTATAGACATCAACTCCCACAGTCCCATAGCTCCACCATGGGACTGTGGGAGTTGACCTAGAAAAGGAAATTTTCACAGCATTTTTTTGAATTGCCAGAAAAAAATAGACGATTAAAAAAAATTGCGTTATATTATTATACAAGGAAAATTTGACAGAATGGCGGACGTAATTACAGTACCACAGCAACAGACTCACCTCACCAGTGGAAATAGCTTCCACTCCATGGCCATATCTATTCCTACCCCCCCCCTATCATATATTATAAATACTTATAATACAATAATTTACATAACACATTTTCTCAACTACAAGGGCAAGAAGGCACTATCTGCAGGGGTAATGTCTTTCTTGCCTTTTTTTCATGGATTCCGTGGCAAGGCTGCGTTGCATCCTGAATCCAGCAGAAACTTGATATATAAGGAGGTACCCATTGTGGCAAAGAAAGCTATCAAGCCAGTAGACAACCATGCGAACCAAAAGAACGCAAACAAGGGAACAAAGGGGCAGAACAGACAACATTCTCAAGTCCACGGCAACCGAAGCAAGCAATTACAGCAGAACCATACGGCTTCTGACCAGCTAGGTAAATGAACTGCATAGGTTTTAGAACTGTACAGTCGCAGGATAGACTGCGGGAGGTCTGCGCAAAAATGGTAGGCCTCCTGAAAATCAATTTTTTGAAGGAGTAATCTATGTCTTGTTTGAAAAAAGACGGAACACCGCTGAGTGTCTATAGGAATGAGGCTGATGCCACCGAATCCGCCCACTATCAAAAGGCCGAAAGAGGAATTGACCTCTACCCATATTACTGTGAGCGATGTGGGAACTGGCACCTTTCCCCAGTAAACGGCCGCCCCAACCAATGTGGCTGCACCGACAGCAACGGAAACACCAAGTACCTGTATCCCACACAGGAAGCGGCACAGCAGCA
>JAGBXW010000079.1 GCA_017629095.1 Treponema sp. | reverse complement strand
TGAGAAAAAATGGAATAAAGCTGGCACTGGGGGCCTCGGTAACTGGTTTTCAGGAGGATGCAGAAGGAATCTCTGTTATGCTAAAAGGTGGAAATCCCATTCATGGAGACATTGTGATTCTAGCTATTGGCGTAACTCCAGAATCTCACCTAGCTCAGGATGCTGGCCTTGCCCTCGGTATAAAGGGGAGCATTCTCGTAAATGATCGAATGGAAACTTCTATGAAAGACATCTACGCTGTGGGAGATGCAGTTCAGGTAAAGCATGCTGTAACGGGAGCAGACTCCCTAATTCCACTGGCAGGACCTGCCAACAAACAGGGGCGCATTGTGGCAGATAATATGTGTGGCGGTAACAGTCGGTATCTTGGAAGCCAGGGAAGCTCTATTATCAAGCTCTTTGACATGACGGCCGCCACCACTGGCATTAACGAAAAGCAGGCACAGAAGGCTGGACTTTCTGTAGATACTGTTATCCTTTCACCTATGAGTCATGCGGGCTACTATCCTGGTGGAAAGATCATGACCATGAAGGTGGTCTTTGAAAAGGAAAGCTATCGTCTTTTGGGAGCCCAGATTGTAGGATATGATGGGGTAGACAAGCGAATCGATGTGTTAGCCACTGCTATTCACGCTGGTATGAAGGCTACAGACTTAAAGGAGCTTGACCTTGCCTATGCTCCACCATATTCCTCTGCTAAGGATCCTGTGAACATGGCAGGCTTTATGGTGGATAACATCTCCAAGGGACTCAAGCAATGGCATTTGTCTGACTTGGAAGGGCTACTTCAGGACAAGGGTGTTACCTTGCTGGACACTCGTACCCCAAAGGAGTTTAGCCAAGGTCATATCGAAGGATTTATGAACATTCCTGTAGACGAGCTTCGAGAACGAATTGGGGAGGTTCCAACAGGAAAGCCTGTGTATCTGATTTGCCAAAGTGGTCTTCGTAGTTATATTGCCACCCGCATTTTGGAAGGATTGGGATTTGAAGCCTATAATTTCGCTGGTGGATATAGATTGTATCAAGCAGTGATGGAGGACAAGGCTCTGAGTCAAGTTGCCTTTCCCTGTGGCATGGACAAGTAAAATATGATAGACTGGTGATTATGGACTTTATTAATTCAATACATGGCGTAATTTCCGCCATTAGCAACTTCTTGTATTCACCCTGGGTACCCCTTTTCTTGGTTGTGGGTGGATTTTACCTGACTTTCAGGACAGGTTTCGTTCAGTTTAAGCTGTTCGGTGAGTCAATTCGTGTGGTAAAGGAAAAACCAAAGGATGAGAAGGGAATTTCTTCCTTTGGTGCCTTGATGATGTCTACCGCCAGCCGTGTAGGAACTGGAAACATCATCGGTGTATCTACCTCCATCTGTCTCGGTGGTGTTGGTTCCATCTTCTGGATGTGGGCCATCGCTATTATCGGTGGTGCTTCTGCCTTTGTGGAATCAACCTTGGCCCAGATTTACAAAAAGAAGAATCCTGACGGAACAAGCTATGGTGGCCCAGCCTATTATATGGAATCTGCCCTGAAGCAACCTTGGCTTGGTATGGTTTTTGCCATTATCATTATCCTGACCTATGCAGTGGGATATAATGCCTTGGCTTCCTACAACCTTCAGTCTACCTTTGCAGGATTTTCTTTTTACAATCCTGAAAGTACACCGCTTCTCATTGGTGTGATCTTGGCTGTGCTTTTTGCCTTTTCCATCATGGGTGGTGCTCGAAACCTGGTAAAGGTTTCTAGTCTGTTGGTTCCCTTGATGGGCGTTATTTACATTGCTGTGTCTTTGATTATCATTATCATGAACATTGGTCGCTTCCCTGCCATGATTGCCAATGTATTTGAAGATGCTTTCAATTTCAAGGCCATTTTCGGTGGATTTAGCGGATCCTGCCTCATGTACGGAATCAAGCGTGGCTTGTACTCCAACGAGGCTGGTATGGGTTCTGCTCCCAACGCCGCCGCTACTGCAGATGTTTCCCATCCTGTAAAGCAGGGCTTGGTGCAGATGCTTTCCGTATTCATCGACACATTGCTGATTTGTTCTGCCACTGCCTTTATGTGTCTCTTGTCAGATGTCACTCCCACTGCAGAAATTGCAGGTGCTGCCTACGTTCAGCAGTCTCTTCAATCCACCTTGGGTAATTTTGGTCCCATCTTCATTGCAGTCAGCATGAGCCTCTTTGCCTTTACCACCCTCATTGGAAACTATTCCTACTGTGAGGGATGTTTGCGGTATCTGCTGAGAAAGGAGCCTAGCAAGGTGCTGCTCTTGGGATTCCGCATTGTGGCAAGCCTCTTGGTATTGTTGGGAGCCGTGGTACAGATGGGCTTGGTTTGGGATACTGCCGACTTATTGCAGGGAACTATGGTTATTATTCATATTCCTGTCATCATGATTTTGGCTGGAACTGCGGTAAAGGCTCTCAAGGATTACTTGAATCAGAAAAAGGCTGGTGTAGATCCTGTATTTAAGTCAAGCTCCATTGATATTCAGGAAAAAACAGAATTCTGGAACTAGTTTTCTTTCGCAAGAACAGAGTACCTTCCTAATTTTAAGTAAATTAGGAAGGTATTTTTTTATTTATTTGATAAATATATTTTTCCACTTTCCCAAAAATCTATGATATAATTGTAGCAATGACAAAATCCTTCAGGAGAAGAAGATGGGAAAAGAGGAAAATATCATAATTTTTGAAGATACAGTGGAAAAATGTAGGGATATTCCCCAGCTTATGGAAAGCATTATGGCAAGTCGTGCGGGGCAGCAGCTTGTTCTTGAGCAGGAGGCCTTTCCCTGTGGGAAGGAAAATCGGCGGTTCCAAGAACCTGCCCAGCTGGTGCTTAGTGGCCAGAAAAGTTTTGAAGCGGCACAAAAATATCGTTGCAATCCTCAGTTTGCAGATAGCAAAATCTGTGTTTTAAACTTTGCCTCTGCCATGAATCCCGGTGGTGGAGTGAAGCATGGTTCTAGTGCCCAAGAAGAAAGCTTGTGCCGTTGTTCCACCTTGTATTTTTGTCTTGATGAGGCTAGCCTGTGGCAGCAGTTTTATTTGCCCCATCGTAATGGTCTTTCTTCTCTCCACAATGATGACTTAATTTACACTCCAAATGTAACGGTGTTCAAGGATGACAGTCCCAAAAATAAGCTTCTTGATGAAAAGGACTGGTTTCAAATTGATGTAATTTCCTGTGCTGCCCCCAATCTCCACCGTTATTTTGGCCAATTACTGAAGGATTTGGGAGCAGAGGAAGAACCGGCCATTAGTCCTGAACATTTGTTCCAAATTCATACCAAAAGACTTGGCCGTATCCTTGATGTGGCGGTACAGCAACAGGTAGATGTGATGATTCTGGGGGCTTTTGGTTGCGGGGCCTTTATGAATGACCCTGTGGTGGTATCCAAGGCCATGGTTCAGGTGGCACGGGAATATGCCCATTGCTTTAAGGTTATTGAATTTCCCGTGTTCTGCAGACCACGGGAAAAGGAAAATTATGAGGCTTTTCAGCAGGCACTGGAAGGATAAACTTAATATCCTCATCCACACACTAAAACTAATCTATCAATATTCTTGTTGGAATCTCTGTTATTAACCAACTAGTGTACATGAGTTACTTTTATATTGAAGGTGAAGTCTAAAAAGAAGAAGTCCGAAATGAAATTGTCAACAGTTATTAAAGTTGTTACTATAGATGATAGATAGTAATGAAATGCTTTGTGAGGAAAATTTATGAAAAAGATTATTTTTGTGGATATTCCAATGTATGAAAAAAATAAGTTGAATTATTTTAATACAGGGAATATAAAGTCACAGTATGATAAGGATGTGTTGTATCCTATAAATGCAGTACTCTCAAAAGAAATTCAGGAAAATGACAAGATAAAAGTTATCTTGATTAAGACACGAACAGGTCGAGAGGATGTAGACAGCCAAACAAAGAAAAATGTTCGTATTTTTGAAGATGAATTTGATGAGTTGCTAAAAGGGAAAAATGTCAGCGTTGATTATATCCATCTTGTATCAGAGTTTGATGAGTCAAAGGAAAATCATGAAATACGTTTTAGGAATTTATTGGATCATCTAGAAGAAGATGCATATTTATATGCAGATATTACATTTGGGCCAAAGCTGATTCCAATGATGGTGTTTTGTGTATTTAATTTTGCAGAACGTTTTTTTAATTGTCATATTCGTGAAATTGTCTATGGAAAGGCCATTCATGACATACATACAAATCAAGCTCATAGTGGAGAACTGTATGATGTCAGTCCCATGTATCATTTAAATAATTTAACTAACTCTATGGAGGCTGTTAACGGTAAAGAGGCAATTAATGCCTTGGATATGTTTTTTTCTTTGTGAGGTTTTGTAGTGAAGAGTACACAACGAACAAAGGAAGAACTTGCTCAAAGCCTGTGGAATCTTTATAAAGAAATTTCCAGCCTAAATGAAACTACAAATCTTCCTCAAAATAGCCCATTAAAAGAAAAATTGAACGCACATTCTCCTCGTTGGAATGGACTATATCGTGAACTTGTAGCAGAAAGTTTTCTTTTTGCCAAGAAACTGACCTACAATTATCAACTGTATAAAAGGTATAATATTAAATCTACTGATAAAGATGAAAAACGCAGTAAAGCAGAGCAATTGGTGGCTCATTGTACCGAGCCTTTGATGAAGGTTGTTTTTCGTCGTTTTTCTGTCCAAGATTTTACCGGTGATTTTGAAGAATTTATAAAGACTTTTGAAAATGACTTGAAAGGGGAGTTCAATAAATTTGCCTCTAAAGAGTTTGATGATAACCGACGTGTGGGAACTGGTTTATCTGAAAAAAATAAACGGATCGTCCGTCATTATTTAAGGGTTAAAGAATCCCTTGAAAAGGTTTCAAAGGACAGGGCTAATTTATCAGAGGTAAAAGTGCAAACTTTGTATTTACAAACCAGTAATCACTACGGGATTACAGAAAAAAAGTTGCAGACAATATTGAAAGCATATTTCCAGACATTAGTACAGTCTGAGTTTGTTCAAGATGAAGATGATGATAATGAAAACTCTCTTTTTGATTTTCAAGAGAGTCGGGATTTTAGTGGACTGAATAAGGAGGCTGAACAAGAAAACCAAAATTTCATACATAAGTTACTTGAAGCCATGGAAAAGGTATACCGAAAGAGGCAGAAGCGAGCTCAAGAATATTTTAGTGCTTTAATGACCCAATGGTTTTTAGAGCAGATAAAAACTTGGAATTATCTAAATGCAAGCTTCATTAAATATTTTTCCAATTTTTCCTTTATGGATAAGGATTTGTTGAATCACTTTGAATGTAGTGGTGAGGTTCCTGATCGTCAAATGGTTCTTGAGCGTTTTCCTGTGAAGAAAGGAGATAAGATTGTTTTAGATAAAAACGGAAAGCCTAAATATAAAGATAAAGGACGAGCCAGCAATGATATGAAAAATGTGTTAAATGAATTGAAAGAAATACTGAGTAGCAAAAAAAATGTCAACTGACATTTATTGTGTTATCATAGAATGTCAAGTGAGAGATATGCTAGGCAAGAAAAGGGGGCAGACAATATGGCTACTGATAACCGCAGAAGAAATAAAAATAAATCAGGAAGTAGAGGAAATCACCTCTTTTTACGTGATTTTTATTATGCAAATACCTATGCTACAGATTCTGGAAAAAATCCCAAGATCATGAAAGATAATGTTGAATATGATTTAAAGCCCTTTGAAAGCTATTTTAGAGCAAGTATTGAGCAAAAAGGCAGAAGTACCGCTGATGGCGCTGAATTTTCCATATTGAAAGAGGGCAGTAAGGAAAAAAATCTTGAACCGAAATTTACTCTTATAAAGCCTCGATTACCGGGGCCTGTTTTAGAGGTTAAAAAACCTTTGAATATTTATCAAGTTATTGTAGATGCAGAAGATGGAGATTTTGACTCAGAATCCTTTGTGGTTTACCAGAGAGGGGGTATTATTTGTACTTTCAAAGAAAAAGTGGGCATATCAAAAGGAATGGTGCTCGTGAGATTGGAGAATGTTGAGGCTAAACAAGGAATCAACTATAATTTATATGATGATGATACCCGCAAGTATGACTCAATCAAGTGTGGTATTAAAGCTATTGATTTTAGTGACTTAGACACTGATTGTTTTGAATGTTTTGACGCTAAAATTGAACGGGTGGAAGATTCAGGTGAGAGTTTGCGTATCCATGTGAGTGCAATTCCCAATGGACTAGAATCGATTTCCTTATTTGGAGAAAAGTTACCAGTGATAAAAAAAATATCTTCACAGGAAATGTCTTTGTCTGCAAAGGGATATTCTATTCTACCTCAGGGAGAGTTTTATGTAGTAACACCAGAAATATCAGATAAAATAAAGATCTATTCAGGAACAAATTTAATTTCATATGAAAAAATAGACATATTCCAGTGGACCGACAAAGAAATACAGGAGTTGTTACAGACAAAGGAAGTGTCTATAAAGAATGATCGTCTTGTCTATACTGGGGAAGAAGAAGGCGAAGTAACATTTTTAGAAAAATATACCTTTAACCTTAAGACAGAAAAACTGCAATTTAAGCGGCGATTAAAAGATAAGCAGAGGAAGTCCATCGGTACCTTTATAGAAGTGATGACTGATAGCAAGAGTATTGGTGATTTGGAGTCAAATGTTGATGTATTCTTCAAAGAAAACATTGATACTCTAACTGATTCGTTACCCTATCGTAAAGGTAACAGGGAATTTAAAATTGGATGGAGAGATGAAAATCAAAATCTTTTGGAAATTGCAGAACTGGTAAATGGCAGATTAGAGAAAATAGGGTCAGACAATTTACCAGAACGATTGTATGCAAAACCCGATGATTGGCAACTTAGAATGCAACAAAATGCTATCTTCAAACTGAAAGAAATGCCTTGTTCTGATCTCCGAAAATTTCTTGAGTTATTTGAACGTAAAGCTGAAGGTAGAGATAAAGGCTGTGTTTGGGAAAATTTTTCTTGGGAATCTGTTTCAATTTCAAAATGGTATATTCTTACAGATGAATCCTATGATGGTTGTCAGGAACAAAGGGAATTTGTTCAAAAGGCTTTGGCAACAAAAGATTTTGGTTTTCTTGATGGGCCCCCTGGAAGTGGCAAGACAACTGTACTTCTAGAACTAGTTGCTCAGTTGGTAATGAGGGGAAAGAAGGTGTTGCTTACTGCTTCCACCAATGCGGCTGTGGATAATATCTTGGAACGATTGGAAAAATTGCCTCCAGAAGTATTGGACAAGATTCTTGCAGTACGATTAGGTAATGAGAATGTTATCTCAGAAACTGTAGAAAAATATTCCTTGTCAAAGATTAATGACGATGAACTGAAAAATGAGATTGTTCGTAGGGCAAATCTTGTTTGTGGAACTATCTTTGGTGTTCTCAAGCATCCCGAATTCAATTTAAAAGAAAAGAAGCAGCCAGTACGCCCCCTTTATGACTATCTCATTGTAGACGAGGCCAGTAAGACCACCTTTCAGGATTTTTTGATTCCTGCCTTGTATTCTAAACATTGGATTCTTTCCGGGGACTTGAAACAATTAACCCCCTACGTGGAGCAAGAAACTATACAGTCCTCCTTGGAGGAGATGCCAGAATTTGACAAGAACTGGCAACGTGTTCAAACAATACTGCAGTTGGCAAAGGATAACAGAATTGGTGAAAAATCCTTGAGTTTTTATATAGTGGTGCCACCAGAGCAGATTGCGGCTGCAGAAAACTTGCTAACAAAAGAATGGTATCGAGATAAAATAGGAATTATCACTAGTAAGTTAAGTAAAAATCCATATGCAGTATCCATTCAAGAAATTAAAGCTGCAAGTAACAAGGCTGTAATTCTTTATGGTGCAAAGCTGCTCATCATTGAGAAAACAATCTTTAAGGAGGTACAAGATATTCTTCCATCTCACTATACTCCCATGTTTGATGTTGAATCAGATGATTGTTATAAGTCTCTCTGGCTTGCAGCTTCTGTCAAATATTCTTTTTCTTTCAAAAAGAATATGCAGGTTGAACTGGGAAAAGAAAAAAAAGTATATAAGAAATGGGAGGATATTGCAGACTATTGGAGCAGAGCATTGAAGGATAAAAGTTGGGCAGGAGAAATAACCTGGCGATTGTGTCGCCTCCAAGAATTGGCCTTTGATGGGGCAAAAAAAGAGACTGTTGAGGGCTATAAAAAACAGATTGAAGAGCGACTCCCGTCTGACCCTGAAAAAAAAGATGTGGTTAAAGACTACTGTAATGCTATTTCTGGTATTGCTCTACCTTCTGTCTTACAATTGCTACAACAGGGGCTTGATAAAGAGGTCATCAAGAATAAAAAGGAGACAACCTTGAATTCTGGCTTCAACAAAAAGGATTTTGATTGTCGTCATACTATGCTTACGTACCAACACCGTATGCATCCTGTTATTTCAAAATTTTCCAGAGAAAAGATTTATCATGGGAAAGCGCTTCTTGATGGTAGTGAGATGGAAAACAATCGCCAATGGAATTGTGAAGTGTTTGGAAAAAGGGCAGCTATCTGGATTGACACAAAAGATACACAGGATCATAGAAATGAGAATAGTCATGAGGTTGCAATCATTTGTGAAGAACTCAAGAAGTTTATGACTTGGACTAAGGATAATCCTAATGAAAAGGAAAAGAATGGGTGTTGGTCTGTTGCCTGCCTAACCTATTACAAGAAGCAAGAAAGATTACTTAAGCAGGAAATACGAGGGTTGTTTTCAGACCCACGGGAAAAAAGCTGGTATCATGATAAAGATAAACATACAGAAGTATTTATCTATACTGTAGACAAATTCCAAGGACGGGAGGCAGACGTGGTGTTTCTTTCTCTCATAAAATCAGGGAATGCTAATTTAGGTTTTATGGACAGTCCAAATCGTCTCAATGTAGCCTTGACTCGAGCAAGATACCAGCGGGTGATTGTAGGGAGCGGTAGTTATTTTAATCGTACGAAAAAATCAGAATTATTACGTGAATTGGCAAAACAGGAGGAAAGTAAATGAGATTGGAAGGGGAATTAATTAGGCCAAGTATAAAAAAATACTATGTAACAGGTACTCTTGAACAAAAGATGGTGAACAAACCACTGCAACAAATGCTTAAAAAAATACAAGACGGTGGAATGAATGAGTTTTTGAATGACAAAGAATTGGGACAATTCGCCCGTGGATTGCAAGAAAATTTTCAAAAAGAAGGGTATTTGAACAAGGATGATACCCTAACACCCTCTGGAGAAGATGTTGTTACCTCTGGTAAGGCATGGCGTGGTTTGCAGGGAGCCTTTTCTTTTACGGTACTGGAATATCAAGGAAAAGCATATCTACTGGATGCTATTCTTGTGGAAGAGTACAATAGGGATATCAATCCCCACTATAGATGTCCCTATAAGTTCAATGAAGTGTATAGTGCTGTGGATGAAAAGGAGTTTCGTAATGTTCAATTGGATCAAAATTGGGCTGAATATAAGCAGGATGTACAGTCTCCTTCTGTAAAATTTGTCTATGAATATGATACGGATGAATGCATGGTAAGGGCATGTTGGAAAGACAGCGGGAAAGACTATAAGATTTCCTTCACAACTACTGATAAAAGTGATTTCGTTATTATTAAAGAAAATGATGCCCAGGAGCTTTTGAAGGAGCGAGAAGAAAGTGAGGGAGTATTTGAATTTTCTTATCAAGATAATAAGTCAATACAAATTGTTGTACAGGATTCTTCTGAACTTGATGAAAAAAACTGGATAAAAGATTTCTTTAAAAAAGGGTGCTTTGATTTTGATAACATTCTATTGGATAGGAATGAGGGAATTGCCACAGTCAAGGACATTTGCTTGTATATAGAGGATACTAACAGTATGTTGGTGCTACTCCAAGAATTCCTGTTGGACAAGGCTAGAACAAGCTATCTTGGATACGAAGAAGTTGGTCGTTTGGTAAATGAATTCCAAGAATTGTTTACCTCTCCAGATCCATATGAAAAGTGTCCTTCATGTCCACCAATTATGGAGGATACAAAGTCAATTTACAATATGTTGGTGGAACGAGCAAAAGCCATATCCTCAAAAGATCCTGTTCCTTATCTCCATCTTCAGGCTTATATTGACCTGTCTCCAGAGAATATAATAAAGCCGTATATGGAATCAACGGATGTTGTGGATCTGCCGACAGGTGATAAGATTTCCTTTCAAGAACTGGTACAGAAGGTCTTTGGTCATGAACGTTCCATAAAGTCTGTATGTTTATTGAGTAAGTATACGAGTTCCAATGGCAGAAATGCTCGTGCTATAACACTGTTTGCAGAAAGCATTACCGATTACTTTGGTGCATCTACACGGCTCGTTACAACAGATTCTGTGGTACGTCCAAGTAATAATCAAGTATATAGGGACAGTGACCAGACATGGTATCAAAAAATGAAAGAGTGTCGTCACTTGAAAGTTGTGGAAAGAAAACTGGAAGAAATCAAAGATATTCATGATCGCTATTTTATGATTTCCCGGATCGATGGTTCTGTTGAATGGTGGAAATTAAGTGGTGAATTAGATTCTCTTAAATTTGATTGCGATACTCCACGTATCAGAGAGAATATAACAATCACCACAGAGGGAATTGTTAAGGAAATGACTTTTACTAAAATCAAGAAAGATGGTGTTCATAAATCCGCAAGAAAATTAATGGAGGAAGAATAATGGCCAAGGAAAAGGTATTTAATATTACAAAGGATTTTAGCCACAAAAAATTGGAGAAGGTATTTGTACTGGAACAAAAGTCAGATGGACAGGCTTTAAAAGATGGCTATTCCAGGGAACACTGTTCCCTAGAAGACAAGATAATCAACACACTGGGGCAAAGTCAGGTTGTTTGTCTTGTAGCGGAGACAGCTTTAAGTGAAAAGCTCATAAAAATACTTGATGACGCAAGGCACGAGTCTGACATTCGTGTCTATATAATAACTAAAGATCTGCAAAACAAAGAAATAGCCTTGGGAAGGCTAAAAAATAAGTGCATAATACGGGAAGTTCCTCATATTAGTGGAAATTTTTTGTTGTGCGATACAACAAAGGCTTTCTTTTTTGATGATAAGTTACATGGCTATAGTGTGGAGAAGCAGTCTAAAGTCCAGAAGTTACGTGACCTTTTTATCTATGAGTTTTGGTACAACTCCACCAAGGAGCTGGTAGATAGTATTACTGATAGAGCGGAACAGACCTTTGACGTAGCTCCTGTAATGGGAAATGAGGATATTTTAATAGATTGTTCAGCATTGGAGAATAAACCATATCCTGACTGTTTGGATAAATCAAATACCTTTGTCCTTTCTAAAAAGTACACTCCTTGGATAGAACAACAACTGGATAAAAAGAAGAACCTGACTCTATATCTAGATAAGGAAGTCTGGAATTCTCAAAAGGAAAACCTTATGAAGAAAGACGAATGCAATCTAATCTATACTGAAAATAGTGCTATTCCCTTGTGTAAATATGGGGAGAACTGGTTTTTGATAAATAATAATTTCCATGAAAATATGGATAATACGGGGCGGTTATTTGCCGTGAAAATGGAACAAGAGCCTTCCTTCTCAGACCTGTATAGATTTCATCCTGTTTTTTCTTATGGAGATGCTGTTGGAAAATCCATGTTTTATGGAAAAACTCTAGAACCTGTTGAAATTACAGAAGAGGACATAGAAGAACGCTCTATTTCCTATGGTCTTAAAGAATTCAAGAAAATTGTAAAAATGAAGGAAGAAGAAAGAGTAGCCTCTTTTGATAAGATACATCTTCTCCTTTCTGACAAACTTGCATCCAAGATAGAGTTCCAGATAAAGATGACCATTAAAAAACTTTCCAAGGGTGCTACTCCTGCACCAATTTATCATGAGTATGAAGTTTTCTTAAAGGATTTTGATGCTGTCCAAAAGGAGATTACATCAAAATTAAAGGAGTATAAGTCAAAAAAGAATGAATTTGGGAAGTACTTGGATACTGTAAAGAAGCAGATTGAGGATTTCAATCAAAAGAGAGATGAGAATGAAGCAACAGAGCGCGTTATCCAGAGTTTAGGAAAAAAAATAAAAGAATTAGAGACACAAATTAGCAGTGCCCAAGCGGATGATGTTGAAAAAGGTCAAGGATTGCTAAAAAAAGCCACGGAGGAAAACTGCAAATCCAGTAATGTGGAGGAACTGAAAAAGGAGTTGAAAAATTTGCAGAAACAAAAAAAAGCTTTGGAAAAAAAGGTAGCTGATTTCCAAAAGCAGGAAAAGAATGGTGTTAAACTTTCCGAACAACAGGAAGAAATTCAACAAAAATTGCAAAGCGTAGAGGAGAACGTAAAGGATTTTGAAAAGCTTCAGGCTCGGTGTATAGAACTTAAAAAACTTCCCAAAACGACTGTTGCTGATTGCAAGAAGATTAAGGAGGAGCTTTCTCAATTCAATCAATTCAAGTTTGAGCTTCCTGCCTTTGATAAACCTCAGTATGGAACACTATATAAGGTTAAATCTGATTATGAGTATGCAGTGAATTCTGAAGATAATATGGAAGCTGCTGAAAAAGAGATGGAAGGTGCTGGTATAGAAAATGTAGAAATTGTTTGTGCCTCATAAATAGTCAACTCCTCCTGTACATTATCCTATATTTAAATGATATTACAGGAGGGGTTGTGGCTGAATTTGATTTGTGGAGTAATCATCGTGATTGTCTTGATAGGAATGGAAATCCAAAACGGCGGTATTTTTCAGAAATGCAGGCTGAAAATACTGTAGAATATCTGCAGAAAACAAGGGGAATTGTTCTCCGTGCATACAAATGTAGTCTCTGTGGGTATTGGCATTTAACAAAAAAATTAGATTTATATATAAGTCATCTTGAATGATATATTTTTTAACTTTCTTTAATCTAAAATCAGGTTCCCAAGGCTCCCCTTGAGAACCTGCCTCACTAAAAATCATTAAAACTCATTTCCAGGAAAACGGGGAATTGCGTCGGTCCCCCTGCGAATATCCTCGTCGGTGGGCACGTAGTCTCCCATGGTGCCGTTGTTAAAGGCTTCGTAGGCTTTCATGTCAAAGTAACCGGTTCCAGTGAGGCCAAAGAGAATGGTTTTTTCCTCTCCAGTTTCCTTGCACTTAAGGGCCTCATCAATGGCGGCCTTAATGGCGTGGCTACTTTCTGGGGCGGGAAGGGTACCTTCGGTGCGGGCAAAAAGCTGGGCTGCCTGGAATATTTCTGTCTGCTGGTAGGAGCGGGCTTCCATGTGGCCCTCGTGGTATAGCTGGGACAGGACGGAGCTCATGCCGTGATACCGCAGTCCGCCAGAATGGCTTGCTGCTGGCATAAAGCTTGAGCCAAGAGTATACATCTTTTGCATGGGGCAAACTCGGCCTGTGTCGCAGTAGTCGTAGGCATAAACGCCACGGGTCAGGCTGGGACAAGAGGCTGGTTCTACGGCAATAAATCGGTAATCTCTTTCGCCCCGCAGAGTTTCTCCCATGAAGGGTGAAATGAGGCCGCCCAAGTTAGAGCCACCTCCTGCACAGCCAATGATAATGTCAGGCACAATATCAAACTTGTCCATGGCTAGCTTTGCCTCCAACCCGATGATGGACTGGTGCAACAATACCTGGGACAAAACGCTTCCCAAAACATAACGGTAGCCTTCACGGCTAGTGGCAGTTTCCACAGCCTCGGAGATGGCACAGCCTAAGCTTCCCTCGGTGTCGGGGAATTCTGCAAGAATCTGGCGACCAACGGCAGTGGTATTGGAAGGAGAGGGAATTACTTGGGCACCGTAGGTACGGATAACCTCTCGGCGGAAGGGCTTTTGTTCGTAGGAGCATTTTACCTGGTACACAATGCAGTCCAGGTCAAGGTAGGCACAGGCCATGGAAAGGGCTGTACCCCACTGGCCAGCTCCCGTTTCGGTGGTAACACCCTTCAGTCCCTGCTTTTTGGCATAGTAGGCCTGAGCAATGGCTGAGTTCAGCTTATGGCTTCCAGAGGTGTTGTTTCCCTCAAACTTGTAGTAGATTTTTGCTGGAGTTCCCAGCTTTTTTTCCAGACAGTAGGCACGAGTTAGAGGAGCAGGGCGATACATTCGGTAGAATTGGAGGATTTCATCAGGAATGGGAATGTATCGGTCTTTTTCGTTTAGTTCCTGCTTTACCAGCTCATCACAAAATACCTTTCCCAACTCCTCTGCTGTCATGGGCTGGTGGGTTTGGGGATTGATGAGGGGAGACAGGGGTGTTTTCATATCTGCTCGTACGTTATACCAAGCTTGTGGCATTTCGTTTTCACTTAAATATATCTTGTAGGGAATCTCGTGGCTCATAGTAACTCCTTGTATCTATCTATAGAAACAGTATAACTTTTTCTGTAAAAGGAATCAAGGGGCTTTTCGTTTAATTGGAATAAACTTAGGAATTATAGTTTTCTATATGTAAGACAGAACCTTATTGTTGTCCTAAAATACGTTCTATGTATGTGTCTGCCTGTTCTTCTATGAATTATTTTCTTCAACCTGGGGCGACTACAACAAAGCTGCAGAAAAATTCATAGAAGAACAGGCAGACACATACATAGAACGTATTTTAGGACAACAATAAAGTTCTGTCTTACATATAGAAAACTATAATTCCTAAG
>JAGBXW010000078.1 GCA_017629095.1 Treponema sp. | reverse complement strand
GGTGAAAGCCTTGCGCACACGCCAGTCATCAAAGGGAGCCTTCTGTGTCGGGTATACAACATAGTAGGTTCCGATGTAGTCAACAATGTCCAACTCGCCAGAAGCTAAAAGACCAGCAACCTCATCAACAGGCATATCATTGATGAACTGAAGATCTCCAGAGCGATAACCAGCCAACATAGCGTTCTGGTCAGCCATCAAGCGGAAGGTGATTGAATCGGGACCAAGGTTTGCTACATCATAGTGGTACTCGTTGGGAACCATCTTGATATAGGAGTCGTGCACCCACTCAGCCAACTTGTAAGAACCGTTGGTGATGTAGTTAGCAGAGTTGTCTGCAGTTGTCCATGTGTCGGGATTAGCCTCTACAATGTCCTTGCGAACAGGGAAGGTAGCAGGGAATGCACAAACTTCCAAGAAGTAAGGGCAGTCATAGGTGATTGTTACCTGGAAGGTGCTGGCATCAGGAGCAGATACAGCCAAGGTGCTGGGATCAGCAGCTCCACTATTTACTTCTGCATATCCTTTAACCATGTCAATCATGTAGCAATAGTCAGCTGCAGTTTCAGGTGTGGCCAAACGCTGCCAAGTGAATACAAAGTCATCAGCAGTAACAGCCTTACCATCAGACCACTTTGCATCAGGACGAATCTTAAAAGTATAGGTAACAGTTCCGTCAGCATTTACAGTCTTCTCATAAGAAGCAGCCTGTCCATTTACCAGCTTAGCATAGTTCATGTTTCCCTTGTCAGTGGCTGGATTTCCACCATCAGCCCACTTCATCAAGCCTTCAAAGAAGTGCTGAAGCATAACCGCACCGTCAACAGCAGAGTTCAAAGCAGGGTCAATAGTCTGAGGCTCGGAAGCAAAACAAACAGACAAGTCGAATGTGTCACTTGCAGAAGCAACAGAAGCAGAAGCTTCCTTCTTGCTACATCCAAAGAAGGTCATGCTAACAATGAGGGATAATCCCAGCACAACCAAGAAAGTTTTCTTGAGGTTCTTCATTATTTCCTCTCTAAAAAAATTTTACAACTGAGAAAAATCACAGTTATATCACGAAAACAACTATACCATACACCGCATGGGATGTAAAGATATGAAGATTTTACACCGATAATTCAAAATCAGAACATATTATTATATAAACTGCAAAATGTAACAGATAAAGAAGTTTTTGTATGATTGACGCAATCGTTGCTTTTTTTACCCCTGAAATAATAGCTCAAATTGTGAGAGCCGTTATAGGTTTAACTATTTTTTTCTTAGTATATTTCATGGTAAAACGACTCATCAAAAGATTTGTCTTTAAGAAATTAAAACCACAAACTGCCACAATTATCATGAAGGTTATCCAGTACAGCTTCTTTGTGCTTGTAGTGATTTACGTACTGGAAATTTTCAATATCAACCTGTCTGCATTATTTGGTGCAGCGGGAATTGCTGGAGTGGCCATCGGTTTTGCTTCTCAAACTTCTATGAGTAACGTTATTAGCGTTTTTTTGTGCTTACCGACCATGCATTGAAAGTAGGAGATTTTATTACTGTAGACGAGATTTCTGGTACCGTTGATACCATCACCATGCTTTCTGTAAAGGTAAAAACTTCCGATGGAAGAATAGTTCGTATTCCCAACGAAACTATCATCAACGCCAAATTGCAAAATGTTTCAAGTCACCCTACCCGCCGCTTTGATGTAGTAGTATCTGTTTCTTATGATACAGATTTACGAAAGGCCTTGGAAATTTTAGGAACTATTCCTGCAAAATATCCTTTGGTACTTGCTGACCCTCAGCCAATCGTTTTTTGTACTAGTTTTGGTGCTTCTGGAATCGATATTACCCTCGGTGTATGGCTCAACAATAGCGATCTGTTGGCTGTACGAAATCAAGTCTTTGTGGCCATAAAAGAAACCTTTGACAGCGCTGGAATCTCCATCCCCTTCCCCAGGTGGATGTCCACATGGTTTCCTAGCGAACATCATCCCGGGAGACTGAATCCCGAGATCCATCTTTGGGAGCAGGGGAACCAAATTTATCTCGGGAAAACTGGGGAACAGGCTTAATCCAAGGTATGGGGAACACAAATGCCATCTCAGGTGTCTGGGGAACCCTACCCCGCCTCGCACTTCGCTGACGCTCACAGTTCGGCTAGGCAGGGGACCTCCCCGGACACCTAGACAGCCTTTCTTAGTGTTCCCCGTACCCTAGTTATTTCTCGTAGGGTTCCCCAGTTTCCCAGTATAATTTGCTTGGGGTTCCCCTGCTCCCCACATGTTGCTGGCGGGCTTCAATCTTGCGGTCTACTGTTCGTGGGGCGGGTAGATAGGGCTGGTTCTAGGGGCTGGATAAAAATAAGATGATTTTTTCTGGAAAAACACATTTTTTTTGCACCTCCAAACCTATAATCTATATGTAAGAAAAAAAAACTTGGAGGTTTTATGGAAATTGATTTACCAGACTCTGTTCTAGAAGCATTACAAAAAGTATGGAAACAGCAGTGGGAAAAACTCACCTTTGCTGATGATTTTATTTTTAGCAGAATCATGCAGAACACAGAAGTTTGCAAGGAAGTTCTGGAACTGTTACTAAAGATAAAAATCAGCCATATCGAGTTTCCTGTAGCACAAAAGGTTATCCAAACACTGAAATCTTCAAAAGGTGTACGAATGGATGTCTACGTGCAAGAACCAAATGGCCAACGAGTATTTGACATCGAAATTCAATCGGTTATAACAAAAGAAGAAGCTCTGCGAGCACGTTATTACCAAGGCATGCTTGATTTGGATAACTTATTAAAAGGCAGCGACTATGTTGAGCTGCCCCAAACCTACATCATCTTTTTATGCATGAACGACCCATTTGATTTAAATCTTCCCATTTATGAGCCCCATAGTTACATCGATCCCAACAACCAGCACCCCTACGATGACAAGACAAGAAAAATATTTTACAATGTCAAAAATCAAAGAAAATACACTCCCGGGGTTCTTAGGGGCAGGAAGCCCCTAAGCGGTGCTGGGAAAGGATGGGGTTTTAGGGGAAGGAAAACCCCGCTTCCGTGTAGAGGGTTGTCCTTCCCCTAAAGAATGGAGACTGGACAAAATGGTAGAGGAATTAAAGACTATCGAGATGGGATTTACAGACTACATTGCCGCTCGTCAGAAAGAATTTGACTGGCTCCGTCAAGGTAAAGAGCAGGGGTATGAAGCTGGCCTCCAACAAGGAATTGAACAAGGGTTGGAACGTGGAGCCCACCAAAAAGCCTTAGAAACAGCAAAAAAACTCATTGCCAGAGGTTATGAGCCTGAAGATATTGCTGATTTGTCTGGTCTCACCATTTCTCAGATACAAGAACTACTTCCTTCGTAGAAAACATTCAGATTCTTTCCGCAGATGGAGATATACACGATCTTCCTAGCCATTTTTCTTTTGCGATTCTAAAATCCTATGATATAATAGAAGTCAACAGGAGGAAACTGTATGGAACTTGAAACTGTATTGTATCAAAAGGATGGAAACGTTGGAATCGTTACCTTGAATCGTACCAAGGCCATGAATTCCATGAACAAGCAGCTGTTTGCCGACTTGACTGTAGCCTTTGAAGCTGCCAAGACCGACGATGAAGTTCGTTGTGTGGTAATGCGGGGCGAAGGCCGAGCTTTTTGTGCTGGTGGTGACATTGCCGAAATGAAGGGCATTACCACAGAAAGTGCCTTCTTTGACTTTATGAGTGTAGCAGGAGGCTTTACGACCCTGCTGAATACCTTCCCCAAACCTGTAGTGGCAGCAGCCCACGGGGCCATTGCAGGAGCTGGTGTTTCCCTGCTGATGGCAGCCGACATTGCCTTGGTAGCAGAAGATGCGGTGTTTATCGTGGCCTTCGGACAGGTGGGCTTGATTCCTGACTGTGCTTGCCACTATCTTTTGCCCCGCATTGTGGGCTTGAACAAGGCCAAGGAACTGATGCTAACCCAGCGCCCTGTTAAAGCTGCCGAGATGAAGGAAATCGGCCTTGCAAACCACGTATATCCTGTAGACCAGCTCCAAGAAGAAGCCTTAAAGCTGGCAAAAAAGATTGCTTCTGGCCCTCTGAACTGCTACATTCCCAGCAAAGCCATGATGAATAAATCCTTCCAAACCGACTTGGAAACCATGCTGAAGGAAGAAACTGCCACCCAAGCAGCCGTTCGCATGCATCCCAACGCCGAAGAAGGACTTACCGCTTTCTTGGAAAAGCGAAAACCAGCATTTAAGTAAAACATCATTCTGAGGCTGGTACAAAAAAATCCCTTGTCACAGATGGAGGCAATTCACTTCACCGTGACTAGGGATTTTCTATTTTAAATTATCCTAGTTGCTAAGAAAGATTCAAAGTCCTAGAACTAATTTTACTGAAGTATAATGTACAGAGCTGGAACAACACCAACATAATCAGTTGTAACAAGATTAATAGTGGAGCTACCATCTTTATTGATGACTCTTCCATAGCCACCTTGACTATTGTAGGGTGAACGGAGCCACCAACGGCTCTCTGTCATCAATTCACCTGTTGCCTTGGCATAGTCCGTAGTAACTCGAGTACGAGTATTTCCATCTCCAGACTCATCTTCCTTTGCAAAGCCATAGCATTCTGTGGTGGCTTCTTGTTTACTTAACAAAAAGATTTTATCAGTAATAGTTTTACAAGCATAATCTGTAGCTTCATCTAAAGGTTTTTCTACATCGATAGCACTTGTTCCACTATTGTCTATAACAGTCGGTGTAATCAGTTTCTGAGCCTCATGGGTAAAAGCTGTTTGCAGAAATCCCTTTTCAGCATATTCATTTTTCTGAGGGTCATCGCTTTCGTACTTACCGTTGAGCCATGCACGAAGGGTGCTATACACGTAATCGTTTGGGATGACAATGTCTGGATTTTCAGCCTTTGTACCAGCCCCCTCAATTGTTCTATCATCAGTGTGCACATGATAAGGAATACCACCTGTCAGGATTTTTTCTGCCAGTAGTAAGGCTTCTCCCATAGTGGCATACTCCTTGTTCAATACACGCCACACAATGGGTTCAACCTTATAGTAATCACGACCTTGCTTTACATAGTAGTTACCGTCACTACCCAGCTCATAGAGCAATCCACCTCTAGTAAGACTTTCACTTCCGATTTTGACATTTTTCTCTTTGAGGGTTTGAGGCCAGTCCCCAAAAGCCACGTAGGTATATTCTGCACCAGTGTTATTAGGGCTTTTATAATCAGTGAGTATCCGAGGGTTTGATGTGAACTCATACACCTTTGTGGTAGATGGCTTTGGTGCCAACTCGTTCTGACATCCCGCACACAGGAGCCCCATCATAATCGCCAACAACGCACAAGTCGCCAGTACCAATTTTTTCATGGATTTCTGTGCTATTTGAAAAAAATTACCTTCAGAATACATATTGTTCTCCCCAAAAAAGAATTCGAGGTGATTTTATGATAAAGTTTGCCCCTTGTATAGAGTTTGCAATCATTACTTTTTAATGAGTTAACTCACTATTTTTCAATGAGTTAACTCACTGTTTTATCTCCACAAACACCATCCTAAGGCTCATTCTTGGAATTCTACAGCCAATCCTTTTAGCTCATAAAGTGTAGCTTCATTCTCTTAAATATGAGTAAAATATTGACAGAAAATCCTTCATTCTTTATACTCAAAATATGAAATCACTTGTTACATTGAACAATGGTGTCTTCTCTGTCCTAGTCTCAGGCTTTACCTATTGTGGGAGATGATGCGTCGTCAGTGTGGCATAACATACAGATGAAAAGGCCCTCCCTTGGAGGGTCTTTTTTTTAGGAGGAAGAAATGATTCAAGCAACTGGAGCCCAGATTATCGTAGAACTGCTAGAACGGCAGGGCATTACCATGGTGGCAGGAATTCCAGGTGGCTCTGTGCTGCCCTTATACAATCAGTTAAACAGGAGCTCCATTCATCATGTGCTGGTGCGTCATGAGCAGGCAGCAGGCTTTATTGCTCAGGGAATAGCAAGAACTACAGGGCTACCCGCAGTTTGTATTGCCACTAGTGGCCCTGGTGCCATGAACTTGTTAACCGCCATTGCCGATGCCAGAAGCGATTCTATCCCCATGGTAGCCATTACCGGTCAGGTGAACTCCCAGCTCATTGGAACAGACGCCTTCCAAGAGGCCGACACCTTTGGCCTTTCCTTCCCCATTACCAAGCACAGTGTTATGGTTAAGTCCCCAGAGGAATTGCTCACCGTCATTCCCCAGGCCTTTGCCATTGCTGCATCTGGTCGTCCTGGCCCCGTCCTCATCGATATTCCTCGTGATGTGCAAACTGCCACCGCCACCTTTGAACAATGGCCACAGCCCGGCACAGCCCAGCACTTTGCCCTCCGCTTCCCCACCTTGGGAGCAGATTTAGCTCAGGCCATCGATATTTTTAGTCACGAGCTTCTTTCTGCAAAGCGACCAGTTTTTTATGCAGGCGGTGGTTGCAATTCTCCAGAAGTGGCCACAGCTTTGGAAGCACTGTTGCAAGAGGTTCCCATGCCTGTTGTTTCTAGCTTAATGGGAATCGGCTGTATTGATGAGACTGACGAAAAATGGTGTGGTATGGTGGGTATGCACGGCTCCCACACCGCCAACACCGCCATGTATCAGGCGGACCTAGTACTGGCAGCGGGAGTTCGATTTGATGATAGAGCCACAGGAATTGTGTCACAATTCTGTCCAAATGCAAAAATTCTTCATATAGATATAGATGCAGCTGAAGTGAATAAGATTCTGCCTTCCTTCCATTCCATTGTGGCAGATTGTCAGTCAGTCTTTCCCGCCATTACCCTGCGGATTCAAGAATTAAAATCCCGAAATGGAATGAAATCCTCCACTGGAAGCTGGATTCAGGATATGGCCGCCATGTACCAGAAGGAAAGAGAAACTGCCCTAGAAGCAGCTGGTTCAGAGAAAATCAATCCACGGCAGTTTATTGCTTCAATACCAGCACAAGCCGCCAAGGAAGGACTTGATCCTGCCAGCCTCATTGTTGCCACCGACGTAGGTCAGCATCAAATGTGGACAGCTCAGTTTTATCCCATCCAGCGACCACGGCAGCTGTTAACCAGCGGTTCACTGGGAACCATGGGCTTTGGACTGCCCACCGCCTTGGGAGCCGCCATGGCAAATCCCAGTAGCCGAGTGTTGTGCTTTACTGGAGACGGTTCTATCATGATGAATATTCAAGAGCTGGCCACCTTGGCAGAGGAAAATCTTGATGTAACAGTATTTGTGCTAGACAATGGAGCTTTGGGAATGGTTCGTCAGCAGCAGGAATTCTTGTTCAACAAGAATTATTCTGCCAGTATTTACCAAAAATCCCCTAATCTTTTGGCCATTGCAGCAGGCTTTGGTATTACCACTGCTGATGTGGCAGAAAATCCAGACTGGGCAAAAATCGCCTTTCCATCAGCTGGCTCAGGCCCCCGCTTTATCCGAGTACCTGTAGGCCAAGCAGAAAATGTGTTGCCCTTTGTACCGGCTGGCAAAAAGAACATAGAGTCTATCCGAGAAGGTTAACTTTGCCAGATCTAGAAATCTCATCTTGGGCTGCCTTGTTTGCTTCTTCGAGCAAGGGAAGCAGCATTCGGGCAGCCTGAGATTTTGTTCCCAGTTCAGCTACAAGTTGGGCACGCACCAAAGGAGCCTTTTGAGCCAGCCGAACCAACAAATGTTTGTCTAGTACCTGAAAAGGAGGCTTGTTCAACTGGCGTGCCACCAAATCTCTTGCTTCAAAAAAATGACGAAGAAAAATCTGCTGGTGCACTTTCATTCGCTTGTAGCCAGGCATCTTCATGTAGCCAGGAATCTGTTCCTTGCTCAAATGGGGGATGCCCTTCATGGTGGCCCGAACCTGAGACAAAAGTTTTTTTGAACGAGCCTCTTCATCCAGGGCTTGTCGTAAGGCAAAGAGATTGGCCACATCTTTCAAAGCGTATTCCAATTGGGCAGCAGAAAGGGGACGGTTCATCCAGTTTGTTTGTTGCAGCCGCTTTTTAGATAAGGTATCCTGCTGCACGTGCCCTGAAATCTCTCTGCCAGCTCCAGTAACAAATCGCTCCGTTAAGGCTGCAAGATTTCCTGCCAAGCCGGGGCCCACCAAGCCCAGTACCTTTGCCACCCGAAACACGTCATACACCTTGTGCAACCGAATGCCGAATTTCTTCCATACCAATTCTCCATCGGAAGCACAATCAAACCAGAGCTTTTCCATCTGGGGAGATTCCAACAAGAGCCGTAAGCCTTCCTCTGTTACGGGAGGTTTCACCTGAGATTTTCCTGTAACTCTCGTAAAAGGAAGAAAAGGTTTTCCAGCAGATTCAGCAGCTCTTCGGGAAGCCTCCTCGTCGGCACAGAGGGGATCTACCAAGTAAAAATCACTTCCATCAAAAATCTGAATCAGGCAAAGATGCTCCCCATAACAATGAAGATTGAATTCCCCCTCAAAATCTAGGGCAATCTGCTGTATGTTATTCTGTTCCCAGCGGATCAGGAGGGCTTTTATTTCGTCATCACTGTTAAGCAAAGTATAATTCATGATTCTAGTGTACCATGCAGAAAAAGAAAGGTGAAGAAAAATCTACAAAACTGGTAAAATAAATAAAAGAAAAGTTGTTTTTTTCAAATAATACGTTATAATATTTTTCTGTGGAAACCATTACAACAATCCAATACTTGACATCTTTACAAGGAGCCTTGAGAGGTACAGTGGCCTTTTCTGGGTTTATCTTGTTTTTTGTCGGTCAAAGTAAGCAATCTCACGCTCCAGCGTTTAAATACCTACAGTATTTTATTGCCACATTGAGTATCTGGGGATTCTTTGGATGTCTTTTCTATCTCTGTCCTACTCCACAATTGCTTCCTATTATAAGTCCTTTTATCTACGCCTCCATATCCTTTGTAGGCCCCATCTTTATGTTGTTTTGTATTTCCTACACCATGCCCAAAAAAGATACCCTCATAAAAAAACTTTCTTGGATCTTTATCATCCCCTGCATTGTAGGTACAACATTATTGCTTCCCCCTTTGCAGAAGTTTTCCATCACTTTTACCAGAAATGTTATCTACATTCCCTACCGAGATATCCGTGAAGAATACCATTTTTTGTTTTATGTCCATATCGTATGCAATTATATCACTGTTTTAACGGGAGTCTTTGTTGTATTTTACAAGGCAATCAGATATCCATCAGAAAACACTCCAGGTAGTAAGGCGGCCATGTTGGCACTAGCCATTTTTGTGGGATATAATGCCTTTACAACCTTCGGGAACAAGAACAATATGTTCTTCTGGGTGCCATCTATTGCCAGTACCAGCAGTATGATTCTCTTATTTCTGGCCATGTACTATGACACAGCAGATCAAATTATTGTACAAGGTCGCAATCGATTACTGGAAATCATTCCCTTTCCTGTAATGATTTTAAATAACGATAATATCTTCATTCATGTGAATTCTAGGGGAAGCCATCTTTTTTCCACTATAAAAAAACTACCTAATCAATATGTAAAAAAACAAGAGTTCTTGGAACATTTTTCTATTTTAGATATAGAAGAGACTCAACAAGAAACCATAACACCAACTTCGAGACATGTTGTTCAACAAACAGATACCAAAAACTTGTTTTTCTTACAAGAACAAGTCATCAACAGTGAACGAAACAAAACTAAACAAGGCCAAGTCATGATGATGATTCCCTTGCATACCATTCAAAAATTGTTTGCAAACTTGGAAAATAAAGCATTTAAAGATTCTTTGTGTAATTGTTACAATCAGCATTATTTACAAATCAAAATGAAAGAGCTTACGGAACCAAGTGTATTCCCAGTCTCCTTTCTTATGTGTGACATAGATAATTTGAAAGGAATAAATGACAAATTAGGCCACGACCAAGGAGATGTATATATTAAATTATGCTATGAAGCCTTGCGATCTAGTGTCCGTAAAGATGATGCAATTTTTAGATTAGGTGGCGACGAATTTTTGATTATCTTAACAAGAACCCACGAACCTATTGCTCGGTCAATTATTCAAAATATTGATTCAACAATGGAGCAGCATAAGGAATTCGAGCCCCACAAAATCGGTATTTCGGTAGGTGTGGCTACCGCTATTGATACCAGTGCAAATATTGAAGAATGCTTAAAAGTAGCTGACGTGGATATGTATAATACAAAAAGAAAACACAAGGAGGAACGTTGATGTATTCTATTTCCTCACTAAACTATGTTACCCTTGTCTACGGAATTTTACGATTGCTAGTTGCTCTTTATACATTTTGTTTAGTTGGTATGAGAGGCTACAAGGTCATAAAAATGCCTTTTCAAATATATCACCAAACATTCTTGTTTTTCATGGGATTATGGGAACTTGTGCGAGCATGTTTTTTCCTAACTCCAAACACAGATTTATTGCCCCGCCTTACCGCATTTGTCTATGTTCCCGTTTCTTTCTCTAGCATTACCTTTTTCTTGTTTTGTTTTAACTATGCCTTTCCCCAGAAAGCAAAATCCATGGAATACTTGATGTGGCTTACTCTGATACCTATAATTACTGTTATTTTTACCCTAGTACCAGAGTTCAACCGTTATTTTATAACCTTTACAAAACAGATTGTGTACGTTCCTTATCGAGAAATAGTAGTACAACTCCATGAATGGTTCTGGATTCATGCTGTTTTTAGTTATGCTCTCGTTATAGCAGGTACGCTATGCATGTTTATAAATCTCCTCACTTCTAACAAGCGAAGAAAAAAAATGGCTCTTTACAGTTGCATTACAGCCATCTTTTTTATGATAGTAAATGCATCTCAACTTTTTATTAAATCCACCACTACAGTTTGGCTCATTCCCTTATTTTCTTTTATATCCATCACCATGGTTTTTCTCCTTGTTTATGTAGATGAATCACAAATTACCATTAATTTGGGACAGAAAAAATTATTAAAAACCCTTTTCTTTCCCATTTTCTTTTTAGACAAAAACAAAAAAATTATTTATGCAAATCAACTAGGAAAAAAGATATGTCCCAATATCCTAGAAAACAGAAAAATCGTTGGATATAAGCAAGATATTTTTGATCATTTTATTCCCTACGATAGTAATTTACAAGTTGCTTCTGATTATGAGGATGGTGCTATCTTGTTACAAAGCAAGGCCGATGGTACACTCTACTACTTATTGGAACAACCCTTATCTGAAAAGGCAAAAGAAAGCGATTACGAAAACGGTGCAATGCTGATGCTGGTGGCCGTTTCCTTTATGCAAAAGTTTATTACTCGTCTCGAAGACAAGGCATTTAAAGATTCTTTGTGCGGCTGTTACAATCGTCATTATCTTGAAATCAAACAATCTGATTTTAACACTCCCGACGACTCTCTGGAAAGTCATTTGCCTTTGAGCTTTATTATGTGTGACATTGATGGATTAAAACACGTCAATGACACCTATGGTCATGGTGCTGGAAATGAGTATATTCTTTTGTGTCATGATATTATCAAGTCTTCCATTCGCCACACAGATTATATCTTCAGAATTGGTGGAGATGAATTCCTCGTAATTTTGAGTAATACAACCAGAGAAATGGCCAATAAGGTAGTGGATCGCATTGAAGAAAAAATCCAACAAGTTCAAAAGCATTATCCCACCAACATTTCTGTTGGCACCACCACAGCAGAAGAATATCCCATCGATTATCATCGATGCATTAAAACTGCGGACGAGCTGATGTATAAGAAAAAAATACAACGCAAACAACTGTTGGGAAGTTAAGCAAATAAGGCTAGGAAAAGCCAAAGTAATATTTTATAATAAAGACTTAAACCCCTTTTACCCTAAACTGAAAACAAAAGGAGTAATTCTCTATGGATACAACAGAAATTAATGACATTGAAAATATGGTACCAGAAACAAATCCCCCAGAGCAAGAACTTGAGCCGAATGAAAAAGACACAACACCTACAGAAACAGAAGCTCAACAAAAAGAACAGAAAAGTAAAAAGAAGTCATCTCCCTTTGTCTCTTTTATGAAGGGCTTGGGAATTATTCTTCTGGTAGCTATTGTTGCTTTGGCCGCTTGGATTTTGTATTCTGGCTTAAACAAGAAAAAATCACTTTCCTTGCTACCAGCCAATTATGGCTTATATCTTCACACCGATTCTGTGTGGGAAGCCTTGAATCCCTTGTTAGACTTACAAGCAGCAGATATTTTGCTGGCAACAGAAGATTTTTCCAGCTTCCGTGCACTTTTTATGGAATTGCGTCAATCCCAGCTGAGAGAGAATAAACTCCTAGCCATAGCTGCGGCACGACCTGTGGATTTGGGCATTTATTTTACCGCTGGAAATAAAACTGATTTTGTGGCAGTAGTGGACATGGGCTTTTTATCTGCCGCCACTCGTCTTGCTAAATTGTGGGTAGGAAAATTGCCTTTGGAACAAACCTTTCCCCAAGGCATTACCATGGTACAGGGAAACAGTGGCTACCACTTTGAGCTCACCGCTGATTTTGGTTCCCTGTATTTCAAGAACTACTACAACACAGTGATTATCAGCTCAAATCGGGAATTATTTTACAAGGCTGTACAGGGAAACAACGACCTGATGTATACCCCCCAAGAACTGGCCCTGTTGAATCAGAAAACGGAAAATCCCGTTCAAATCGTTGCAGATGCCAATACACTGGCCCTTTCTACCACGGAAAATTCTCCTACCCTCAAAAAAATTACCCAACTCATTCATCAGGATTCCAAGGCCCACGTTTCCTTTGGCATTACCGACAAGGAAATCAACCTAAAGCTGCAAATTCCCTTGGATGTAACAGATATCCAAACTATAAATTCAGAGTTGGAAGGCACAAAGGCCCTGTTACAAGAAGAGTCTAGCCTCCCCCTCCTTTTGTCCCAACTGGGAAACAACATTCAATATTACACCATCTTGAACATTGGTTCCCTGGAACAGCTGAAAGATGCAGCCTTTCCCCTGTTACCCGCCTCTCTCGATGCTCCCAACCTGTGGACTACAGGAACATCCTTGAGTACCAATTTTTTTGGGGTGAATCTGGAAGAACTTGTTTTTTCTTGGACTGGGCAGGAATGTGCAGTCTTGGGAATTGAAGGCTTAAAAGATCCTGTCATTGCCCTGGAAGTAAAAGATGAAAATATGCGTCAATTTATTTTTAACCAATTATTTTCTTCTATTATCTTTCAAGATGATACAAGCCTGATTTTGAATGGGATGCGACTCCCACGATTACAGCTCCCTGTCTTTCTACAAGGAATTCTCAGACTCCTGAATTTGAACCTCCCCAATCCCTACTACATGGTACACAAGGGCTTTATCTATTTTTCTGAATCCCCAGAATCCTTATCCGCACTCTTTACCTCCATGCAGGCAGGCCAACGACTTTCCAATAACGAGGGATGGAAAATCGTAGCACAAAACCACAAGAAGGAAACCTCTGTAAGCCTCTTCTACGATCTAGAACATGAAACACCCTTCTTCCTGCGGGGAGACAATGTAGTGGTACAGATTCTAGAATTATATGCTATGGGATTACTTGATTTGCAGATTCAAGACAATACCCTCATCTGCCAGCTTTCTGCCACAGCACGTCCTTCTGGGCAACTCCGTTCTCTCCCCGGCTTCCCCCTAGAGCTCGAAGGAAGGGCAGCTCAAATCCACAAGGTACAGGGCAAAAATAGCAAGCATCTGTTTTGGGTAGAAAACAACAATACCCTGAAAATCCTTGATATAGCTAGCATGAATATTACAAAAAAGGAATTCCGCTCCCCTATTCTGGTGGCTCCAGCAACAGATAATTCCTCAGATGCAGTTATCTGGGTTGTAACAGCCGAAGGAGCAGCCTACCTTTTGACAAGCAATTTAGCCGATGTCCCCAATTTCCCCCAACTCACGGGAGGAACACCTATTACCTATCCTGTGGCCACAGAATGGGGCTTGATGCAGCCCATGGACGATGACAGCATTTGCTTTATTAGCCCCCAAGGAGAGGTGAACAAGTTGCAGCTGGAATTGGCAGGCTCCATTATGGCTCCTCCCAACATATTAAAAACTGATGCAGCCTTTTACGACAAGGGATTTTCTGGTGGACTCCTGTTGGTGGATACAAAGCAGCAAACCCTTTTGTTGCGTCACCAAGTTTTTGGTATAGCCTATGGCTCTCCAGCCCTTTTGGAAAGCAAAAAAACAAAATATATGGGCTTTATCACCCAAGCTGGTCGTCTTTCACTGTGGCAGTTTGCAGAAAACAAGGGCCAAAAGGAAGCAACGCTACAACAGATTTTAGACTCCACCCTGAAAGGAGTCTTCTTTACCAACCTGGTAAGTAATGGAAACTATTTCTTTGCCCTTTCTTCCGAGGGGCAATTGTTCCGTATTACTACTGATGGAAACATTATTTCTGTTAAGATTCCCAATGTTACCGCCCGTAACGGTACCATTACCGTCATTCCTAATGAAAAAACAGGAGCCCAAAACATTTACCTTGGAGTAGACGGTAACGTGATTTATGGCTTTAACGAAAATCTTGAGCTATTACAGGGCTTTCCCTTGGCTGGAAGTGGCATTCCTGTTTTTGTAGATGCCAACAGCGACGGCAATGAAGATTGTCTTGCTCTTACCATAGACAACAAGCTCAATGGCTGGAATTTACGATAGGAGGAATTGATGAAAGGTAAAGCTTGGTCCATTATTCTGACGGGAAGTATCCTGCTTTTTTCTTTGGTCTCCTGTGCCAGCGTACCAGAAGATACCATGATTTCTACGGTAGCTACAGAGGAAGTTCAAGTGGTACAAGAAGCTGCCCAGCAATTAGCTTTTTTAGATGCACATCATCTTTTAGGCAATACCGATGTTGCAACAGCCACTCACTTAATGGCACTATTGCAGGATAACTTAGAAAATGCCAATCTTCCTGCAGCAGTCAGATCCCAGTTAACGGCTTTTCGAGGACGAGTGAATCTGATTTTAGGGGATAAAAAGGCAGCTAAGGCCGACTATGAAGAAGCACTTTCTCTCAATAAAAGTGAATTACAAGCAGAAATTCTTGGTGTGAGATTGGGCTTGATTCCTGATATCGGAAACCTAGTCATCGGCAGGCACCAGCAACCCTATGTAATTTTGGAAAAGGCCTTAAATAACTACAAAAAAGAAAATTATCTTGAAGCTGTAGCTCAATTTGATGAAGCCTTTATCTCCTTGGATGCATCTTACCGAGAAGCCTACAAACAGCTACGGGAAAATGCTTGGAGACTGAGAAACATCACCAGTGGTGGGGAACAGGAATATCGAGAACTTTTAAAACAAGACAGTATCACCCTCTATCAGATGATTGGTGTAATTCAGGGTCAGGGTGACCTTTTGTACAAATATACTGGTGCAAAAAAACTGGAGGCAAACCAAGTATTACGCCAACTCAAAACCCAAGGACTTTTTTATTCCATCAATAGTTGGACCGATGTAAACCAGCTTTCCAAGGACACCATTCTTACCCGCTCCTTGGCAGCTCGTTTTTTGTGGAATCTCTACCACGACAGGCGGGGCACACTGGGAAATGCTCCCAAGTATTCCCACCAATTTGTTGGTGGCACAAGCCCCATTCTTGATGTGCCCCTTGACTCCCCCGACTTTGACGCCATCTTAGGCTGCGTCGAAAAGGAATTCCTAGACCTGCCTGACGGCATGAACTTTTATCCAGACCAACCAATGTCTGGGGTGGACTTTAACGAAAGCATTAAAAAAATTAAATAAAACCTACAGATGGGAGGTGAAATAACCTCCCTATCCCCTAACTCCAATCTCGGCTGCGGGATACCGCCTTGTGCCACTTGTCCAGCAGCTCTTGCCGTTTAGCCTCCTCCATGGTAGGGGTAAACACTGTGTCCCGTTGCCACAAGGTTTTAATTTCATCACGACTTTGCCACAGTCCCACAGCCAAGCCTGCAAGATAGGCTGCACCAAGGGCCGTTGTTTCCCGAATTACAGGGCGGCAAACACAACGGTTCAACACATCAGACTGAAACTGCATCAAAAACTGATCTCGGCTAGCGCCACCGTCGGCCTTCAGCTGACTCAAGGCAATACCAGTGTCTGCCTCCATAGCCTCCACCAAATCTACCACCTGATACGCAATAGATTCCTGAGCAGCCCGAATAATGTGTTCACGACGGGTGCCACGAGTAAGCCCCACAATGGTTCCTCGGGCATACATATCCCAGTAGGGAGCCCCCAATCCTGTAAAGGCTGGTACCAGATACACTCCGCCGTTATCCTCCACCTTGGAAGCATAATATTCAGCATCCTGACTGCTACCGATAAATCTCATCTCATCCCGAAGCCACTGAATAACCGCCCCTCCTACAAAGACAGAACCTTCCAGAGCATACTCCACCCTATCCTTCAAGCCCACAGCAATGGTGGTAATAAGGCCGTTTTTGCTGAAGCAGGGTTTGTCTCCTGTATTCATCAACAAAAAACAACCAGTACCGTAAGTATTCTTGGCATCACCTGGCTCAAAACAGGTTTGACCAAAAAGGGCAGCCTGTTGGTCTCCAGCTATACCTGCAATAGGAACATCAACACCGAGAATCTTGGTGTAACCGTATATTTCACTGGAGGAAAGCACTTTGGGTAGCATGGCAGTAGGAATATCCAAGGCAGACAGCAAGGTTGCATCCCAGTCCAGCTTATTAATGTCAAAAAGCATAGTACGACTGGCATTAGTTACATCGGTGGCGTGAACAGAGCCCTCCGTCAACCGCCACAAAAGCCAGCTATCCACGGTGCCAAACAAGATTTCTCCCCGCAGGGCCTTTTCCCGAGCCCCCTCCACACTGTCTAGAATCCACTTTATCTTGGTGGCAGAAAAATAGGCATCAGGAACCAGGCCTGTAGTTTGACGAATGTGAGCTTCCAGTCCCTGTTGCTTCAACTGGTCCACCAAGGAAGCGGTTCGACGACACTGCCACACAATGGCGTTGTGAATAGGCTTTCCTGTGGTTTTGTCCCACAAAATCGTGGTTTCCCGCTGGTTCGTAATGCCGATAGCAGCAATATCTTGAGGATGCACTCCCGACTGAGCCACCACCTCCATCATCACCCCGTACTGACTGGCCCAAATCTCCATGGCATCCTGCTCCACCCAGCCTTCCTGGGGATAAAGTTGAGGTAATTCTCGTTGAGCCACCGCTACAATCTGCTGGTTCTGGTCAAAGAGAATGGCACGAGAACTGGTGGTTCCTTGGTCTAGGGCTAGGATATATTTCATGATGGACTCCTTGTGGTGGGAAAATAATTTAAATTATAACAGAAAAAACAAAAAATTATGTAACCTTTTTAAAAAAAGTTGACAATCAAATATCTCCCATAGTACAATATTCTAGTTTATTTTTAAAAGTTCGTTTTAACTCAGAAACGGATTTTTACTCTACCGTTCTTTTTTGAACAGAGTGGTACTATTAGGAGGATTTTATGAAACGATGTAATAAGATTGTTCGTTTCGCAGGACTTGCAGTAGGTTTTGGACTGCTACTATCAACAGTAACAGGTTGTGTTTCTACAAAGGTTGAAGCTACAGAAGAGCCTGCAGGCACTTTGAAAGTTGACGAACAAGTTGTTGTGGACTGGACTGACCGGTCATTAGGAGAGATCTCTTCTCCATCCTGGCTCTTGCCCCTGCGTAGAGGCAACTCAGGTTTGTTCAAGCAGGAATGGGGAATTGACGAGAACCGAGTCGTCAAGTCAAGCCTTGCTTATGGTAGGACTCGTGCGGAAGCTCAGACCTTGAGTCAGACAAACTTTGTTTTCATCCAAGCCCAGGAATTGGCAACCAAGGTTCTTGCTCGTTCCGGAGAGGCATTGAACAGCCAGGGACAGAAAGAGGCGCTCCATGAAGTTGTTTCCCGGGTTCGTGCCGATATGTCAGGACTGCGAACAGAACATACTTTCTGGCAGGAAGTTCGCCGGAAGAATGCAGAGACAGGAAAGATAACCTCCGAGTTCGTGTACTACACCATCTATTCAATGGACAAAGAGACATGGGCGAATATTTGCCGCAAATACTTGAGCGACATTATCCAGGATCCTTCTATGAACGAAGAAGCTAGGAAGGCAGTTGGCTCTCTTTACAGTGAATTGGTGGCAGAGGCTGACAATCAAAGTGAAGCTAGTGTACGTAATGACCAGCAGAAATATCAGGAGTATCTGGCATCATTGAGCCCTGAAAGCAAGAGCAAGGTTGAGGCTGCAAAAAGCCCCGAACAGAAGGCCGCAGAGCAGGCAACAATAGATGTATCCGCATACTTGATGTAGTTTGCAACTTTTTCAATGGGAGGGGTAGCGGTGTTTCGTTCAGACTCATTCATAGGGGCATAACATCGCTATCCCTTTTTTTTGGAGCAATAGGAGGAGAGGATGAAAGGAAAGTTGACTGGATTAAAATTGTGTCTGCTATCGGTTGCAATTGCATGTCTTGCCGCATGTAGATCTACCCCAGAAAATCTAGATACTTATTACTACCAAGAAGAGTCCAATGGCAACGATATAGCATTATGGATTGCACAGCCTGAACTCATAGGGGAAGCAGAAGAATGGATTTCTCAACTAGTCCATAACCAAATTTCAGAAAACTTCAGTAAATTTAGTCCAGTAAATGTTGTAGAGAGGGACAATAACATTGCTCTCCAAGAGATCATGAGAAATGAGGATATTGCTTTCGACGAAGAATCTGTCAATGAATTCGGATTCATGAAATCAGCCTCCCATGCGATGACCACCACAATAACAAGCATTGGAGATGGAAACAGCTATTCTATCAATATGACTTTGCTCAAAATAGAAACAAACAGCCAAGAATACGTTTCTAACAAAATTTTCACTGCTGATAGTTCGGACTTTTCTCAAAAACTTATCAATACAGTTAATACCTTGTCTTATCAGATACTTACGAAACACATTGGCGTAAAACTTACGCCTGTTGGAAAGGACCTTCTCACCAATAAAATCGACGAAGAGTCATTAGATAGTTCCGAGTCCCTTGCAAAGGCGAAACACGAATACAAGAAAGCTGAAAAGGCAGAAAAATTGAGACAGGAAGCCTTGGAAAAAGCTGAACATGAACGACAGAGAGCCGAGTTGGCTAAACAGCAAGCGGAAATGAAAGCCTTGGAAAAAGCCGAAAAAAAAGAACAGCGAAAAAAAACGCAGAGAAAGCAACAGCTAAATATAGCATTCACCATAGGACAAGATTTTTATGGTATAGATGCACAAATCCACTTCACCGGTGTCAACCATTGGTTTCTTGGTGTTGAAGGAGGTATGTTAGCAAAAAAAGAGGAATTCGCTCTTATGAAGGAGTTACGTTCATCCTCAAAATCATCGACGCAGACTGCGAGCGTCCCCTCCAACGCAACCACACAAACAGAACTGGAGCTACAAGATATCATCAAGTACAATGTGGCTGGAGTCACTGGCGTGAATTTCTCCTTGTTCGACAAGATGCTGGCACCCTATGCAAAGATTGGTGCAGGGTATTTGAATGACTCCAAGAACAGTGGATTTGGACTACTAGGCGGCACGGGATTATACTGCACTATTCCACAAACTGGTTTTATCATTTTCTTCGATTATACAGCGCACTACCTTTGGGAAAAATATTTCTTTGATAAATACACGGTTGGAATCGGCTTAGATTTCTCTAGTGTCAAGTAGCCAATTAGTATCAGGAGAATTGAAATGAAAAGAATACGATTTATGCTCATATTGTTTACCGCAGTATTATTCTGGTGTGCCGGATGTGCCAATTGGCTCAACGAAACTTTTGGCATGCTGACAAGCGAGATATCAAATTTTTCCGTCAAAATGTTTGGACCAAATGCAGTCATGATTTCCTGGGATCCTATAGAAGGCATTGACGGCTATAATATTTATCTAAAAGAAAATGCAACTGGGAGGGAAGCCCTCTATTTGCCATTATACCAAGGAACAAGCTATTGTATACCAGCAGGGGAAGCCTATAGTTTTGCAGTTTCAGTAGTCAAAGGAAACACAGAAAATCGCACCGATTTTGTTTCTGCCAGCAGGAGTCAGAAATTTCCAGTTCAGACAAAGACTTCATATTACAGTACAGACCTTGTCATCCCCTCTGCAGACAATGTAACCAATATTTATGTTGTCTTTGACGATTCTGCTGCAGAATTAGTACCACCAAGTCTAGTCCTTCCCCTTCCTCAAACATCATGGGAATTGACATCTCATTATTTTCGAATTATATATGTGATTGAACAAAATTTTGAAGTAATATCCGCACCATACTATTATAATTCTCAAAATATTGAGAGTGAAATTCTACCGCAGTGGTAAAGGAGAAAAACTATGAAACTTACCACCATTAGTTTGTTAAGCACCCTTTGTATTATAATCCTTTCTTCTTGTACCTCAGCACCTCCTTCTTGGATGGGAAATTATCGTAGTGAATACCCCAGCAGTGAATATATTGTGCAGCGAGGTAGTGGTGATACTATTGAGTTTGCAAAAACAAATGGTTTACAGGCCATTGCTCAATATTTTCAAACCTCTGTGGATGCCTCAATGCAAACACAGCTGAAAACCATGTCTAATGGTGTTGACACCTTTGAACATCGTGCTACCTTAACAGACATTCAAGTTACATCCCAAATCGACTTGTTTGGTGTTGAATTTACGGAGCCTTATTTTAGCAAGGCAGACAATCAATGGTACATTTTGACCTATATCCATCGTGAAACAGCATGGAGACAATTTCGTCCAAGAATAGAAGACAACAGAAATGCTTTTACCGCATTATATAACCAAGCTCGCCAACAACAAGACACTTTTACAGAATTCCAGTCTTATTATCTTGCATGGAATAAGGGACAGGATTTTCTAGAATCATTGGAATTTGGTCGCTTACTCATGGACGGAATCGATTCTCAATATCGGGAAGATCGAACCCTCGTTGCAACCCTTCCTGCAACCTTACAAGAAAAGGCCCAAGCCTGTTCTATGAGGTTTTCTATCAGTGGAGATTATGAAGAGATTTTTACAGCTACAATAAAAGATGTATTTGCTGATATGGGCTTTGTAGTTAACGAAAATAGCGGAATTTACAGACTCAAGGTAATTGTTTCTGACAACCCAGCAAAACACAATACCTTACAAGCTGTGTATCCTGTAGTTGACATTTCTATTACAGACAAAGACGGTAAGGCTGTCTATTCCTTGCAATACAAGGGAGAACGATTTGTAGCCACTACATTAGAAACTGCCAAAAGAAGAGGATTTCGTAGAACTTCAACAGAGGTAAAAACTGAAATCATTAATGATTTTAAGCAATTTTAGATTTTTCCTGACAGAATAAAAGGAGGATACTATGGGTAAAGGTAACATCTTAGTAATCACTATGATCTTATTTGGAATAACAATAGGACAATCCTATGGTCAAAACGGAACTTTATCCAGCATGTTCCGGTATGTAGGCCCAGAAACAACCCACAAACCGAAACCAGTGTTCCAAGAGGAGAGCCCTGTTCCGCAGCAACAGTCAGCAGACACCATAACAATTCCTGCGAATCCCACCATTCAAAGTGTCATCAATAAAGCATTCTCACTGGTAGGAATTCCATACTTGTATGGAGGAACTACCACTGCTGGTATCGATTGTTCAGCCTTTGTAGGTATGGTATACAGAGAGTCATGTGCAGTTAAACTTCCACGAACAGCTCATGATATATATGGCGCCTCAAAAAAAATTCCTGATTTGAATACGTTACATCCAGGTGATTTAGTTTTTTTTAGTGCATCAGGAAAGAGAATCAGTCATGTAGGAATATATTTAGGTAACAATATATTCATTCACGCGGCATCTGATGGCCCCAAAACAGGGGTAATTCTATCTCGATTATCTGAACGATACTGGAAACGAACCTTTGTTGGAGGAGGTAGCGTACTATAATGAAAATAAAATCAACAAATCAATCTCTTTTTTTCCAGAAAAATATAGTACTCTTTTTGATACTTTTTATTGCAGGCCTACTTTTCCCAGTTCATCTTTTTGCACAAAAAATCAAAGTAGACACTTCTTACTGGGGAGAAACAACTTACGGAGGAGTAGTCTTACTGTTAATCGACAGCAAAGGTGGTGGCACTGGAGGAATTTTGTATGCAGATAAAAAAAATAATGAGGTTATTACTGCAGCTGGTTATGCTCACTTTGATGGAAAAAAATATTACATAGAAGATTTTAACGCAGGCCACAAAATTGCATTTGAAATCCTAGAAGAAACATCCTACTCAGCAATCTTACGTTTTAGCGATGGAGATGTGGTGGAGCTTTTCAAAGGCTTTGCTGATGACTTCCAAGAAGCGGCTAAACTCTTCAATAGTTTTAGATAAACACTACGGCAAATACTCCGCCTTTATGTTCCGTAAAGCCTGAAAGAGGCGGCGTTTTTCTGCAGGATTGCCTTCCGTCAGTGCTTCCAAGCGGCGGCGGGCATCCTTTCTGCCAGAATTTTCCTGATAATCGCAGGTACAGGTGGCAGAAATATAGCCGCTTTCCTGGGCATGGGCAATAATGGTTTCCACGTCGGCAAAGCACAAGGGGCGGATAATAGTCACGGGATATTTTTCGTACTTGAGCCGAGGTGGCATGGTAGAAAGTTCCCCCTTTCCCAAGGCATTCATCAACAGGGTTTCGAGAATGTCGTCAAGATGGTGACCGAGGGCAATTTTGTTGTAGCCATGAGCCATGGCGTATTCATTCAGCTCGGTGCGACGCTGGGTAGAACACCACCAACAATTCATGGAACGACCAGGCTTGAGTCGTTCCAGCACACCAACAGGAATAGTTACAGGTTCCACTCCCCAGCTGGCAAAAAGCTGCTTTAAACCAGGATCAAAGGGAGGGGCAATTTCTGTGGACACGTGGAGGGCGGTAAAATCAAAGTTTTCCCGTCCTTGCCGTTTTCGGTGAGCAAAATACTCCACCAAAGCAGTGGAATCCTTGCCACCACTAGCTCCAATGAGGATTCTATCTCCTTCTTCAATCATTTTATATTCAAAAATCGCTTTGTCTATGATTCTAAATAGTTTTGGCTGCCCCACTACCCTCTCCTTTTATCCTTTACATATAAACTTCTTCGCCAAGCTCCACCACCACAGCTCCCTTGGTCAAATCCTTTACAAACAAGGCCAAGTTTGAGGCAACGGGAGCTTCCACAAAGCCAGACAACAAAACCTGTGCACCAAAATCTTCTGTAAGATTGGTAAACTCAGGAGCTTGCACATACCGCTTTACCAGCTGGTACTGATCATAGTCCACCCCAAAGGAAAAAGAACGACGAAGCACCAATTCATGAAAGCTGGCAACATTCAACACTGCCTTGGCACTGTCGCCATAAGCCTTTACCAAACCACCTGTTCCCAGCAGGGTTCCTCCAAACCAACGAGTTACCGTCAGCAAAATATTGGTACAATTTCTCCCCTTCAGCACATCTAGCACTGGTCGCCCTGCAGTTCCCGCTGGCTCTCCGTCGTCAGACATACCTAAAACCTCTGCAGCAGGCCCCAGCACAAAGCCGTGAACCACGTGGGTGGCATCCTCATACTTTTCCTTCTGCTGTTTGAGTAAACTGCGAGCCTCAGCTTGGCTCAATACAGGAAAAACCTCTGCTAGAAAGCGAGATTTTTTGATTTCTAGCTCTGCACTGGCGTATTCAACAAGGGTTTCCATAAGGGCTCACCACTACAAGCTATCCTGAGAAGATGCAATCTCCAAAGGTGGCTCCTTTCCTGCAGCCTCATCTCGTACTGCCTGATAAAAAGCTGCCACTCCTGTTACCAGCCGAATCAAGGTAGTATAGGCACAGATAAAATAAACCATGTCACAAATTTGAGCGGCAAGCTGCAATACTCCCAGTGTCCCTTCTGCTGTTTCTGGCTGCAGATACATAGCAGAAACTATGGCAAAGCTTCCGATTAAGAAAATAAAAGCACCTACAAGCCAAAATCCGCCAACACGAAAGAGGAATTTTACCAACTGAAATTTCTTTCCCTTCAGCAGGCGGAAATTCTCTTGAATTGCAGTAAGCAAAGGCATTTCCCGATTATCCATCAAGACTAAGTGAACAAAAGCAGTGGGCAAAAGCACTAGCAAAAAGAAAATCCCCATGCAGGCCATTACTAACACAGGCATAAAGCTAATCATGGAACCAAGTACAGCTTCGCTATCAAAATTTGCAGCGTTCCCTCCAGAAGCAAGAAAAGTCACCATAATCCCACCTTGCACAATTACAATACAAATAACAATGGCACTAACAGCATAGCCTAAAGACATGATGCTACATCGTCGCCAGTCACGGAAGGAATCCAGCAAATTTCCCAAAACACAGGGGTCCTCTCGATACATTTTACCACACATTTGGGCAAAGCTAATTTGCAGCATGAATAAAATAACTGCAATAAGAAACATCACCAGACCTGCTAAAATAAATGCTGGAGCTCCCCCAATAGAAATAATCACCACGCTGATTGGAGCCAGCAAACCGCTTATAAGAAATACTAGCAACAGGGCAATAATGATTTTCCCCAGATTCTTTTTCAAACTGGCATTTATTTTTCCCAGCAATATCCTTGTATCTTCCATGTTATTTCTCCTGTTTTTCTTTGCCCTCATTTAATGCAGGCTTTGATTTTGTTGCTGTAACACGACTCCGAGCTTTCAACACTTCTAGCCGCTCTGTTTCTCGACTAGAAAGCCGCACTCCCAAAGTTCGAGCTCCCTTTTCCTCGTAATCGCTGGCAGAAAATTCCTCCTCACGAATCTTTATCCGTGGCTTTTCCACGTAATGGAGCTTGAATCGGAAATTCTTGTCCGTGCTGATATGTAACACCTCCATGCCATCAGGTACCAGAGGATAATCTCGATTGGAGATAAACTGCTCAATGCGACACCGCTTAATGGAGCAAAATTTAGTGGCTGGATCTCGATACACAATGGTGAACAAGGTTTTGGACAACGTTTCCCTGTCTGCAAAGCCACACCACCACATACCAGTATCCACAAAGACTTTTTCTGGCGCCTGACACACGGTATACATCCCGCTTTTTCTCACAAAAAGCACACGGTCGTAAGGTGTCACCTGCATCTGCTCCTCTCCAGTAGCAATACTGGTACCAAGATAACCTGTCTTGCCGTCATAGCGAAGACTCATATCCCGCTTTACCACTTCCCGCACATCCACAGCGGAGAATTTCTTGATTTCAGTCCGCCGCTTAGCCAGCTCTGGCTCCACTTCCTGCAAGGTTTCCTCCAGCCAAGAAATGGCATAGGCCACCAAATTTTTCAGCAGCTTAGCCACCTCTTTTAGCCGCTTGTTAATGGCCACCACTTCCTGCCGATTCTTGTTGATGTCATACAAAGAAATACGACGAATGGGAATTTTCAAAAGATGCTCCACATCCTCATCACTTACGGGACGAATGAGCTGGGCTTTAAAGGGCTCAAAACCAGATATAACCGCCTTGTGAACTGCAGCCTCAGTTTTTTCTTCTTCGATACGCTTGTAGATACGCTCTTCAATAAAAATCCGCTCCAGAGTCCGAAGATGGAGCTTGTCATGTAGCTGAGAACGCTCCAGCTCTAGCTCCTGTTGTAAAATCCCCACTAGCTGATTGGAATGATGGCGAACCACCTCGGTAATGGTCATGACCTGGGGCATGTTATCCTTAATAACCAGCAGATTGCAGGAAATAGACTGCTCACAATCCGTAAAGGCGTAGAGACTTTGCACTACATCCTCGGCATAGACTCCACGTTGGAGCTTAATTTCAATCTCTACCTTTTCTGCAGTAAAGTCTGTTACAGAAGTTGCCTTAATCTTACCATTTTTTGCAGCCCGCACAATGGATTCTGTGAGCCGCTCGGAATTGGAACCAAAGGGCAGCTCCGTTATGACAATCCGCTTGGGATCCTTGGTGTCCAGCTTTGCTCTGGTAATTATCTTGCCCAAGCCATCTTGATAATCAGACACATCAATGAGGCCTCCCGTGGGGCAGTCAGGATACAGGTGGAATTCCTCCCCCTTGAGACAAGCGATTTCAGCCTGAATTACTTCCTTCAGGTTGTGACTCAGGATATTAGTGGACATTCCCACTGCAATTCCCTCCGCTCCAATTACCAGCACCACAGGCAGCTTAGCAGGAAATACCACAGGCTCCTTGTTGCGACCGTCGTAAGATGGCACAAACTGGGTAATGGCAGGATTATGGAGCACCCGCTTAGCCAGGGATTTCAGGCGACATTCGATGTATCGGGGAGCAGAGGCTCCATCCCCCGTGTACAGGTTGCCGAAATTTCCCTGCTTGTCTATAAACAATTCCTTGTTAGCCAGCACCACCAGGGCTGAACCGATGGAAGCGTCTCCGTGGGGATGGTACTTCATGCACTCCCCCACCACGTTGGCCACCTTGTTGTAGCGGCCGTCATCCATGGCGAACATGGTGTGCAAAATTCGCCGCTGCACTGGCTTAAGGCCATCCTCAATATCGGGAATGGCACGGTCACGGATAACGTAGCTAGCATATTCAATGAAGTTTTTGTCGAAAATGTTTTGTATATAAGCCATGTTCTTCCCTATGCGTCAATTTCTTCCAGCAGATTGTTCACGATAAACTCCCGACGGCTGGGGGTGTTCTTGCCCATGTAGAATTCCAAGAGCGGTTGTACTTCTTTCAACGCCTTTACCTCCACTGGCACCAGATGCATGTCTGGCCCAATAAACTGGCCAAATTCCTTGGAGCCGATTTCACCCAATCCCTTAAATCGAGTTACCTCCACCCCTTTTCCCAGCTCTTTCATGGCAGCATCCCGCTCAGCCTCGGTGTAGCAATAGCGAGTGTCCTTTTTATTCCGCACCCGAAACAAGGGTGTTTCCAAAATGAAGATACGGCCATTCATTACCAGCTCCTCAAAAAAGCCCAAGAAAAAGGTAAGCATCAAATTGCGGATATGAAAGCCGTCGTTGTCCGCATCGGTGGCAATAATAATCTTGTTGTACCGCAACCCGGAAATATCGTTTTCAATACCTAAAGCTGTCATTAAGTTGAACAATTCTTCGTTGCGGTAAATCTCTGCTCGCCGCTTGCCAAACATGTTCAAGGGCTTTCCCCGCAAGCTGAATATGGCTTGGGTCATGGGATTGCGACAGCCCACCATGGAGCCAGAAGCTGAATCTCCCTCGGTGATAAAAATCATGGTGTCATCGCCCTTGGCATCTCCCAAGTGATATTTGCAATCCTTCAGTTTGGGAATGTTCAAGGCGATTTTTTTTGCTGCTTCCTTGGCTTCTTTTTTTACTGCATTCAATTCCGTGCGGAGTCTCTCGTTGGCTGTGATTTTTTGTTCTAGAGCCTTTGCTGAATCAGGATTACGGTGAAGCCAGTCGTCCACAGCGGCCTTTGTTTCTGCCACAATCCAAGAACGCACATCAGTATTTCCCAACTTGTTTTTTGTTTGGCTTTCAAAGACGGGATCCTTTACCTTTACCAAAATAGCCGCTGCAATGCCTTCCCGCACGTCTTCGCTTTTATACTGCTTTTTGAAAAATTCGTTTACCCCTTTCAGAAAGCCTTCCTTAAAGGCCGAAAGATGGGTTCCTCCGTCGGAGGTTTCCTGTCCGTTTACAAAGGAAAAATAGGTTTCCCCGTAGGCATTGGAGTGGGTTACGGCAAACTCCAACCGCTCCCCCTTGTAATACCCCAAGGGATAGAGAGAGGTTTCATCCACCTCGCTGTTGAGCAAATCCAGAAGTCCGTTATTGCTGACATATTCTTGGCCATTGCATACCAGCTTTAAGCCTGCGTTCAAGTAGGCGTAGTTCCATAGCCGCTTTTCTACAAACTCCATCTTGAACTGGTACTCACCAAAAATCTCTGTGTCAGGCTCAAATTCAATGTAGGTTCCGTCTGCCACCTCTGGTTTTGTTTTGCCGTTCCTCTGGGAAATAAGTTGCCCCCGCTGGAACACCGCCTCGGCACACTTTCCGCCCCGCACCGATAGCACCTTGAAATAAGAAGAAAGGGCATTTACCGCCTTGGTACCAACACCATTCAGTCCCACAGAAAACTGGAACACATCGTCATTATACTTTGCTCCAGTATTGATGACAGAAACACATTCCACCACCTTACCCAGCGGAATTCCACGGCCGTAGTCCCGCACCTTCACCCGATTGTCTGCAATGTCGATGGCTATCTTATTTCCATTGCCCATAATGAATTCGTCAACAGAATTGTCGATTATCTCTTTCAACAGGATATAAATACCATCGTTGCGATTGGAACCGTCTCCCAATCGCCCGATGTACATTCCTGAACGGAGCCGAATATGCTCCAGAGGACTCAATGTCTGGATTTTAGACTCATCATAGACGCTTTTTTTCTTCTCACCCATATCAGCAGTATACCAAAAATCCTTGGTATCGCCAAGGTAAGGTCAGAAATGAAGGTTATACTTTTTTCTTTCTATTGGGATCAAAGAAATACTTTGCAAATTCCTGATCGTCATGAGCAATGTGGGAAATAATCCATTCTCGCAAATTACCCGAAAATTCAAAGGCTGTTTGCATGGTAGCCTTAGGAAAACCTTCTAAGGTAGCAACCACCATGTCTACAAATTCCTGATGATACCGTTTATGCTGCTGAAACTTTGGGTAATCAATCTGCTGCATCATCCGTTCTTGAGCTACAAAATGTCCCTTTGTATATTTAACAGCACCTTTCAAAGCGACTCCCAAGGCAACACGCCAGTCGGCACCTTCTCCGCGACGCATAATTTCTTCCCTAAATTGATTACATAAATCAACGAATTCCCGATTTTGGCTATCCAACATGGAAATCCCCATTTCATATTTCTTATCCCAAGGAATCCACTCAGGAGCAGGTGACTCTTCACTCATTATTAACCTCAAAAAAATTAATTAGTTGCGCCTTGCTGTTGTAAACGCATAGTCTTATAATACTCTAAAATGGGCCTAACATACAACTTGTCTTCGCATGCAACATGAGATAAAATCCAATCTCTCAAGAAATCTAGCAGGGAATAGGCTTCCTGTAAAGATGCTAGTTCAAAGGTTATTAACTGCTTTGTTACTTCTTCTACAAAACGAATATGCTGACTTCGGTGAATATCATAATCCTTGTATCCACAAGCCCTCATCAATTTTTCTTCCGTAGCAAAATGTTCTTGTGTATAGGCGGCCAGCTCTTTTAAGGTATGAGCTAAGGAAACATGCCAATCCACACCTTCTTGAGCAGAAAAATCCTTTAAATCTCGGCGTAGCTTATTGCATAAATCCAATAAATGATAATGTTGCTTATCTAGACTAGGAATTCCAAGCTCATACTTTTTTTCCCATTTTATCCACACATATTCTGTCTGTTCAGGTTCTTCTCCCCCATTTAAAAACTTAACCTTATCTTCAAAACTCATGATAAACCTCCTAATAATGTATAGCTACAAAAGTCATTATGTACTACTGCAGGATTTCTGTTTGCAATATTCTAAGATGTGGCCTTGAAATTGTCTGTCTTCATAAGCGATATGAGTCAGCACCCATTCTTTTAGGTAGGAAGAAAACTCAAAAGCAGTTTGCATAGTTGCAACTTGGAAAGACTCTAAAATTTGAGTAATAGTATCTACAAATTCTTGGTGACACCGTTTATGATATTCATAACCAGGATATCCAGAAGCCTGCATCAATTTTTCTTCGGTAGAAAAATGATTTTTTGTGTATTGCACCGTTTCTCTCAAAGCTTCTGACAAGGCTGTTTGCCAACCGCCTCCCTCACGAGAACTATGGTTCATTAACTCCGATCTAAAATTATTACAGAGACAAACCAAATGCCTATGTTGTTCATCCACCGTAGGAATTCCCAACTCATAGGCATTATCCCAAACCATCCAACCACCAGATTCATCATTGTGAGCTGACATAGATACACCCATCCTCATCTATAAAATGCTTTATATAGTGTATCACGAGTTTTTATTTTTGCAAAATTAAATTTATCAAGAATTTACATTTTTCTTTGCAAGTACATATTTTTTCACATGATCAGAAAATCGCTTATCTTCGTATAAGATATGGGATAAAATCCAGTCCCTAAGATAGTCAGCAAACTCAACTGCTGACTCTAACGTTGCAGTTTCAAGTGCAGCCACATTTTCTGTAATAGTGTCTGCAAAGGATTTATGGCAGAGTTTGTGGTACTCATATTCATCATACTGAGAAGCCTGCATTAATTTTTCTTCTGTTGCAAAATGAGTTTCTACATATTCAGAAGCTTCTTTCAATGAGCCTTGCAAGGCTATATACCATTCTTTAATTTCTCCAGACTTACATTCCATCAACTCAGACCGAAGTTTGTTACATAAGGAAATAAGATGCTCATGCTGACTATCTACCGTGGGAACTCCTAACACGTAAGTGGCATTCAAAGCCATCCAAGCAGAAGAATCTTCATTGTGTTCTGACATAAAAAACAAATCCTCCTAAACACTCAAAACCAAGTACTATATCTATAGTATAATGCTTTTAGTTTGTTTTTTCCAATTTTGAGTAAAAAAATGAATGAAAATTACATTTTAAACTCTTCTCCAAGATAAATTTTTCGTGCTACCTCTGACTGCAAAATTTCTTCTTGGGAACCATGGGCTACAATCTGACCTGAGCTGATAATAATGGCTCTGTCCGTAATTTCCAAGGTATCTCGTACATTGTGGTCAGTAATCAAAACCCCAATCCCCCGTTGGGTCAATTTTTTGACCATGGTTTTAATATCACTTACAGCAATGGGGTCAATACCGGCAAAAGGTTCATCCAACAAGAGGAATTTCGGCTCAATGGCCAAGGATCGGGCAATTTCCGTACGACGCCGCTCTCCTCCAGACAGGGTATAGGCAAACTGCTTTCTGATGCGACCAATGTCAAATTCCTCTATCAGCTGTTCCAAGTGCTTTTTCTTTTCATCCTTGGACAAATCCCTGCGGTTTTCCAGTACTGCCCAAATATTTTGCTCCACTGTCAATTTTTTGAATACAGAAGCTTCTTGGGGGAGATAGGAAATTCCCATACGGGCCCGCTTATACATGGGAAACCGAGTGATACAGGTGTCGTTTAAAAAAACTTCTCCCATGGTGGGCCGATAAAATCCTACAATCATGTAAAAGGTTGTGGTCTTGCCAGCACCATTGGGCCCCAGCAAACCAACAACCTCTTCGGTAGTCATGGAAAAATCAACCCCTTTAACCACCTGCTTCTTTCCAAAGGATTTATACAAGCTGTTGATTTTCAACTGGTCTTGTGAACTCACGATTCTGTTTCTCCATCTTCTGTTACAGTACCTTGAACACGTCCATCCATAGTAATTTCTTCCGTATCAAGATTAAATATAATTTCCTGAGCTCGAAAGGTGTCATCCCCCTGTATGACCTGGGGATTTCCCGTCATTTCCAAAAGTTTTTCTTCCTTGCGATACAGAGCAAAGGCACAGGTGGAAATGCTATCTTTCTTAGTCAGTTCTACGTTTATCTGCATTAATGCAAGGGCATCAACCTCTCGATACTCAATTCTCTGGGCCTTAGCCACCACCTCATTTTCCTTGTCTTCCAAAACAACGGCACCACTAAAAAGAGCAATTTTTTCTTGCCGGTCATACTCCATGGTTTCACAGGAAAATACAAGGCCATCCTCATCCTGCACCCCATGAACTTGCCCCTGAGCCTTGATAAAACGAAAATCCTTACCGTATAGCTCAATTGTATCAGCCCCTATTTCCATGGTATTTGTTTTTATTTTTGCTGCACCAGAGAGCTTTGTATAATCTTGATCCTTTTTCATGGAACCTGACATTTTCTGGGCACTAAATTCCATTACATCTTGCTGCTCAGAGCCTGATTGTGGGGCTTCCTGTGACGAGGCTTTTTGAGCAAAAAACCACGACACACTCCAAAACAGCACCATCAGAATCAAAAAAAACTTTTTCATTGACCTTGGCCTTCTGTTGTATTTGTATAAATTTTACCAGAAACAGCACCGGTAAATTGAAAATCCATAGTGCTACCACTGGCAGAAAAACCAGTACCAGTTAACTCCATGCGAGAAGCAGAGGACTCCCCATCCTGGGAAGAAGAAGCATCCTCTTGGTTATTTTTTTTCAATTCGATTGAATCAAGGGCCCCCGTCACAAGCTGTTCACTCTTTCCATCCCAATTTAAGGAATTGGCTTTTATAACAAGTTCTTCCTCAAAAGACTGAATTTCTACTTGTCCTAAAAGCGCATACAACTTATCAGAATTATTAGCAGAAATCATTTGGGAGCGACCTTCCGCAGACAACTCCCCCTCCTTGTTGTAGGTTGTAAAGAACACCTGAGAACCATACAATGCCCCATCATCTTGGTATTGCTCCAAAATGTCTGCATCAAGCACCATGGAAACCTTCCCCTCCTGATAACTCACATACCGAGCGTTAGAAAACACCAACTCCGGTACGTGAGTTACATCTGGTTCCTCTGACTTATACGTAAGAGAACAGGATAAAAGAAAAAGACTTCCTAGTGCTAATAAAAACAATCTTCTCACTATTTTTTTAAGGCTGCTGCCACAAAGGAATTAAACAGAGGATGTGGTTTTGTAGGGCGAGAAGTAAATTCTGGGTGGAACTGAACACCAATTCCCCAAGGATGAGACTTCCACTCAAAGGCTTCTACCAAACCGTCTTGAGCCTTTGCACTTACCTCCAAGCCACATTCTGCCATATCCTGAGTGTAGCGAGGATCAAAGGCATATTTGCTACGATGACGCTCAGAAATCTGATTGGCACCCTCGTATACATCAGCTAATCGAGAGCCAGCCTGCAATCCAATGGTGGCAGCCCCTAACCGCATAACACCAGCTGCAGAAAGCCCTGCCTGTTCTTCTGGCAAGCTGATAATCGGATGGCTGGTACTCTGCACAAATTCGGTGGAATCTGCATCCTTCCAGCCCAAGATGTTGCGGGCAGCCTCAATGGCCATAAGCTGCATTCCTGAATTGATACCCAGGAAAGGAATCTTATGTTCACGGGCATAGCGAACACCAGCTAACATGCCCAAAAATCCCCGCTGGCCATAGCTGTCGGGAATCAAAAGGCCATCTAAGCCTTCAAAGTACTGGGCAATATTTTCTGTGGATTCCAAGCTTTCCGCTTCAATCCTTCTGATTTCCAGCTCCACATTGTGGCCAGCCACCGCCGCATGGAACAAGGCTTCTCTCACGGACTTGTAGCAGTCGTCAGGGAAATTCTGCCGTCCCATAAGACCAATAGTAACCTTGCCCTGGGGATTATTGTACTTGTGCAAGAAATTTTCCCAGGGACTCAAATCTGCCTTTCGCTCACTCAAGCCGAGGCGAGAAAGAATCTTTGCGTCCAAGCCCTGACGATGGAATTCCAAGGGTAGCTCGTATACAGTGCTGTGCACATCAATCGAAGTAAAGACTGCTGAATGCTCCACATTGCAGAACAAGGCAATCTTTTTCCGTAAGTCCTCATCAAGGGGATTTTCCGTGCGACACAAAAGGATATCAGGCTGAATACCAATTTCCTGCATCTTTTTAACAGAATGCTGAGTAGGCTTTGTCTTGAGCTCTCCACCAAAGAGCGTGGGCACCAGTGTCAGGTACAAAGACAGGGCATTCCCCTTTCCTAACTCACGAATCAGCTGACGAGCAGCCTCTAAAAAGGGAATCAACTCGATGTCACCCACGGTACCACCAATTTCCACAATTACCACGTCGGCTCCTGTGTGGTTTCCTACCGCCAGAATACGCCGTTTGATTTCGTCAGTAATATGGGGAATAACCTGCACAGTGCGGCCATTATAACGACCAGCCCGCTCATTGCTGATAACCTCGTTGTACACCTTGCCAGTGGTAACGGAATTCAGCTTGGTTAAAGATACATTTGTAAAGCGGGAATAAGTTCCCAAGTCCAAGTCCGTCTCAGCGCCATCCTGGGTTACATACACCTCACCGTGCTGATAAGGACTCATATTTCCTGCATCTACGTTGATATAGGGATCACACTTCATCATGGCCACAGAGAGGCCACAACACTCCAAAAGGCTTCCCACAGAAGAAGCCGCCACTCCCTTGCCAAGGCTTGAACAAACACCGCCCGTTACAATAATGTACTTACTCATGGTAACAATTTTCCCGCTATTACCCTCTTTTGTCAATGCCAAACTTTACACTTCAATTTTTTAGTGATATACTCTTAAGAGAGTCTTGAGGTATTAAATGTTAGAGGATAAATTTAAGTTTCACATCGATCGTTCTACGTTTTTTTTTAACGTTCGCATCATTGTTACCGTTGTTGTTTTTGCAACTGTTTCTTCTACTCTGCTGTTCAACACTACCTATCTGAGACAATTTATTACCCACAGAACAACCCAATTTGCCCATGACTTAACCTTCCAGCACACAGCTAACATTAACAAGGAATTTAATACCAGAACACTCAACATGAGAATGATTGCAGATTCCTTGATACAAACCAATAGCACGGCAACAAACAAATTGCTTGAAGACTTCTTAAAACGAAAAGCCGAGTTAAGTATATTCAATGAGTTGTATTTTATCGGTGTAGACGATATGGATGAGAAAATTCACGACTCCTATTTTCATGTTCCCTACCACGAAGTATACCTCCCCCATATGCACCTCTTGCACAACAGAGAAAGCACCGACCATGCTTGCATTACCCACGATGAAGCTGGAAACCTCTACTACACACAACAAATCTTTGATGGCAAGAAAATATTGGGGCTGTTGATTGGAACCCGCCACAAAAACACTTTTCAAGATTTAATGCAATTGCAATCGTTGAATAACAATTCTGTCAGTTGTATCATCGATAAGAACACCAAGGTTGTAGCAGCTCCCACCAGCGACCATCTCCCTAACAATGCACACCTTGATGAGTTTATCCTTTTTGAGGATACAGAAGAAACGAGAATTACCTTAGAAAATCTGCAACATGACATAGGAAATCTTCGGTCAGCCGTTTACATGGCAAAAAGTGAAATAAATCATGAAAATATTATCATCAGCTATAATCCTTTGGGAATCAATGACTGGGGTGTAATTACCTTCATTCCAGAAAACCAAATTGCTGTTGATTCCTATAAATATGTTATAATCACCTTTATTGTTTCTGTTTTGGCCATCAGCTTGTTTGCCCTTATCACCATTACAGCATTCCTTTCTTACAAGAAAAACAAGCACGATATGGAACGTATTGCATTCTATGATCAAGTTACCCAAGGCTTGAACAACGAAGGGTTTCAATTACGATTTAAAGAAATCGTTGCAAAGACACGACCCAACACCTACGCCATCATTCTTATCAACATCAAAAATTTTAAACTTATCAATCAGAAATATGGGAAAGAAGCTGGAGACAAAACTCTACGTCACATACATAAAACCATTAAGAATTCCCTTAAAAACAATGAATTTATTGGAAGGGCCACTGCAGACCGCTTCTTTATCTGTATGAGAGAACATGTCCCAGAAATAATAGAAAATCGGCTCAAAACCATGTATGATGAATTAAATGCTTTTAATCTGCAACGAAATACATCATACCTCCTTGAATTTAGTTGTGGCGTTCGTATTGTAGAACACCCGCGCAAGGAAATAATTCTTACACAAGACCATGCCCGTTTGGCAAACGATTTGGCAGCTCAAGAAAATAAATTCTGCGTCTTTTACAAAAAGGAATTTACCGATAAGTTACTGAAAGACCAAGAAATGGATCAACTTTTTGAAGCTTCTCTAAAAAATGGAGACTTCAAGCTCTACCTACAACCCAAAGTTCATTTGGAAACAGGAATTGTTTGTGGAGCAGAAGCCTTAGTCCGTTGGATTCACCCCCAAAAAGGAGTCATCTTTCCTTCAGACTTTATTCCCCTCTTTGAAAATAATGGTAAAATTTGCCAACTAGATTTGTACATGTTTGAAAAAGTATGCCAGCTAATAAATCGGTGGCAAGGACAAAGTCGGCACCTCATGCCCATATCTGTAAACCTTTCTCGCCAACATTATTTCCATAATCCAGACTTTTTAACGACCTTTGCCCAATTGGCATCAGATTATAGCATTCCCGCAGGTATTATTGATTTTGAACTTACAGAATCTATCTTCTTTGAAACTGAAAAATTTAATTCTGTAAAAAAGAGTCTAGAAGAAATGCACGATTTAGGATTCCTTTGTTCCTTGGATGACTTTGGCGTTGGATTCTCATCCTTAGGACTCCTAAAAGAATTTGATATAGATACCATCAAATTCGACCGTCAATTCTTTATAGATATTTCTACAGAAAAGTCAAAGACTATTCTGGAAAGTCTTATGGGAATGTCAGAAAAACTGGGTATCAAGACAGTGGCAGAAGGAATTGAAACTCATGAACAACTTTCCTATTTGGGAAAAACAAGTTGCGACATGATTCAAGGCTACATTTTCTCCATGCCATTGGAAGTTAAAGAATTTGAAGTTTGGATCGATTCCTTAAAGAACAGAAAGCCAGTTGCAAAGCAGTCATCCTAAACAATTTTTGACAAAATAGATATACTTTATTTATTGTGAATGTATTCTTCTTTTGATACAATGAAAAATACGTTCCGCTATGGAGGTTTCTTTATGAGAAGTATTCGTTCAGTAATCCTGACCCTTACCCTTATCACTACAACGGTACTCTTCCTCGTTGTATCCATCATCAATTATCGTACATCAAAGGAAATGATTCTTGATCAGACACATACAAAACTGATGAGTACCACAGAGCTCATTGCACAAGAAACAGACGATTGGTTGGAACTAAAAGTTGCTGAAGTAGAAACCTTAGCAAGCACCCCCACACTCAAAAGTCTCGATTCCCAGGCCATCAATGCATACCTAATTCAAATGTTAGGAGCTAATGGCCCCATGCCAGACTACAGTAGCTTTTGGATCAGTGACTTAGAGGGATATTGGTATTCTCCCTTGGGAACTTCTGGAAGTATCGCAGACCGAGATTATTTCTGGGAAATCCTTGATGTAAAACGCACCGTTATTTCTAATCCTTTGATTGGTAGAGCTGACGGTCAGCTAGCTGTTGTTGTAGCTGTTCCAATTGTGGTTGATGGACAGATGCAAGCTATTTTAGGTGCAAACGTAAAAGTTGCAGAGTTATCAGAAAAAATTAATAGCATTACAATCGGTTCAACAGGCTCAACCATCCTTTTACAGAAAAATGGTTTAGTTGTGGTAGATAAAGATACAACTAAAATCTTGAACTACAACCCCTTTGAAGAATCAAGTGATTCCCTCTATGCTATTAGAGATCAAATTTCCCTTAATCAGTCAGGAATTGTGGATGTGAACACCCCTACAGGTCAAATCTATGTGTCTTATATCCATCTAACAGAAACAAATTGGCTCATGGTTTCTTCCGTTGCTGCTAACGAATTTGCAGGTCCCCTCCACTCCTTACTTTGGAAGGCTGGTATACTCTTTCTTATTATGATTATTGTAGCAACCGTACTCTATATCGTTATCTTGCAATACGTATTGGTACATCCTTTGCGAGAGCTTAAAGTTGCAGCGGAAGAGCTTGTTAGTGGAGATGCAGACTTAACCCATCGCCTCAAGATAAGGTCATTGAAAGAAGTGATGGAAGTAACAGTTAGTTTTAACAACTTTATAGAAAAGGTTCAGAATATTATTAGCAGTATCCAGCTTTCAAAAAGCCAGCTGGAAAGTGTTGGTAACGAACTGAGAGCCAGTACCTATGAAACAGCAACTTCCATTACTCAAATTGCGGCGGACATTAAAAAGATTAATGGAGAAATTGCCCAAGAAACTCGTAGTGTTGCAGAAACAGCCTCTGTTGTAAACGATATCACCTCAAATATTCACGTGTTGGAAGACAGAATTCAAAACCAATCCACCCAAGTAACAGAAGCTTCTGCTGCTGTAGAAGAAATGTTGGCAAGCATCAATAATGTAAGTAATTCCATGGAGCGTATGGCCGTTTCCTTCCAGAGCCTCACCTCCGACATTCAGACTGGTAACGAAAAGCAATACGACGTAAACCAGCGAATTATGGAAATTGAGCGACAATCACAAATGCTTCATGAGGCAAACACCGTTATTGCTTCCATTGCAGAGCAAACCAACATGTTGGCTATGAACGCCGCTATTGAAGCTGCTCACGCTGGGGATGCAGGAAAAGGATTTAGCGTTGTTGCCGATGAAATCCGCAAGCTTTCAGAAACATCCTCCGAGCAATCTCGAAATATCGGTAATCAGTTGACCCATATTCATAACTCTATCGAAGATGTAGTAACTGTTTCCGAAGAATCAAGCCAGGTATTTGCTTCTGTATCAAACCAGATTCAAGAAACTAATAATCTTGTATCTCAAATGAGAAGCGCCATGAATGAACAGGCCTCCGGTTCACAACAAATTGGTCATGTACTCAAATTGCTCAATGACAGTACCCTTGATGTACGAAGCTCCTCCCAAGAAATGACTAATGAAAACAAACAGATTCTCGATGAAATCCGCAGATTGAAATCTTCTACCGCAACAATTTCTGCCACCATGGAAGAAATGGATACAGATGCTCATCGTATTTCTGACCGAGGAAAGATTTTGGCAGATATTTCTGAAAAGATGGGCTTTACTATCGATGATATTTCAGCCCGTTTGAATCAATTCAAGACATGATGTAAACCTTCTATAAAAAGAGGCCCTGCTTGGTAAAACCTTATCAAACAGGGCCTTTTCTTTACTCTTGTACTACTTCAAAGTAGTTTTTCTTTACACCGCACAGGGGACACACCCATTCATCTGGAATATCCGCAAAATCAGTTCCTGCTGCAACAGATGAAATACAACCTTCATCTTGGTCACCGATTTCTGGGTCATATACATAACCACAAATCTTACATACATACTTTTCCATAAAACCTCCAGGCTCTTTATTTCAGAATAATTTTTATCACATATCTATAACAACTTATTTCAATAAAGCATCCAATTCTGCATTAAGTCGCAAAATCTGTTCATCATTAGTATTCAAAGATACAACCTGCTTTAAATAATACTGCGCCTTTCTATAATCTTTACGATCAAAGTAATACTCATATAACTCAAATAGAGCTTCTGTATTTCTAGGATTGGCAGTCAGACTTTGACGTAAATCTGCTAATTTATCAGTATCATTGGTAGCCAAAAGACTTCTTTGATAATACAAAAAACTTTTCAGCAGAGAAGAGGCACTCGGTAACATGCTGGCAATAAGAGAACGCACCTCACCTTTATTTCCAGCTGCCGCTTGCACACGAATATACAATTCCTTTACATCATCTGAATCCTTATGTTGTTGATACAGGAGGTTCACTTCTGTCTGAGCCTCTTTCACTTGATTTGCTCCAAGACAGGCTTGAATATGGAGTAATTTTTGAACGAGACTAACCGTATCTTTTGCCATCAGCCGAGAGGTATTTGAATAGGCTGTATCCCAATCTTTACGGGTGAGAGCATCTTTTGCACGAATAAAAATGGCAGTATCATTGTCTGGCTCCCGCCCAAGAATTTCATCCGCTAATTCTCCCGCAGTTTTTCCTTGCACAGTATTACCCGTTACAGCAGCTAACTGGGCAGCAGCCAAAATAACCTCTGAATCATTTGGATACAATTCCAAGGCTTGCTCCACTGTGGCTGCGGCGGCAACAGGATTTTTATTCCATTCATTTTGAATTCGAGACCGCAACAAGAGATAGCTTTTAGATGATTTATCTACTCGAGCATAAATATCCAAAAAAGAAACAGCCTTTACGTAATTGCCTTGATCAAGTAAAACTTCTACCCGCAACAACAAAAACTGGGAATTTTCTGGCTCTTGCTGAAGCACTTGATTGATATAGCTTTCTGCAAGCGTGTAGTTTCCCGTTTTAGTTGCAATTTGAGAAAGTAGTTTCAAAAACTTAAGATTTCCCGGAAACGCTTGTAACATTCGGCTTGCAATTTCTTGTGACCGAACATACTCTCCCTTCGAGAAAAGCACCTGAGCAAGAGCATAATTTGTTTCAAAACAGTGTTCCGTGGTTTCAGCAGCCTTTTCAAACATTTGTGCGCTAGAGTTTAAATCTCCCATTTTCTGATACAGTGTACCTAACAGATACTGCACTAACACAGAATCAGGGCGCATTTCCAAGGCTTCCAACAAGGTGGCCAGAGATTGATTATAATAATCTGTTTGATTATAGGAGGTTAGCAATACCAAAGAAGGCAACACCATGGTAAAAAAGTCAGTGTTACCAGTATTCACATCATAAATACCCATTTTTGCAGACTCAATTGCTCCAGTATAGGCATTTGCAGCAATATCGGAGGGTATGGCAATAGAATTTTGTTCCGAAGGCCACACAATGGTCATAAGGGATGAGGCAACAGCAAGAATTACTTTTTCTGGCTGGGTAGAAGGATTTCTCACTTTAGCCGCCGCACGACGAATAGCAGCTGGGGAACCAATTTCCATGTCCTTCATGATACTTTTATCAGAAAAAGCAAAAAACCCCTGATTTTCTATTTCTGGAACGAACAAGGGCGTAACTACCGTAGGCTCCTCAATAGGAACCTCTACCGTTGGTGTGCTTCCACAGGAAACAAAGACACCAAGAAGCAAGAGAAACAAGCTTTGTAATCTAAAATGAAAATCAGAGCGAGGAACAATGAACATCAACTTATGTCATCCAAATCATTGAAATCATCTTCCACATCTTCTAGCTGAATTTTGTGGGTATTCCAAACAAAGAATAGGATAATCAAACAAATACCAGCTGCAATCAAAACAATTGGCCACCAACGACTGGCCAATTGCAAGAAGGGTTCTTCTATAATGTCGAGAGAAAATAAGAGACAGAAAGCTCCCAATAAAATCAAGGCAATAGAAGGAATGAGCTGAGAAGTTTTAATTCCCTTGTGGACAAAAATTCCCGATACAAAAAGTGAAATACCACCAAAAATAACCACTACTGGCCACAATCCATCTAAGGAATAGGGAATAAATTTCGTATCAATGAGAAAAAAAAGAATGCCCGTCATCAACAGGAAAAGACCAGCACACAACAAGGATTTTTTCTGCAGTTTGACAATGGCTACAAAGAGAAAAACCCCACCAAGGGCAGACCAAATTAAATGACGGAAAGTAACAAAGTTATATTCAACATCGACGGAAAGAGCAACTAAAAGGAGAAACCCCAACAATATACAAACAATTCCCGTCCCCAAGAGCAAACTAAAGGATTTTTTTTGTTTCTGTTTATTCAGATTCTGATGATCAGCCATATCCCTTTGCCCCCCCCCTCGGATACACGATTTCATAATAGAATACACTATGATGGCCGTCTTGCCAATAACCTATGACCATGATAAAATAAAAAAATGCGACGAACCATCACTCTATTCACTGCAAGAATTGTGCTAGGCGTATTTGCAGTTATTTTCGTTACCGGTTGCGATGCAGCATCAACCTTTTCCGAAACACAACAACAACTTTATACCCTTCTAGAACAAGAAAATTTACCCCCGGAAAGTAGATATACCATCATCAATCGTATTGCCAACAACCTTTTAGCTGCGAAAGAATACAATCAGCTGATAATTTTTCTTACAAGCTATGTTGAAGACAATCCTGGTGATACCTACAATGCCTATTGGCTGTTAATGACGGCCTACGTATACATGCAGCTGGAAGCCAAGCCCATGGCAGAATATTATTTTGACAAAATCATCAACACCTGTCAGGATTTGGAAACACAAGGACAATCCATTCACTTCTTGTGCCTTCAAAACTTGATTCAAATTAGCCAGAATTCCAGTCACCGCATCAATTACTTTACTGAAATCATTGAACGATTCCCCCAACTGGTAAATATCACTGAATTACACTATCGCTTGGCGGTGGAATACGAAAATGAAGGAGAATGGGATTTGGCCCTTAAATCCTACTCAGACTTTTTAGCCCAAGAAGATGCCTCCACCATCCAAATTACTGGTGAACCCAATGCCTACACCAATGCCCAACGATTGGTAGACTTTAACGATTCACCAAAAGATTGGACCTTCGAAAGCTTGGAAGCCTTGGAAAAAGCAGTCAAACAGGCTATTACGAACTATAGTTATCGCTCCTTAGACAAGTACAAGTCAAAGGTAAACTTTTTTGCCATGTCTTGGAGACAGGACATGTACGACACCAATAGCCAAGAAGACTTTTCTATGCAAGGCTTTATGCGTGGAAACAGAATCCGCTACAATGCCGAGTTAGACGAAGCCTCCAACCCCAATGAAGCCTATCTTCGTACTTGGGGTTGGAACAACTATGTTTCCGTCTGGTATCTCTATTTCCGCAAGGTAAACTTTCCCATTGACCCAGAAATTCACGGTCGTTGGGAATGGGCTGGAATTTACTACGGTGAAATGCTATGACAAACTTACAACAAAAATCTACACTCCTCCTGCTTGCTGGATGCTTCCTTGTTGGCCCTCTTTTTCCTCAGGAGGATAAGACCCCAGAAAACTCCCAAACGGCCGTAGCTATCCAAGAATCAGCAGAAGAAGCAATTTCCACGGAGAAAGCAGCCCAAGGTGAAACAAAAGATGAGACTCAAGAAGGAAAGGCAGAAACTGAAGCCCAAGATATCTCCCAAGCTACAGACCGCCCTCCCCGCAAAGAGCTCGATATCCACACACCAGAACATATTCACATTCAAAAATACCTTGACGACTACCAAAAGCCACGGGCTGTCCAGTGGCTCTCTTCAGTACTGGAAACAGGAGCTCCCTATCGCATGTACGCTCGTCAACAGCTGGCCCTTCATAATATGCCAGCCAGCTTGGAATACTTGCCCGTGGTGGAATCTGAATACAAGGTATCTGCAAAGTCAAAGTCTGGGGCCTTGGGAATCTGGCAGTTTATGGAAAACAGTATTTACCCCTTCATGGAAAAAAACCAGTGGGTAGACGAGCGCCTTGATCCCTGGAAATCCACCGATGCAGCCATCAAAAAGCTACAAGATAATTACAACATGTTCGGAGACTGGGCCTTGGCCTTGGCTGCCTATAATTACGGTGCTGGCGGATTGCGACGTGTTATTAAGGCGTCTGGAGGTGTAGACAATTTCTGGGACTTGGCAGACCAAGAACGGCTCAGCAACCAGACCATTTTGTACGTCCCTAAATTCCTTGCAGTGGCAGAAATCGTCACTAATCAGGACTATTACGGACTAGAGTTTCCAGAAGTTACCGAAGCAGATTTGATTCAATGGGATGAAGTTACCACAAAACGCTCGGTCCCCTTGAAAATGCTGGCCACAGAAATGAACATCGATGTAAGCATTCTTAAATTCCTGAATCCCGCCCTTATTCTGGGAAGAACGCCCCCTGCCATGGAATACACCATGCGTGTGCCCTTTGGTACTAAGGCCGAAGCAGAAAAAGTCATCAGCAACATGGTGCTTCCCACCTACGAGCATACCTACAAGGTAGTACAGGGTGATACCCTGTGGGGTATTTCTCGACGATATGGTCTTACAGTAACAGATATCTGTGATGCAAATAACCTTCAAGAAAAAGCAATTTTACCTATTGGGAAGACCTTGTATATACCGATAATGGAATAAGGTGAAACTCGTGAAACACTATTATTCAAGTATTGTACGCAAACTTTTTATTTGCTTTCTTTTCTCTTTTTGGGGGATTCTCCCTCTTTTGGCACAATCTGTAAGTTCCGAAAGCAGTGTGGACTGGACAAATCGTACCTTTAGTTCCACCCTCAGCCTGGACATGAAACAAGCAAACCTTGCTTTTCCTACAGGAAAAAATACTGCTACCAACAGAATCAACAGCCAATTACCCCTGCTGGTAAAAGATCCCTTGTTAACCTTAAAGGTGGATTCCAGCTACACCCTCAATGATATGATTGTAAATGACATGTTGTCTTTTGATAGCATTTCCACTGTCATTGAAACTGGAGACAAGTCTCCAGCTATCTTTAGTCAAACTGGACTTGCCTTAAGCATGGACCATCAACTGGAATTAGCTGATATAGGAATTCTGATGATAAAGCATCGTTATCCCTATAGTCCCAAGGAGCCAATTCAGCAGGCAGCCAGTCGCCAGTACACAGGAATTATTATCGATGCACGAGGAAGTCTCCCTGTCCAAGGTGAGTTTGTGCAAGATCAAGTTGATCCCTGCTTTTTCCCTGCCATTTGGGACGACAACATGAACTTGATCTACGAAAAGAACATGACCAATGCAGCTATTGCCCAACAAGCTGGAATTGTGCATTACGATTATTCTGATGATGAAGCTCGTTATAGAGATAGAATTGGAAGCGATCCTTTGCGAATCAGAGCCCGCAAGGTATACGGAGTGAACAGAACAGATCCCGTGATTTCTCGCAATGATGCCCTCAAGATTTTGTCCATTCCAGAAAACATCCAGCTTTTGAATGAAGGCCGTGTAGTGGTGCTTTTGGACAAGGAACGGCTCATTCATCCAGTAGCCACACCTAACAAGGATGAAGCCTACTACGTAGTACTTCGTGAGTTGAAGAAATTCATCTATGACGACAAGGTACAAGACGTAGAAGTCCGTGATGATTCTCGTGGAATTCAGATTTCCGTTCAAAACTTGCAATTCGTGGCAGACTCTTCTGAGCTTTTGTCAAATGAGGAGCCTCGTTTGGATGAATTGGCAGAAATGATTCGTGCTGTTACAGCTTCCCAGGAATATACTGTTACAGTGGAAGGACACACCGCCAGTGTTGGTAAACCCACCGGTGAGCTGAACCTGTCCATTGAACGAGCCCAAGCCATTATCCAGGCCTTGGAGCGACGAGGAATTGACACTTCCCAGTTTACCTACCGTGGATATGGTGGTACAGTACCTCTGGGTGACAACAATACAGCGGAAGGCCGAGCTATGAACCGCCGTGTTGAAATTATGATTATTCCAAAGCAAACCTATGTTCAGAGAAGCGTGGATACTCCCCCCTCCGTGGATTCTACAGAACAGTAGGTTCTAAAAGTTGTTCTTAACAGATTTACCTTTGCACGACACCTGCAAGGTAAATCTTTTTGTGGGAAATGGTAACCTAAGCCCCTTTCTTAGGTTGCCATTTCCTTATTTTTTTTAAAACGCATTTTTTTCTTCAGTTCATCTCTATAATATTTATATGAAGTACTACATGTTCAATTTTGACTTTTTTTCAAAAGCCCTTAGCAAGCTCTTTCTTGCTAGTGCATTGATTCTCGCTGTAGCTTGTCTAGCAACAAGTTGTTCTCATCCTTCTGGACAAGCCTTTGAACCACAGGAACTCATTCCTGGCTGGAAAAAAGAAACGGTACACATCACCCTCCCCAACTATCCAGTCGAAAGTCATCCACCTCTTGCAGGCTGGAAAATCATCTACTGGAATGAAGCTGGAGGGGACTTACAGTTTCTTGCCCCCAGCCAACAAGAGGTGTCCATCACCATGGAGAAAAATATTCCTGCAGCTATTGTGTGCTATCCGCTCACCACAATGGGTGATAACACAGTGAGTTTTTTTCATCCCGCAGGGTGCATCTATCCTTATAGCACCGCTGCAAGCTGGGAAGAAGGCTTTACTGCAGAAACCTTTTTTCAACTGGCTCAATCAAAATCAGTGCACCAGCTCAAATCATCTCCCCTATTGCGCTTCAATTGGAACCGACTCACCCAACAAGTCACCAAGAAATTCCAACAAGCCCAGGAAAAAGGCAGTGTTTTTAGTCCTTGGTTTTTACAGCAAGAACTGCTTAAAGCAGACATTCAACAGGGAAATGCATCTACCAGAAGCATCAAACAGGAAGCCCTCCTAAAAGTAGAATGTACAGAGCTCCATCAAGAAGAAATCATTGCCACAACCCCTTCAGAACAACACAAATCTCCCGCTCCCCTGTATTATCGCTACATTCCCTTGGGACAGGTTCAAGAAAACATCCATTTCCCGAAAACTGAGGGCTATACCCTTCACCCAGAAAATGCCTTTTTTCAGATGGATCAGATTGTTTCTTGTTTCACGAAAAAAAATCAGAAACCAGTACTTGTCACAATAGGCATTGAAAGGTACACTGACAGGTAATGAAACCGTTTAAGCATAGTTTGTCAGCAAGTAGTTCTTTCGTAATGTTTATGATTTTGGCCATGATGGCATTCCTGTTTTTTTCTTGCGGAAAATCAAATCAAGAAGCTCTCCAAGAAATTACAAAACTCAAGGCTCATCAGTGGTACTATTTTAACCACCGTGGATTTTATCCCGTTGCATTGCCCCAAGAAGCCCCAGAAGTAGCAGAAAAGCCATGGACAGAGGCTATTCGTATTTCTGCTGCTGGCAATAATATTTCTGACAACTGTGCTTTAGTAAACCGACTGGGAATTCTAGATTTTACCAGTGGGCGGCCAGAATTGTTCCGTGACGTGATGCTCTTTGACAATGTTACCGCCGATACCTTGTTTTTCACAACAGATGGGCCAGTGTTCCATCTGTATCAGAACACACACTTTAACCAGCAAAGCCAAGGCTATCTCCTTACTCCAAGTTATGAAGATAGCTTTAGCCGCCCACTGTTGGCACGTTTTGACCGAAATCAAAAGCTTTGCACACCAGTATTAACCTACGGCAACATGAATCTGCCCCTAGAATCTCAGATAACTAGTATTATTCCCCAAGGAAAAAAATGGCTTGGTGCAGTAAAAACCCAAAAAAAAGATGTAGTAAATTTTAAATACATCACCTTTGAAGCCCTAGACAAAGATGGCTCCATTCCAGAGGCTTCTAAAAAAATCATTCCCACCACCGATATTGATGCAGATACCTTCCGTCAGGCTCAACGTCCGACTCCTCTAAAAGATGCTCCTATTTTGTTGCAACAGCTCTTTGCCCAGGTTCCCGACAGCTTTGAGTTCTATATTTCCTGCCGAGAAGAAGGCAAGTTGGCGCAAGTTACCTACGACAATACAAAAAATCAATCTCCAGCAGGAGGCTACCTTGCCCAGGGCAGGGGCTATCTTTCTCCCGCTGGAGCCTCTGCCCTTTTCCCTGACGGCACTGTATACATCACCAAGTCTCTGCTGACAGAACCCAGCGACAAAAACGCAGAAGGTGAAGCTGCTCAACAGCAAAACACCGGTGTACCAGTTTCCCCCAGTACCAGTGGAGTCATTGCCTTCCGTCTTCCCAAGCTACCAGAAGGATTTTCCTACGGAGAGTTTACCATCCAGGGCCACACCTTGTATGCCAGCTGGGAAGAAACCGATTTTTACAAAACTGCTCGTAGTGGTTTTATTTCCGTAGACTTAGCTGCCATTGGGAAGCAGCTATAACAACAACACCCACACAAAAAAACACCCCGAAAGCCGAAATCTATTCAACCTTCGGGGTGCATTTTATCACTGAATCACATCAGCATTACAAATCTACAGAGTGATTAGAAACCTTATCCTGCAGGTAAGCAGTAAATTCTTCAAGCTTCATTACCTGTTGCTGCCGTCCATCACGGAATCGAACAGCAACAGCATTGTCAGCTTCTTCTTTTTCTCCCACCACCAGCATGTAGGGTGTTTTTTGTGTTTGAGCAAGACGAATCTTTGCATTCATGCGGTCATTGCCTAAGTCAGCCTGAACACGGAAGCCCGCATCCTCCAAGGAAGCAGCTACCTTCTGAGCATAGTCGTTAAAGGCAGGAGCCACAGGAATTACCACCACCTGCTGATAGTGGAGCCATGCAGGGAAGGCACCAGCAAAGTTTTCAATCAAAATACCGATAAAGCGCTCCAAGGAACCAAGGACGGCACGGTGCAGCATAACAGGATTATGCTTGGCATTGTCGTCTCCCACGTACTCCGCATTTAAGCGGTCAGGAGCAGGCAACTGGAAGTCAGCCTGAATGGTACCACACTGCCACTCACGACCTAGGGCATCCACCAAGGTAAACTCCAGCTTTGGTCCGTAGAAGGCACCTTCACCAGGCTGCAGGGTATATTCTAAGCCCGCCTGAGTACAAGCCTCTGCCAAGGCAGCCTCTGCTCTATCCCAAGTGGCATCGTCCCCTACACGCAATTCTGGGCGGGTAGAGAACTTAACGGAAATTTTATCGTCAGTGAAGCCAAAGTCCTTGTAAATGTCCTTCAGCAGGTGACAGAACTTCTTTACCTCTGAAGGAATCTGCTCTTCAGTACAGAAGATGTGGGCATCGTCCTGCACAAAGCCACGAACACGCATAATTCCGTGGAGGGCTCCGGAAGCCTCGTTACGGGTACAGGAACCGAACTCTGCCATACGCAGGGGCAAGTCCTTGTAGGAGCGGAGACGGCTCTTGAAAATCTCCACGTGACCAGGACAGTTCATGGGCTTCAGGGCAAAGAGACGCTTTTCACTTTCGGTGATAAACATGTTCTCCTTGTACTTGGCCCAGTGACCAGAGCGTTCCCACAGGGAGCGAGGCATAACGAAGGGAGTGTTTACCTCCACATAGCCGTCCTTGCGAATCTTTTCCCGCACATAATCACGAATAGTGGAATAAATCATCCAGCCGTTGGGATGCCAGAAAATCTCACCTGGATTGTCCTCGTCAATGTGGAACAAGTCCATTTCACGGCCCAGCTTACGATGGTCACGACGCTCAGCCTCTGCCAACATGTCCAAATAAGCCTTCAGGTCAGCGGGCTTTTCCCAAGCGGTGCCGTAAATGCGGGTCAGCATGGGCCGACTCACATCACCACGCCAATAAGCACCAGCTGTCTTCATAAGTTTGAAGGACTGGGCATTGATTTCCTTGGTACTGCACACGTGGGGGCCACGGCACAGGTCGGTAAAATCACCCTGATTATAAATGGAAATAGTGGCATCCTCAGGAAGACCATCAATAAGCTCCAGCTTGTAGGGCTGGTCGGCAAACATAGCCTTTGCCTCTGCTCTGGAAAGCTCCTTCCGCTGGAAATCCTTGTTGCTGGAAAGAATCTTTCTCATTTCTTTTTCAATGGCAGGCAAATCTTCCTGTGTGATGGGGCGGGTCAACTCAAAATCATAGTAAAAACCGTTCTCAATAGAAGGCCCAATAGCCACCTTGGAACCGGGAAATAATTTTAAAACAGCCTCCGCCATAACGTGGGAAGTACTGTGGCGGATGGTCTCCAACCGCTCTTTCTGCTCAATGGTCATATCTTTTTGCATGACAGACATAATCACCCCTTTTCTTGGTATTCTTATAGAAGATATAAGGCTTAGGCAACAGTGTCAAGGGCGGAAGGGGAAGTCTACCTTACTGTTCAATTCTTGCAACGACAGCTTATTTTCAGTATACTGAAAAAAATCGACTTAGTTTTAGAGAGGATAACCCATGATTAGAGGCGGCGATATTGGAAAAGGAACTGTTCTGCTCATTAAGAATGCACCTTACCTTGTTGTAGAGCGAGAATTTGTAAACCCTGGAAAAGGAACAGCCTTTGCCCGCGTAAAAATGAAGAACTTGAAGGACGGAAGCGTTCTCACCCAGACCATCAAAACTCCTGATATGGTAGAGGATGCTGAGGTTGAAACCCGCACCTGCCAGTACCAGTACAATGACGGCGAAAACTATATCTTTATGGATGCCCAGAGCTTTGATACCATCACTGTTCCTGAGTCCTTGAACGAAAACCTCAAGTACTATTTGAAGGAAGGTGAAGAATACCCCATCGTTATTTGGGAAGAAGAGCCTATTGACGTAAAGATTCCCCAGAAGATGGTATTCATTGTTGCTGAAAGTGAAAACTATGTTCGTGGTGACACTGTTTCTGGTGCTACAAAGCCTGTTATTACAGAAACTGGTCTTACCGTACGTGTTCCCCTGTTCATCAAGCAGGACGAAAAGATTTTGGTAAACACCGAAACAAACGAATACGTAGAACGCATCAACAACTAGTGTTTTCACGACACTAAAACGAAAGAACCGAAACCAGGGATTTACCTTGTTTTCGGTTCTTTTTTTTCGGGATGGTGAACCTGTAGGCTACCATTGACGAAACCTCCCTGAATGTGGGAAAATATACCTATGAAAGCCATTATCATTTCTCTGCTTACACTGCTTTGTGTGAGCCTGTTCTCCTGCCAAAAGCAGCAGGAGCTTTCTATGAGTGAAATTCAGCAGTTGACTGCCAGTGCCGACATGGAGCTTCTTGCCAAAACTACCTCCAAGCCTTACAATAATCAAGAATTTGTTCCCGGCACCACAGGCGGTACCTGGAACACCACCATCTTAGCAGATCCCAAAACCTTTAACCACCTTATTGCCGAACGAGATGGAGACAGTGCAGCCATTATCGAAATGACCACTGACTATCTGGTGGATTACAATGCCATCACCAGGGAATGGGAGCCTCACGCAGCCTCCTTTGAAATAGAAATTGACCAGCCCAACGACAAGCTCATTGTCCACTACACCCTGCGAGAAGACCTCTACTGGAGCTGGTGGAATTCAGACAAGAAGATTCCCGTTACCGCCGACGATGTGGTGTACTGGTATGATGAAATTGCAGGAGATCCTCAGTTTGGAAGCAGTGCCTACAACGGCCAATTCGTGACCATGGCAAACGGAAGCCAGCAGCGGATTCAGTGCGTAAAGGTGGACGAAAAGCGATTTGATTTTATCTTTCCCCGCATTGTGGCAGAGCCCCTTCTTTCCACCAACACCACCATCCAACCCTCCTTCCTCTTTCGGGAAGCAAAGGAAAAAAATGGAGCCGAGGGAGTCAAGAACATTCTCAATGCCTCCATCAATCCCCAAGAAATTCCTTCCTGTGGTCGCTGGTTTATTACTGAATATACTCCCGCCCAGCGAATTGTCTTTACCCGCAACCCAGACTATTGGGAAAAAGATAAGAGAGGTGTTTCTGCCCCTTACCCAGAGCAAACCATTGCTCAAATTGTGGGAGACATGAACACCCAATACCTGCTATTCCGCCAGGGCAAGACAGAAACATATTCTCCACGGCCAGAAGAATTGCACGATGTAGTCAATTCTCAGGGAACTGATTACACCGTGTTTAATGCAGAAGGTTCCTTTGGAGCCATGCTGTGGTCATTCAATCAAAATCCAAAGAACCAGAATCAAGCTTATTACCGCTGGTTTACCCAGAAGGAATTCCGCCAAGCCATGAGTTGCTTGTTGAACCGAGACAGAATCATTAGCCAAACCTATCGTGGACTGGCAGACCCAACCTATTTCTTCTTTCCACCACCAAATCCCTTCTATAATCCAGACATTACCTTGGAGTATCGCTATGATACCAAGCGGGCTTTGCAGCTGCTAGAATCCATTGGCTTTGTTCGCCGGGATGATGGCTTTTTATACGATAGCCAAGGGGTAAAGGTGGAGTATGACTTGACCATTCCCTCTGCCAACACTGTGGTAAATGATGTAGCTCAGATTATTGCCGATGAATGTGCTTCTGTGGGAATTACCGTCCATGTTCGCCAGATTGATTTCCAGAAGGTTATCGAAATGCTTACCGCCACCTATGACTGGCAGGCTGTTATCATTGGCCTCGGTACCACCATGTTCCCCTCCCAAGGAAGCAATGTGTGGCCTTCTGATGGTAACTTGCACCTGTGGCATCCCTTACAGCAGGAACCAGCCACAGAATGGGAAGCCCGTATCGACCACCTGTACAACGAGGGAAGCTACACTCTGGATTATAACAAGGCCAAGGAAATTTGGGACGAATACCAAGAGATTTTGCTGGAACAATGTCCTGTCATTTACCTTTTGCGTTCCAGAGGCTTTGCTGCCGTACGAAATAAATGGAATCTTTCTAATGTCTACTACGACAACATCAATGGCCTTATGACCACTTGGGCCTATCTTGATGATGACAGCAAGTAGCAGACTACAAAACAAGGACTTTTACTGTGAAATTCTTTCCACGGCTCAGTGCCACCATTCAGCAGCCTTTCAAGCTGTACCGTAAGAAGGCTCCCCTCTTGTCCTTTATTACTGGGAGACTAGTAACCATGCTGGTGCTTCTGTTCCTGCTAGGACTGGCTCTCTTTGGTCTCATGGAGCTAGCTCCAGGGGACATTGTGGATCAAATGATGACACAGCAACTTTTGTCTGGTACCCAGTCCAGCGGATTTCAGGGGAGCAGTGGCAGTAGTTCCACCCAGCAGGGTAATTTTACGGAAATGCAGATGGAGCAGCTGCGGAAAGAATTCGGTCTGGATAAACCCTTTTACATCCAGTATTTCAAGTGGCTGGAACGGGTGATTTTTCACGGAGACTTGGGTACGAGCCTCATTTCCCGTGCTCCTGTTAGTTTTTTGCTCAGTTCCCGTATCTGGAATTCTGTGTTATTAAACTTGATTTCACTGGTATTCATTACAGTGATTTCCTTTTTGCTGGGAGTGTTCTTTGCCAGCAAGGCAGGAACCAGAACAGACACGGCCGCCACCTTCTTTGCCCTCTTCTTCCACGCCTTTCCTAGCATCCTGCTGTTGATTTTATTGCAGCTCTTTGCCAGTGTCACAGGTCTTTTCCCAGTTACCGCATATCCTGACTTTCCCTTTAGCCAGGCTCCCGTAAAGTTTGTCTTTAGCTATGGCCACCACGTGTTCCTGCCTCTTTTTGCCTCCTTTCTGGGGGGAATTGGTGGTACCATGCGAATGATTCGAGCCACCATGCTAGATCAAATGGGCATGCCCTACATTCTTGCCATTCGAGCCAGAGGAATCAGCGAAAAAAGAGTGTACTTGCACCATGCATTCCGCAACACCTTAAATCCCTACATTACCGGAAGTGCCAACCTCTTGGCCAGCCTTTTTAGTGGCTCTCTCGTGCTGGAAATTATCTTTGCCTATCCTGGACTAGGACGCCTGATGTACGAAGCCGTGTTACAGGAGGACATAAATCTCGTGTTGGCCAATAGTATGTTTATTTCCGCCCTCGTTTTGGCTGGCATGGTTATTTCCGATATTTTGCTGGCAGTAGTTGACCCTCGCATCAGGTACGGAAAGGAGTAAACCGTGAAACGATTCTTTCAATATCTTAAAACCCGCCCCTTGGGTATGGCCTCTTTGATTGTGCTGACTATTCTCTATTTAGTAATGATTTTTGCTGAATTTGTGGCTCCTTACCCTGCGGGAAAAACCTTTGATCGCAATTCCTATCATCCAGCAAACCTTCAGCTTACCAGCAAGGGCTTGGTAGCCCGGGAATATCGAGTCATAAACCAGTCCACCTGGCAATATGCCCGCATCAGTGATGAAGGCTACAGCCATCCTGTAAAGTTTTTTGTAAAAGGCAGCCCCTACAAGCTTTTGGGAGTAATTCCCACAGACATTCACCTCTTTGGCACAGAACCAACTGCCGACGGCACTATTTATCCAGTGTATCTGTTGGGAGCAGACATTTTGGGACGAGACCTTTTCAGCAGAATTGTGTACGGGAGTCGCATTTCCCTTACTATTGGCTTTGTGGCCACTGCAATCTCCCTCTTTTTGGCAGTGTTGCTGGGAGGCATCTCAGGGTATTTTGGTGGCACCACCGACTGGACCATCATGCGTTTTGCCGAATTCTTTATGCTGATTCCCAGCCTTTACTTTATTCTTTTCCTCCGCTCCCTGCTGAATACAAAAATGGACAGTGGCACCTCCTACATCATCATTACTGTAATTCTCGCCTTGGTAGGTTGGCCTGGCACAGCCCGCACCATCCGAGGTATGGTTCACGCCATCAAGCGAGAAGAATTCATCGTTGACGCTGGATTGGAAGGAATTCCTGCCTTTGTGGTAATTTTCCGACAAATTATTCCTCAAATTGCAAGCCTTTTAATAGTAAGCATTGCCCTCAGTGTACCAGGCTTTATCATGAGCGAAACCACCTTGTCCTACTTAGGACTGGGAATCAACGATCCTGCCGTCAGTTGGGGCTCCCTGATTAATCGAGACATTTCTACCCTATCAAACCTCATCAATTTTCCCTGGCTTTTGTATCCTGTATTGATGTTACTGATTGTTACCCTAGCCTTCAATTTTATCGGTGATGTGCTGCGGGATTTTTACGACCCTTACAACATCGTCTTTAATCGGCGTAAGTTGGCCTCCTTCTTCAAAGCCCAGGAAAAGAACCTTCCTAAGGAACAATCTCTGGCAGAAGATGAAGCTGAATCTTCACAACAGCTCAATCAACCTAACCCACATGCACTTCTTTCCATTCGCAACCTAAAGGTAACCTTCAGTCTCCTGCGGGGAACAAAACGAATTCCTGTGTATGGTGTTCGTGGAGTAAGCCTTGACCTGCAGCCAGGAGAAATTCTTGGTATTGTAGGTGAATCTGGCAGTGGCAAATCTGTGTCCACCACGGCGATTCCTGGCCTCTTGCCCACTAATGCCCATGCCACAGGCTCCATCTTCTTTGATGGGGTAAATCTCATGGAGCTTAGCCAAAGCCAATTGCGGGAATATCGCGGCAAACGAATTGCCCTCATTTTTCAAGAGCCTGGCCGTTCCTTTGACCCACTGCAAAACATAGGAAGCGTATTCTGGGAAACCTTTCGGAATCTGGAACCAGATATTACAAAGGCAGAGTCAAATAAGCGGGCCGTTGCCTTGCTGAAGGAAGTAGAGCTCCCTGACCCAGAAGGCCGTCTGAAGGCCTATCCTCACCAATTTAGTGGCGGCCAGCTTCAGAGAATCGGTATAGCCTTGGCTTTAGCACAAAACTGTCAGCTTTTGATTGCAGACGAGCCCACCACCGCACTGGACGTAACCATAGAGGCCCAAATTGTGTCCTTGTTGCTGCGCCTTAAGAAGGAGCGTAATATGGCAGTTATCTTCATTAGTCACGACATCCACTTGGTGGGGCGAATTTCCGACAGAATCGCTGTTATGTACGGGGGAAAAATCATGGAGACGGGCACATCCCACCAGATTATGAACGCTCCTCGCCATCCCTACACTCAGGCCCTTATTTCAGCCACACCAGAATTTGGTCGTCATTACAGCAGTCAGCCCATGGCCTCCATTCCAGGCCAGGTTTGTGCCCCCACCTCTCCCATTCCCGGCTGTCCCTTTGCTCCACGGTGCAGTTACACCAAAGCTCAGTGTAACAGTACTACTGCCTGCTGGAAGGTGGAGGTAAACACCGAAACAAAAGGAGACGCATGATGAAGGGAATGGAACAAAAGAGCATTATCCAGGCCAAAAGCCTTTACAAGGAATTCAATTTGGAGGCGGGCTTTTTTGAGCGGAATAAAAAGACCGTATATGCAGTAAACGATGTAAGTTTTGCCATTCCCCGCGGCTCCACCTATGGGCTGGTAGGTGAGTCTGGTTGTGGTAAGTCCACCACCGCCCGTATGATTGTAAGTATGTACAAGGCCACCAAGGGAGAAATCGTTTTTTGTGACAAGTCCCAAGAGCTGCGACTGAGCCAACTTTCTCCAAACCTGCTACGACGGTATCGTGAACAGGTAAAGTACATCTTTCAAGATCCAGCTCGCTCCTTGAATCCACGAATGACGGTGCTCCAAGTTCTTACTGCAGCCCTTCGCTACTCCTCCTTGTGGCAGGGAAAGGAAGATGCCCTGCAACGGGCAGAAAAAATAATCCAAGAAGTGGGCCTCACTGTGGCAGACCTACATCGTCGCCCCTCAGAATTTTCTGGTGGCCAACGCCAACGCATTTCCATTGCCCGAGGCCTCATTATGGAGCCGCAACTGCTGATTTGCGACGAGGTCGTTTCCGCACTAGATGTATCTGTCCAAGGACAGATTCTCAACTTGTTACAAGACTTGCGACAACAGCGTGATTTGAGCCTGCTGTTTATTACCCACGACCTGCGAGTAGCCTGCTATTTTTGCGACACCATTGGGGTCATGTACCGAGGGATGTTGGTGGAAGAAGCTCCTGCTGCAAACCTGTACAAGGACGCAGCTCATCCTTACACCAAACTCCTGTTTGCAGGAGCCCAGGGAACCTTCACCCAATCTAATAGCGAGGTAAAATCAGTACTGGAAGAAGAACTGGGCTGTCCCTTTGCCCACCGATGTCCTTTCGTTATGGACAAATGCCTCAAAGCTATTCCCAAAATGGAAGAGGTGACTCCAGGACACAAGCTTCGGTGTTGGTTGGAACAATAAAAAAACAGCCCAATCTTTCTGAACAGGCAAGAAAGATTGGGCTTTATATTCAAAGAAGCAATTTTTAGTCTACTTTAAAACTTGAAATTAACTTATGCACTTCACCAACGAGACGTACATTTTCCATAGATTCCTGCGAGGCAACTTGAGCATAATTGGACATCTGAGAAAGTTGCCCAGAGGTACGACTACCACTGTCTAAAATATCATGGGAAGCATCTCGGAGCTGGGCAATATTATGAGCTACAGTCTGAGTTTCATCCTTCATCTGCTGAGAAGATTCAGCCAATGCAGAAGCAACAGAATTCAAAATCTTCATCATCTCCATAATATCCTGTGCACCACGATTCTGTTCATCCATTCCAGCTCGTACTTCGTGCAATGAGTGATCCAATACAGTAATTTTTTCTCCCAGCTGACTAAAGGACTGGGAACTTCCCTTGGAAGCCTCTACAATTCCTACAACTGCATTCTGAATGTCAGAAATCAAGGTCATGATTGCCTTTGTTTGCTCAGAGGAAGTTTCTGCCAAAGCTCTAATTTCATCAGCAACAACGGAAAAGCCCTTTCCTGCATCTCCAGCATGGGCAGCTTCAATCGCAGCATTCATAGCCAACAAGTTGGTCTGCTCCGCAATGTGAGAAATAACCTCGTTTGCTTCTGCCAATCCTACGGCCTGTCGCTGAATAATATCAATCTTGGTGGCAACATCATCCTGCTTTTCCTTTCCTCGGGCAGTTTCCGCTACAATCTCTGTATATTCTTTAGCAATACGCATAATATTATTATCAACAGAAGAAATGTTTGCAGAAATTTCCTCTACAGCCCCAGAAGATTGAATAACCGCAGAAATTTGCTGGTCAATCTTTTCGTCTAGCTGGATTACAGCTTGTCGAACCAGTTCAATCTCCCGATTTACTGATTCCGTCAGACTATTCTGATTTTCTGCCTTAGTATAAATTTCGTGAACAGCCTTATCAGCAGTTCCAATCAACTCCAGAGTTCCTTGATTTTGTTCTGCAAGCTGACTACTATTACTTGTAAGCGAAGAAAGAGAACCTAAAACTATTTTTACCATCTCCTGTAACTGTCCCATCATTTTATTACATGCTTCAGCTAATATATCCAGCTCACTAGTACCACGAACAGGCAATCGTGCAGTGAGATCTCTTGAACCGCCAGAAAGGTTTTTCATAGCAGAAGTTACTCCCTCCACTCGCTTAAAAAAGTGAACGATGTAGAGCAGAAGCAAAATAATGCCCACAGAGCCAACCCCTAAAGCCAAAAAACCTAAGGTTAAATAGGTTTTTTTCAAATTACCTGCAAGTTCAGTAACATCGTAATCACAGGCAAGAAATCCAACAGATCTTCCAGATTTATCTACCAAGGGAAAATACACACTGGTATTCCATCCCCAAATGTCGTAATAACCCATGTCGGAGGTAATGAGTTCTTGCTCTTCCATACAAATCCATGGATATTCACCATAACTAGTAATGTCTTCTATGTCACCAATTTGTGAGTAATCTTCTGTAGGAACTAATTTTCCGTCAATAAGCTCTGCACTTCCATCCAAGATATACATAAAATCAGTATCTGAACCAGGCACTGGTAACATGGCATACACATAGTTACAACCATGAGTCACTCGTATATCCCAGAGAACACCGCATGTTTCAATGTAGTAAGGATCCTTGTCATCAAGGGTTTTTCCTAATTGGACAATTTTTTCCACATCCATATATTGAGAAGCCTGTTCCATGGCAAGATGAGAGCGTTCATGGAAAACATCCATAGCATTCTTTTCAATCATACGAATTGCAGCAAAAGCAATAACTATGGCAACAACAAAAATGAGCGCAATAACAGCAATAACAAACTTAAATTTATAAGAAGAAAATAATTTCATATACTACACCCCCATACCCGATTTTAACATAAAAAAAATCATAACACAACCAAAACTTGACTTTCTAGTAAAGATAACTCATAATATGAGAATGTACGAAGAATTGGATCCCGAAATTGCCGCATTGCTTGCAAATGAAAGTTCAATGCCTACAATAACTCCCTTTGAAACAGATAGCTTGGAACAGGCTGAAGATCTGCCGAAAAAAAATGTATCTGAAGTTGATTTAAGTATTCGAACCTTCAAACCTATTACGGAATTTTTTTCATCAACTCCCACAGATATTTTTGATGACTCTACTTACTACAAAACTGCCCTTACAGGGGAAAATTCCTCTGCTCAAGGGTTGCATACCTTGCTGACAAAATATCTCACCTGCCAAGATCCCAAGGATAGAACTGTTTACCGTCAACAAATGGTAAACAAGTACTGGGAATTTATTCGTTCCTTGGCTCCCAAAATGGGCGATTTAGGTCTGCCAAAATGTAAACGTATGCTCATGCGTTTTGGTGTCGTTTTACCATCCTTGTTTACAGACCAGCAAAAAGACTTATTCTCTTCTGTTTTTTTTGAAAATAGAACTGGAGAGCCTGTTTACTACTTGGACGAATGGTTCCAAGAGATTGCCTCTGGACGAATCAATCTGTCTGCTACCGACGAAGCTCGACCTGCCCGCAAGAGTGGAAACCCAGCAGAAGAAGCAGCTCATTTGATGCAGTTAAAAAGCAAAAACTCAGGCAAGCTCCAGAACTCAGAAAACCTTTTGACTTCAAAGGAAAGCCAACGTTCTATGATAGAAGCAGAGCTTACTTCTCGTGTAGAACAAATTTGTCGTCATGATATGCTTATTGGTCTTGGCAACCATCGAGCACCTTACACCGATAGCCAAAAGCGAATGTTCGCTGAAATTACAGAGCGGTTACGGTTACTTTCAAAAATTGACAAGGAAATCCGTGGTTACTTGGCAGAATTCCAAGATGCAAAGGAAATTTCAGACTCACTGGATATTAAGTTGTCTAGTGGTCCCGTTAATATCGAAGTAAATACTTCAGAAATCAACACAGAAGTTGATACCGTTCGCCAAATGGCAAAAATGACCGTTGGACGACAGGGAAATCACTTCCCCATCTTTACCCGCGAATATTACCATTGTACTCCCAGAGGAACAGGTTTCCGTGAAAATATCGTAGATGCCTTGGCTTGGATTGAATCCATTGATCCTAACGCTTTCTGCCGTATCCACAAAAATGTTTCTAATCGTATTGTTCCCTATGTGATTGTAATTCCCACCTATGGAGATTACGGTTTCTGTTGGGAACCCTTTGACCGGTATAATCGTATTACCAGCCGTGGACGTATTGCCGTTCCCATGTATCCCAAAGATTTGAAGATTGCCTTGTTGACTGCAGTTGCTGATTTACGTTGGCAAGTAGCAAAAGAAAAAGCTTCTTACTACTGGATGGAAGAAGGGTTAACTGGCCAATACTACCAGTGGATTGTGTCACAAAAACTGAAGGGAGATGTAAAGGACTTCTTCATTGACGACTACGTATTGTGGATGACAAAGGAAAGTGAGGGTGTACAGCGACTTGATAAGGAAGTTCGCGGTATCTTCTGGCGTCACATGCCCTTTGCTCAGGATGTTAAGGAAAAGCTAAAAACAAGAAGCTTGGTTTACCAAGAATTGTATCAGCGTGACTTGAACCGAGCCATGTCTGACGGATATTGATATATAAAAATCCATGGAAAAGGGCTGTCCTTTGAGATTTTCTCGGACAGCCCCTTTTATTATCAGTTTAATCTTGGGATTTTTCAGCCTTACTTTCTTGAATCATGGCTCGGATAAAGCTCATAATCAGCAAAAAACCACAAATTAAGACAGCCGCATCGGCTATATTAAAGGTGGGCCACCGCTCCAGTCCAAAAAGGCCGTAGAATTTTACATCAATAAAATCCACTACACCTTCGCTTCGGAAGAATCTGTCGTAGATATTACCTAATCCACCACCAATAATGCCAGCCACGGCCCACCGCTGGAAGCAGGTAAAATCATCATTCCGAAAATAAATTCCCAAAACCACCACCAGCACCACCAAGGGAATAATAGCAAAAAGCAAACTCCGCAAGGTGTCCGGCAAGCTATTGCCCATGCTAAAAGCAATTCCAGGATTGTACACGTGGATTATCCGCAAAAAATCACCAAAAAAAGAAGCTCCAATGGTATAGGGCGGAATAGTTTTAATGATTAGCAATTTGCTGCCTTGATCCAGTACAAAAACAACCACTGTCAGCACCAAGGGCAATAATTTAGTCTTTACAAAGAGACTTGAACCAGCCTTTTGGCTTTGAGAGGGAATATTTGCTGAATCCTGAGATGCAGCATCTTTTGAAGAAGTATCAATTTCGCTCATAGTTCTCCTATACTATAGAATAGTCAAAACATTGTCCAGAATACTATCTTGAAACAAAAATGCTTTCTGAAAGTGGCAGCTTACAAACCTGTGGGCACTTGAATAAAGAGGGTTTCCAGCCCCTTCTCCTTGGCAAGCTTTTCCATCACAAGAGACACACCCACCGTTTCCGTTTGATAGTGGCCACCGGCAATCACTGTAATGCCAGCTTCCAAAGCCTGATGATATTGCTCGTGACCAATTTCTCCTGTAATAAAGGCATCGTAGCCCTGCTCTATTGCCTGACTCAGTTCTCGGGCTGCACCACCAGATACAATAGCTATCCGACTTATTTTGTCTGGTCCAAAGGGAAGCACATGGAGGGGCTTTTCTCCTGCAGGAAACAATTTTTGGAGTACCCCATCTACTGTCATAGGTGTTGGCAAGGTTCCTCCCACTCCAATAGTCATACCATGCCAATCCCCAAAGGGAACCAAGGACTCCAGCTCCAGCCGTTGCGCCAGTCCGTAGTTATTGCCCACCAAAGCATTTGCATCCAGCGGAATATGACAGGCATAGAGAGCCATATCATGATCAAACAAGGTTCTGATTCGCTTTCCATGAGCCCCTGTAATGGTCTGGCACTGTCCCCAGAAAAAGCCGTGATGCACAAATAAAACCTGGGCTCCCGCAACAGCAGCCCGTTGGATTGTTTCTTGGCAAGCATCCACTGCAAAGGCCACCTTTGTGATTTCCGTACCAGCAGGATCACGATTTTCCACCTGGATGCCATTCAAGGAAGGATCTCCCTTGTACTGATCCAGATTCAAAAAGCTTCTAAAATATTCATCAAGTTGCTGTAATGTCATGCTATAAATCCTCCTTGGCAGCAAAAATTGAAGAAAAGATTTTGTGGGTTTGGTAGGCAGCCGCAATGGAATGAAAACGAGACTCATCTCGGCTTTCCAGCAAGGTTGTTTTGTTTATCAAATAATTTACCCAAGGAGCAGTCTCTCCCAAGGGGCCGTATCCATTAGACCAACCTGGAATTACACTGTGGTTTCCCAAAGAATCTTCCCCATTAATACTATAAAATCCAGCCACAAAGGGATGCAACAAACTGGCAGCCTTTGCACCTTCTCCCGTGTATCCATCCCCCAGAAGGAAGACCTTTCTGGAAGATAATCCTCGTTCTCCACCAAAATAATCTATGAGGGCTTCATACTGAAAAGATGACTCCCGCTGCAAGGTAGCCTCCTGCCCTGCAATTTCCTCTGGGGAAAATAAGCCCTTCCAACGCATTCGAGATGATGCAATTATTTTTTGGTTAAAATCTGCCACAACCACCTCGTAGCCAAGAGAAGCCAAGGTAGCAGCTACTGGTTCCTCCCGCTCAATGAAAGTCCGTCCATCAGTAACCCATAAAACCAGTGGCAAAACTGGCGTTGCACCCTGAAATTCTGTGGGATTTTCTATACGAGCCCCGCGTTCAGACCAGGGTGCAGCATCAGAAGCAGGCTTATATTGCACCAGCATTACATCAGCTGTCTCAAAAAAGCCTTCACGAGGAGCCAATCCAGAACGAACTGAACCACTCAAGGTTACCCTTCGCTGGTTTACAGCTACATCTGAGGCAACGGGAAGCGGTCGCAAAAGCACCACCAAGGCTCCTACTCCCAGAATTACAAGAATATTCACAATCGAAACAAGCCACAGCAGGGGACTAAAATAGTCTACATACAACTTGTTGCAAAATCGCCACAAACTATAGGAATTTTCAATAAAAACCACAAAGGCAAGTACAAGAATCACTGCTTTAGGCAGAGAAAAATCCCAAGCAAATAAACCTACAATACAAATCCCCAAGGCAACAGGAGCCAGAAGCACCGCCACATCCTGCTGCCCTCTGGTCATAAAAAAAAGTCTAAAATTCACTGCCAGCAAGAGACTTAACACCAATAAGTCAATTATTACAGAATCGGTCATGAACTTATCATAAAATAAATTGAAAACTAACTCAACCTTTATTTTCATATAGCTTTTTTTGTGTTATTCTTGAACAACAAAATCGATTAGGCTTTTTAAATAATTGGAGAACATGTGGAACAGTACTTAACCGAGCAAGAATTACAATTATTAAATCCTCAAATTGTACAAAATATGATTCAAAAGGAAATTCCTATATCGGTAACAGTCTCTCATCTAACCCAAGAAATGAAGCACTATCTAAAAAAAATTCTTTCTACCTTTTTGTACCAAATGAAACAAGAAAGTATGATTGAGTACATTGACTATTGTCTTACAGAATTGATAGATAACAGTCAAAAGGCGAACGCAAAGCGAATTTATTTTCAGGAGCAAAATCTCGATATCTTTAATGAGCAAGATTATGCTCAAGGTATGGAAACATTTAAGATAGATTTTATATCAAATCAGGAGCGCTATCAAAGTTGCCAGGAAGAAAAGGGCTTAAGCATGACCATGACCTTATTTGTAAAGGATGAGTCTTTTTTCCTAGAAGTGGCCAATAATAGCAAACTCACCGTTTTTGAATACAAGCGTATTCATGACAGGATTATGCGGGCCTTGGAATCTCAAGATCCAGCTCAGATTTTCTCCTATATCAACGAACAAGAAGGAGCGGGACTGGGATTTATTAGCATCACCCTGATGTTGCGGAAATTCGGAATTCCTGAAGAAAATATCCAGATTGTTTCCCAAGAGAACATTACCACCATTCGGATTAAGCTTCCGAAAAATATGGATGAATTCCAATACATCTCTGCCATATCAAAGGAAATTGCCGAAAGCCTCCAAAACATTCCTCAACTTCCAGAAAATATTAGTAGAATCAGCAGATTGCTGGAGGATCCCACCTCGGAAATTGGAGAAATCATCGCCTTGATTCAGCAAGACGTAACCCTTTCTGCGGACTTGATTAAATTAGTCCACAGTGCTTCCTATCGAATGAAGAAAACGCCCACCAACATAGAAGATTCCGTAAAAATGGTGGGATTACGAGGAGTGCGAAACTTAATCTACGCCATTGGAACCTTTCAAAACTTGACTCCCACCACCAAAACAAAAAAAATCATGTGGAGTCATGCCAAAGACGTGGGAAATTATGCCTTGGCTCTGGCCTATAAATTTTACGGAACCAACAAAAAGATTATTTCTGACGCCTATGTTTGTGGGCTCCTCCACGACATTGGAAAAATTCTCTTTGAGGCAGCCCACCCAGAAACAATCCACAATCTTGTGAACTTCTGCAACACAAAACATATTCCAGCACGAGTATACGAAAAAATTATTGGTGGTGCCAATCATGCAGAAATTGGCTCTCTCATTACCCAAAAATGGAATTTTCCAGAAGTAATTACTGCTGCCATAGAATTCCACCACACTCCAACTTCTGCACCAGAAAGTCACCGACAAATTGTGGAAATTGTATATCTGGCAAATAGCATTTGCCACTATCAAGATCAAAGAATAACTTTTAGATGTATGGAGCCAACGGTTCTCAGCAATTTTGGTATTACTGAAGAAAAACAATTTCAGCTACTGATAAAAGAGCTGAATAACATCTAAATTCATTTTTGCAGAAAATACCTTTTAGTTCAGAGACGCTACCCAGGCTTGCATTAAAATGCCGAAAGCCACACCGACATTCAATGAAGCCTTGATACCTTTCATTGGAATAGTTACTCGGCCATAGGTGGCCCGTTCCAGAGCTTCTGGACTTACTCCCAACTCCTCGGAACCAATAATCACAATACCTTGTTTTGGAAAGACAAATTCGTTGATAGCAGTTCCCCCTGTTTCCAGCACAAAAACTGGTAACTCTTGGGGCAATTCATTCAAGGACAATCGCTGCCACTGGAGCGCCTCTATGCAGCCCATTCCAGAGCGAATGGCACGGGGATGCAAGGGATCACAACAGCCAGGAGAAAGAAAAACACCTTGGGCTCCCATGGCTTCTGCTGTTCTAAAAATTGAACCAAGATTGAAGGGAGAGCGAATATCTTCCGCATACACGTACAAGCCAGGGTAAAAGTCCCGAGAAACAGGAAGTTCACTGCGATGAGGAGCAATGATTAGATCCCATTCAGCAGGAAAGGTTCCGATAATGGCCAACAATGCATTGCGGGCACAATTGCAAACTCGCCGTTCATCCAAAGGATTGGCAGCCAACAACGCTGCCAATTCCTGAGCGGTAGCTTCTGGAAGCTGCGGATCTTCTAACACAACGGCAGCGAGCTTTGCCACATACTCACTGCGAGACAGAGAAGGAAAACTGTAACCACAGCCAGATTCTGCAATGCCAGCAATATCTCGTTCCAAGGCACCAAAACACAGGGCAAGTTTTCGCCGCTTTTGTCCACCCTTCAAGTGGTTTAATTTATCTGGAGCAATCATAACACCAACTGATTAAAAGGCTCGTTTCATCAGCTCAAATAAATCATCAGCACCCATGGAGCGAGGCATACTATTAACCAAGTCTAGCTGACTTACGTCTTCTGCAGCAATGATAAACTGCTCCATAGTCAAAGACAAATCCTTAAGCCGAGCAGGTAGATTTGCAAGAGCAATCCAATGACGAATACGTTCTGCCAGCAAAGCTACAATTCTATCCTTATCCCCAACCAAGTCTTCTTCAATTCCCAACAGTTGGGCTACACGAACAATCCTGTCTCGCTTGAACAGGGCCACATCTTCCAGCATATAGGGAAAGAGGATGGAACCTGTCAGAGAATGAGTTATCTTATAGCGGGCACCAACAGCCAGAGCTGTCAAGGTAGCAGGCCCCACAGAGCTTGTAGTTATAGCCAAAGATGCCATACAACCACCTTGAGACAACATAACTTCAGGGGAAATGGCTGATACATCACCTTCCGATGCATTCAAATAGCTTCCCAAAAGTTCTATGGCCTTTTCTGCAAACATATCAGAAAAGAAATTAGCCTTTTGAGAAAGATATGCCTCCACCGCAATGCCTAAAGTTTCCAAAGCAATGGCCTTCATCTGACTTTGAGAAAGAGAAACATGGAGAGTGGGATCAAAAAGTGCCAATTTACACAGCGAAGGATGCACCTTCAAAATCCGTATCTGCCTACTACGTGCATCAATGAGCGGGACAAATTCCGTAAACAAAAAAGGACTTCTAATGGTGGATGGAACAGCAATAAGGGGCAATGGATCAGCCTTGATAGAAGCACCATCTAAAACATCATAAATATCATGAGTTTCGTTAAAAAGAGCACAAACACTTCGAGCAATACCAAAAACAGAAGATCCCCCAATGGCAATAATTCCTTGGACATAGGCATTCCGTGCCAAAGATAAGGCTCGTTTAACAGTTTCCGAATCAGCAGAAAAATCTATTTCATCAAAAATGAAATAATCAATATGCCGTGTAGACAAGGACTCATACAAGGTGTCCAGATTATGCACTTCTTTTAACACAGGATCTACAATTACCATGTAACGTTCACCCCATTCCTTGGCATAAAGCCCCAGACGAGATGAAATATACGTTGCCAATACAATATTGGGTGAGATTTTAAACTGCAAATCAGCCATACATGCTCCTTTTAAACAACAAAAAAAAACTGCCCCAGAAAGTAATTTCTACTTTCGAGACAGCCTTTTTATGATCCTATATTCTAAAGATTAAAATCCAATGTAAGATGCTAAAATTTTATCGACTGTAGAATCAATAACGGAACCACTCAAATATGCGGGATCTTGAATCTTCATCCGAATTTGTTCTACCAAATCAACACGAACATCTGGCGTTTCAGCTGCAATCTCAGAGAGATAATATGCTTCAGCCATTTCCTGAGCCTCACGAGACACAGAGATAGAATCCCCGCCCATGAAAACAGAGGATCTTGCAGAGACACGCTGGGACCCCTGCACATTACTCAGAGGATTAATTCCTCCAATCTTATCAATAATCACTTTGACCTGCCTCTACCGACTCCCTCGGTATCTTCATCTAGAAATTGGGCATCTTTACTGCCCGAAACAAACACAGCAAATTCTCCCAGTATTTTGCTGCGTCCGGCGAAGTCCTCAAGAACTTCTGCCGCGGTCCCCTCCACTATTTCTTCGTGCAACTTTGTAAGTTCCCGCCCTACTACAATGCGACGATCACATTGAATATCGGCAATATCTGCCAAAAGCTTAACAATTCTGAAGGGAGATTCGTATAAAACGAATGCAAATCCAGTAACCATTAACTCTCGCAAACGAGAACGCCTTCTCCCTGGCTTTGGAGACAAAAATCCTTCAAAAAGAAGGGTCTTTCCTCCTGAACCAGCTACGCTCGCCAATGAAACAAAGGCACAAGCACCTGGAATCGGAACGATCTCATGACCTGCCCCACGAGCCACATCCACCAACACCGCCCCAGGATCACTAATTCCAGGAGTGCCAGCATCACTGGCGTAGGCAACATTCTGCCCTTCATCCAATAAATGCACTATTTTTTGAGCGGCAGACTGTTCATTTTGAGCTCGACAAGACACTAAAGGCTTTTTAATCTCAAAATGATTCAGTAACTGCAAGGTATGTCGGGTATCTTCACAGGCAATAACATCCACAGTTTTGAATGTCTCTAAAGCACGATATGTAATATCTCCAAGATTTCCTATGGGTGTACCCACTATATACAGAGTTGCCACGATATAATTCTATCACAAATCAAGAAATAGCACAAGAAAGAATTTTTATTTTCCGCAATCTTGCACTCAAATTCAAAAGAATTTATACTGATTTTAATCGGGAGGCTTTTATGAAGGTGCAATTACAATTGTTTTTGTGCTTCTTTAAGTTGGGTTTTATTGCCTTTGGTGGAGGCTACTCCATGATTCCACTGGTGGAACGGGAGATTGTGGGCAAGCTACAGTTGATGGATCAGCAAACTTTTACCGACATTGTATCTATTTCTGGAGGATTGCCAGGAGCCGTGGGATTGAATGGGGCAATCTTCATTGGCTACACCACTGGGGGAATTCTGGGAGCCTTTGTGGGAGCCATAGCCAGCGTACTGCCCTGTCTTATCATCATCTTTACCCTCATGACCTTATTTTCCAATATTAGCGATTTACCAGCGGTGCAAAAAGCCATGGATGGTATTCGCCCTGTGGTGGTGGCCCTCATTGCTTACGCTTCATTCCGCATTGGAAAGACTGCCTACGAGGCACCGCCCTACCTGATTCTTACCGCCATAAGTCTTGCCCTTTGCCTCTTTCTGCCTGCATTACCGCTGCCAGCAGTAGTAGCTCTGGGGATTGTAACTGGATTGATTATTACCTTTGCACGGAGGAGACCATGGCACTAACCTTGTTTTTAATTTTCTTTAAGTTGGGATTCTTTTCTTTTGGCGGTGGCTACACCATGATTCCACTGGTGGAGCAAGAGCTTTTAGCCCGAGGATTTGAGTTATCTCCCCAGGTGATTGCCAACACTGCAGCTATTGCTGGAGTTGCGCCTGGTCCCGTGGGAATTAACCTTGCTATTGCCTTTGGCTATGAGTTAGCAGGCTTCCCCGGCGTACTGGCCGCAGCCCTGGGGGTTATGCTCCCTAGCTTGATTTTGGTGCTGATGGTGGCTTTTTTCTTTAAAGCTGTGGCAAAGTCAGTATATTTCCGAGGCATGATGACAGGATTAAAGCCCTTTATAGTGGGAATTACCCTCTATGCCGCTTTGAACATGGCTTTGAAAAATGGCATGCTTTCAACAGACTTGGCACGGAGCATTCCCAGCATTGCTATTGCAGTAGTATCCTTTGTGCTGTTGCTAAAAACAAAGCTCCACCCTATCATCTTGATTGTAGGCGGAGCTGTGGCGGGGTTATTTTTCTTTTAAATCCTCTGGAGTTAAAAACTTCAATTCACCTCGATACAAATCGCCTTTTTCACCCAAGGCACGATTTAGTTCTTCTTGGGCAGAGGAAAATTCATCTAAGTGCTGTAAATCGATAGCTCTCAAAGCATAATCCAAGTCATATTGAAAATTCCCTACATAAACGTACTGGGCTCCCTCTGGAACAGTAATGTCAACCATGGCAGGCAATCGGAACCAGAAGTTATCATTGGTATGACCAAAAATCCAAGCCATAAATTCTTCAATACGAACGGTACCATCCTTCTGGACTTTTGCCTCTGCAAAGAAGGTTTGCCCAAAATCAGGATTATTTTCAAAATCAAAACCTTTTACGGTGTAATAAAAATCTCGATTTTTAGGTGGGAAAAGCCAATCAATCTTCATTGCCTTGAATGCAGGTTCTCGTGCAGCATAATCAATAGGATTTTTTAAGGAAACCTTTCCAACTAACACCACCTTATTTCTCCCTGGTTTCTTGAGAGTCCCTTCTTCAATTTCAACAGCACACACTAAGGAACAACCAAGGGCTAGCAATCCAAGGATAGCACAAATATATTTCTTACTCTTGAACATTTTCAATCTCCTGAATTCTTTGTGTTATATAAATTTCCCATTCACTACCCTCAAAATAATCAACCATTTTCTTGAGAGTTTTCAATTCTTCTTTGTTATTTTTATCCTCTTTTCCCATGTAAATCAGTCCTGGTTTGTCTACTATAATATCAACACCACCAATACCGTAGACTGTAGTCATAGAACCATTGCTATAATGCTCTGTACTTGTGTACAACTTAAGTTCTGATCCCACAGGCTGAGGTACTAAAAAATACCGAAAGGATCCAGCAGGAATTAGCTGCAACCAAAAGGTAACATTTTCCATTACCACAGCAGGATAAAAAACATATCCAAACTGAGGATTTTGCTGGAGGAAGGTATTGATAGATCTTCCTTCTGTTCCAAAATAAAGTGCATGAGTTTTAGGAGAACCCCAGATGGCTTTTTCATCAAGTTCTTCCCGTATTTTAGATACACCATCCCGTGCTGCAATTGTAGCACAGCCCATCAGCATCGCCATTGTTATTGCCATACAAGCAACACAAACCCATCTTTTTAGCATAAAACCCCCTATATTTAATACTGTATGCAAGATTTTGATTCAGTATTATTTCATTCTCTTAAATTTTAGACTTCAAGTATTTTTAGCCCAAGGCCAATGGAAAATGAATGATTTCCCACTTTTTCATTTTTATTTAAAAAGACGTCTTGTAAGGTGAACACGGTGTAGTTATAACGTATGGTAAGATATGGAGAGATATAATCCCTTGTGTAGTATCCCAAATTTACTCCAGCCCCGAAACCAAAGTTTAAGAGGGAAATGCTTGACTCAGCCAAATCTTCAGGAAAATAGATGCCCAAGCGCCCCTGCAAAATAATATCTATCAGAAAATCTCCTACTATCATGGGGAGTTGAAGTTGAGGAGCTGCACCATACAAAAAGAAACTCTCATCTACAGAAAAATCTTGCGTTTCAACTATAAGCCGTTCCTTTTCCACAAAAACATTCAGACCAATAAAATTATAATACAAGCCGAAATCAAGGTTAAATCCATTGAAGGGATAAGTAAGTCCCCGCACGTATCCACCAGAAACAGAGAAAAAATAGGGATTTTCAAAATCAAAATAGATTTTTTTCTTCTTTGCCTGTTTTTCTTCTTGTTTAGATTCCTTAATGCTACTGAACTCTGCTAATTTCCACTGGTCTTCCTCTTGAATCCAGAAGGATGAAACAGTTTTTTCATTTTCAAAACTATAATCCACCGTTTTTCCTGTGGGCTGATCAAGAGGCTCTGAAATAGTGGGACGCATGAAACTTTCCCCTTCCAGATAAAATTCTTTCCACACCTGATAGCTCACTGCAGCTTGGAGTCCATCTAAGGGATTGTTGATAAAACTTGCAATGACGGCAGCACGAACAGATTCTGGAGCACGAGCCAAAACCTCTCGAAAAGCTCCTTCACCCAAAGCATACACCATAGAAGAAGAAATAAAAGCTGTTATATTGAAAAAACCAGATCCATTATTTTTCCCCATATTGGTAATAAATTTTGATAGTTGAGTATCAAAAGAAGTGTCTTGAGTCTGAGTTTTAGCTTTAAGAATAAAACTGTCAATTTGAGAGGCAGGAATTGCATAGTTCGTATTTTGACGATTCAAGGCTTGCCAAGTATTTACTCCTACAACCTTATAGCCCACAGCAGAAGTTTCATCCTTTACCAGCAAGGGGCCTCCACTATTTCCACCATCAATCTGGGCTGTATGTTGAATAAGGGAAGAAACTTCTGGATCTACAACCTCTTCCATATATACGGAAGCATTGGAAATAATTCCTGAACCCAACTGCCAGAGCGGTCTATTTCCCAAGCCAGGAAAGCCTGCTGACCAAACAGTATCTCCATCTGTGATTTTTCCAGTCCAAAGAGAAAGTCCAGGACGAGAAAATTGTTCAGGAAGACCAATGATGGCTAAATCCAACTCTTCAGCTACAGCAATAATCTCCCTATCCTTAAATTCTAAGTTTGAGCCATCCTCGTTTTCAAAAACCAAATTAACACTGCTGTATCCATCTACTACATGACGATTCGTTACAATGTAAGGCCTTCCCTCTTGACTATAATACACAAACCCAGAACCAAAACTACCAGCAAGAAAAGCATCCACGTATTCTGCATACTTTGCATAACTTGAATTACTAAGCCGATTTTTGTATTCCTGTAGAAAAGTCTTGTCTTCCGGAGATATATTTCCCTCCACAACACACACATAATTTTTAATTGATGTGGCAAATCCCATGGTACACAAGACAAAAAGAAATAGAACTGACAATATTTTCTTTATCTGAAGCATTCCCCTGTCCTTAATTATAAAATACTATTATTACAATTTTACCCCCCCCCCTATATATTTTGTCAAGAAAAAAATGTTAGATTTTGAAAATTAAAACTTTTCTTTTGCATTCTGCTCAGCCTTAACCTACATTTAAAGCATGAGTACCCCTTCCCATGTAAAATCCTCACCACAAGATCTTTCCTACATGCTCACCATGCCCATTCCTCAGCTTGTGGCAAAAATGGCCATTCCCACTGTCATCACCATGC